>NZ_JBHMIW010000009.1:0-297606 GCF_042436655.1 Sinorhizobium sp. P24N7 | reverse complement strand
GCGGTCATCGGACCGCTCGTGGAGGTGCCCGTGCTGATACTGCTGGTGCAGCTCGCGCTGTGGCTCGGCCGCCGCTACTTCGCCGAAACGGCTCCCGCGGCTGTCTGAAGCATAGGAGACCCTGAAAAATGAGATTGCGCACCGTTCCCGACATCGACCACCTGCCGGCTCTCGACCCTGCCTACGCGCATCGCAATCCGGCGGAAGGCCTCGGCCCGATGGACCACAAGCCCCGCATCCTGCTCCTCTATGGATCGCTGCGCGAGCACTCTTACTCCCGGTTCTCGGTAGAGGAGGCGGCGCGAATTCTCGAGTTTTTTGGCGCAGAGACCCGCATATTCGACCCTTCGGACCTGCCGCTGCCCGATCAGGTCAAGGGCGACGATCACCCGGCCGTAAAGGCGCTCCGTGAGCATGCGATTTGGTCCGAAGGAATGGTCTGGTGCTCGCCAGAGCGCCATGGCCAGATCACCGGACTCATGAAGGCGCAGATCGACCACCTGCCGCTGAACATGGGCGGCATCCGTCCGACGCAAGGCCGTACCCTCGCTGTCATGCAGGTGTCGGGTGGGTCGCAAAGCTTCAACGCGGTCAACACGCTGCGTATTCTTGGACGTTGGATGCGCATGTACACCATCCCGAACCAGTCGAGCGTCGCCAAGGCGTTCCAGGAATTCGATGCGAACGGGCGCATGAAGCCTTCCAGTTACTACAACCGCATCGTCGATGTCATGGAGGAACTCGTCCGCTTTACGATCCTCCTGCGGCCGCACTCGGCTCAATTGGTCGACCGCTATTCAGAGCGCAAGGAAGCGAAAACGCCGGTTAACCCGGAGACCGACCTCTCCGCCATCGCGATCGCCCCGCAAAAGGGTGCGGCCTAAAGGCCGAGACCGTTCAAAGCGGCCATCGATCCAAAGATCTGCACGCTTGAGCATTCAATCGCCGAAGGAGGCGATCGAACGGTGAGGCGGCTTCTTCGGTGCGCAGTGACGCTTAGACAATCTCCTTGTCCGGATGAGGTCGATGAAGCTCGCAATGATGCCGTCTTTTTCAAACGCAACGCGCGAACCGTTCCCCTCAGAGTTACGTGTTGGACGTCTTAAGGAAGTTGAACGGCAACAGATCGTCAAGGCCTGTATCGACAGCGCGCTGGGGTAGCTCTGTCGGGGCGTAGCGTAGCCAGGCTAGTGGCTCGATGTCACGGGCGCGGCAGGTCAGCATCAGACTGTAGATCACGGCGCAGGCTGAGGCTGTATCCGCCGCTGCCGGCTTCACTTCGAGCGATGCCAATGCTTGCTGCGATCACTCGCCCGACGAGAAAAGACAGGCCGCGCTTGTCCTGCAGCAGCCAGCCTGATCGCCAAGACCTGCAGCATCACCCTGTTGCAGGTCGGACATCCGCAACAGCGCGTCGCAAAATGCACGTGCCGCGGGACCGAGATGCTCATCGGTGCTGTGCATCAGGAAGGCGGGTGTCTGCGTTTCGCCTTGCGGGCCGAATTCAGCGGCGGGTACCCGCACGAGCCGACCTTCCGCCAGGTCTCGCTCCGTCAGCCAGAGCGGCAGGTTTCCCCAGCCGATGCCGGCGCGGATCAGCGCATGCTTCGTCATGTTGTCACCGACCCGCCAGGTTCCCGGGGAGAGGACATTGAAGTCACGGCCCTGCGTAAGTGGAGAGGGGTCTTCTGCGACGATCTGCACGTGATCGGCCAAGTCCGCTGCCGTGATCGGATCACCTGCCGCAGCCCGAAGCCCAAGCGGGTGGTTCGGTGAGACGACTGCCGCGCGCGTGACAAATGCGAGTGCCCGTCGCTGGATACGTGGATCAGGAATGTCGATGCCACTGATCGCCAACACGCAACGACGTTCCCTGAGCGCATGCACCGCTTCTCCGAGCGATGCAGTAAGCACCCGCACCGCAACGGAGGGATAAGCCTCATGCAGTTCCCTCAGCGCCGCACCAGCGAGCCAGAGCGGAAACTGTGGATCGAGCGCGATTGTCAAGCCAAGTTCCACCCCTTCACCAAGGCCCCGCGCCCGCGCCCGCATCGTATCCGCCTTTAGGAGGATCGCGCGTGCGTCACTGAGCAACGAACGGCCCTCTGGCGTCAGCACGGGGCGATGTCCGGAGCGGTCGAAGAGACTGAGCCCGAGCTCCGCCTCCAGATTCGCTATAGCGTGGCTTACCGCCGACTGGACGCGGGAAAGGCGCGCAGCGGCCGCGCGGAAACTGCCCGTCTCCGCGATGGCGACGAAGATACGCATTTGGTCGAGCGTAAGAGCATCTAACATGATCTATTCCATCGATCGACTTGAACGATCCTTTCTCAATTATCCTGATCGATTTCCCATGTCATCTATTGGTTGAGAAAACAACCAGCGCTTACCGGCACCGCGGCAACGCCCCCGCGTTCGTGTCACCCAGTGCAAAGCAAGGATCAGGAAAGATGACCAAGGTGCTCGTGCTCTACTATTCCTCCTACGGCCACGTCGAAGCGATGGCGAAGGCTGTCGCGGAAGGCGCCGGACAGGCGGGCGCCACCGTGGCGCTCAAGCGTGTACCGGAGCTCGTGCCGGAGGCGGTTGCCAGGAGGTCAGGGTACCGGCTGGACCAGGACGCCCCTGTTGCGACCGTCGCCGAGCTTGCCGATTACGATGCCATCATCATCGGCACGCCAACCCGCTACGGCAACATGGCAAGCCAGATGAAGAATTTTCTCGACCAGACCGGCGGCCTTTGGGGCGAGGACAAGCTCGTCGGTAAAGTGGGCAGCGTCTTCACCTCGACGGGTAGCCAGCACGGCGGGCAGGAGTCGACGATCCTGTCGACGCACATCGTCATGCTGCATCTCGGCATGGTTATCGTGGGTTTGCCGTACAGCTTCAAAGGCCAGATGCGCATGGACGAGATCACCGGCGGTTCGCCCTACGGCGCTTCCACGCTGGCAGAGGACGAAAACCACGGCGACAGAGGCCCCAGCGCCAACGAACTGGAGGGTGCCCGGTTTCAGGGCAGACATGTGGCCGAGGTCGCGGCTGCCATCACGCTGGGTCACAGACAGCGCCTGCCGGAGCTGGTCCGTTGAACATCACCCCGTTCGCAGCGGTCGGATCAGCCTGGCCCAGGATCGTCCTTGTCGTAGGCGCGGGCGTGGTGTCCGCCTTCCAGGTCGGCAAGGCCCCGATGGCGCTTGCGGCTGTGCAGGCGGACCTGGCACTCAGCCTCGCCACGGCATCGTGGCTCATCTCGATCTTCGCCGTTACTGGCGCTTTGGTCGGTGCACCGATCGGACTGGCTGTCGACCGCATCGGCGCCAAACGAATGGCCGTCGCCGGCCTTCTTCTGCAGGCGGCGGGTGCCGCGCTCGGAGCAGTATCGGCGAGCGCCGTCCCGCTGCTCGCGACAAGGGTTGT
This sequence comes from Sinorhizobium sp. P24N7, assembly GCF_042436655.1. Lineage (NCBI taxonomy): Bacteria > Pseudomonadati > Pseudomonadota > Alphaproteobacteria > Hyphomicrobiales > Rhizobiaceae > Sinorhizobium > Sinorhizobium sp. P24N7. Next base: position 294,189 of record NZ_JBHMIW010000009.1, on the reverse strand, counting down.
CGAAGGCCTAGGCTTCCTCTGCGTAGTCGTTGCGGCACCCGCCCTGATCACCGCAGCAGCACCAACTCATATCCGCGACAGGGCCATGGCTCTCTGGGCAACCTTCATGCCGATCGGCATTATGGTGATCATGCTGGCCGCGCCTCTGCTGAGCCTCCTAACCTGGCGTGGTTTCTGGCTCTTGAACGCTGCAATCCTCGTCGGGTTTGCGTTGCTTCTCGGTTGGAGCTTGCGTCTGCCGGACACTCATTCTCGACCACACCGGAATATCCGTCAGGATATCGGCGAGGCACTTGTTTCGAAGGGGCCTTGGGTACTGGGAGGGTTGTTTGCGGCGTTCTCAGCCGCCTACTTCGCCGTATTCGGCTTTCTGCCGTCGCTCCTTTCTCAGCGCCTTGGCATCAGCAACGAGGCGGCAAGCATGCTGAGCGCGCTGGCAATAGCGGCGGGCGGCGTTGGTAATCTCGTGTGTGGGCAGTTGCTCGCCCGCGGCTTCCCGGCGGCACAACTGCTGCTCTTCAGCTTCTGCACCATGGCCCTTTGCGGGGTCGGTGTCTTCAGCCAAGTCCTCTGGGCCGTTGCTGCCTATGCGCTCTGCGTCGTCTTCTCCTTGGTCGGCGGGCTGATTCCCGTCGTGATCTTTGATAGCGCGCCGCGCAAAGCTCCACGCCCAGAACTCGTGGGGGTGACTATTGGCTTCGCCATGCAGGGCAATAACCTTGGTCTGATCATCGGCCCAGCCACCGCCGCCGGCATTGCCGGCGCATTCGGCTGGCCAATGGTTTCCGCCCTTGTCGCAGCGATCGCCATCGCGGCAGCGCTGCTGGCGCTCACCTTCAACGGCAGACAATCAGCTGGAATCGGCCGCGATGATGCGCCTCACTAAAACAGCTGCAGGTCCTTGACGCTACCACCGCTGGACCGCCTCAGCTTGCTACCAATCCGCCGGACTGCATCCAGGCCGCTGGCTGAGGTGGTGACCTTCGCCCAGTTACCTGGGCGAAGGTCGACTTGGAGCCCAACCCGGTCCCTTCAGGTGTCGGCGTCAGCGGCACAGGTGGCGCACTTGATGCCGAAATCGGGAGTTTTCCGAAAGGGGCGGTTGAGGCACGACATTAGCGGCTACATATTGAGGCTCCCGGACACGGCGCGGCCGGGGCCCTGTTCATCGGCGGCATTGCCGCCCGCACTTCAAGGCGAGGGTTAGGAGTCGACGTCCGGACGGGGCATGATACCGACTTCTGATCGTCTAGGGAACGACCTCAGGTCACTAGCTGTCCAACGGCACGTGTGCGCCGACTGCCGCCATGTCGCTGAAGCGCCAACACCAGATGTTCCGACAAGGTAGATCGTTGCTATTTTCGGGGCCGCATTGATGCCCACCACTTATTCGAGACGCCGTCCAGATGATCTCGAAGTCTGTCTTCGACATGCTCGGGGCTCCAAACAGCAGCGCATTCTAGGCGGACTGCCTCTTCAAAGCTGAGCGGGGACTCGGCATTCGCGATGGCATCATACGCTGCTAATTTGCCTGAAATCCGATCTTGCTTGAAAAACACCGCGCCGTCCAAGGCGGACACTGTGGGTAGGTCAACCTTTCCGACGATGGGCCATCGCCCGGACTTCGCAGCACTGTCCATCACCCATAGCTTAAAGAGAACCGCTCGATCTCGCACGTCTTGAACTGGTTCTTCACGTTCGAAAACACCGTCGAGAAAGGCGAAGAGCGGATGTGTTAGGGCGACTGCGTGAAATTGCTTTCCGTTTCCGATATCGATGCTAACGATGTCGCCTCGATTCTGCTTTCTACCTCTAACCATCGCGCCCTCGCTGTTCCAGCAGTACGTTTAGCGGGTCCCGAGAAGTCCGCAAAGGGCCGACAGGCGTCATAACTCAGAAGCGCCAATTGCAGTCATTACCCTGGCAAGTCGAGTGGGTTCTTCATCACCCCCAAGCCGGAGGTAGAGCATGGCGATGATACCCAAAAGCTGCCGCTGTAGCATAAAATACTTGGAGGAGCTTTCCCTCCATGCTCCGCTTGCTGAACTTCAATCCTTGTGGGCAAACAAAAGGCCCATCGGCGACTTCTTGAGCTCCTTGTGAGCGTTCTTCAGCTCCCGAAATCGTTCCGGGAGTTCTTTCAGTTTCGGCACATCCAAGATCTGGTTGGCCGCGAATGCCGCCGCCCCGAAGAACGGCGTCCCGGTTGCGATGGCCGCTATCTCAACCGCTCCTACGGATATCCAGGATCCGAGATCATGCCCCGCAAACTTGAATCCCTTGTTCCGTAGTTCCTTCACGTTCCGCTGGTGCTGGTCGAAGGCCTCCTGAATATTCTCGACGATCTTGTCGCTTGATCGGAAGAAAGCGTCTGGCTTCGCCTCGGCGATCTCGCTGACACCGGCCGACAGGACGTCTCGGATCTCGTGGAACGCGCCCTGCTGACGCATCTCGATGAGCGCGGCGGGAGGGATATTTCCGAGCCATTCCATGTCCGTCTCGGCCGCGCGCTGCAGGCCTTTCACCATGTGGAGATGGGTGTTGTCCGGGGTGATCGACGAATTGTATTCAAGCTTCCAGTTGAAGTATCTCCAAGAGGTCGGCGCGTCCATCAGTGGAGTGCCGCCGAGGTAACGGCTCTTCAGCAGAATGTCGGTCGCCTGCATCATCCGTCCCACGCACTGTGAGGCGAGAACCTGGCCAGGCCCGGACCCCGGCGGCAGAAGGTGTCCGTCGCGCTCGAAGGCGCGCGCTATCTGCTCCTCCGTACTTCCTGTCCAATCTGTATCGAACAGGAACCGATCCCGGTCCGCAATGTGGGCCGCGGCCTTCTCCGGCGTGTCCAGTTCGTTGCAGAACGCGAAGAGGTCATCGATGTTCTCGAACTCCCGGCCGAACAGGCGATGCGCGTGCGCCACGCCGTCGCGTTCTGATATACCCTTCAGGAACTCGATCTCGGATTCATCGACAGACGACCGGAACGGCGTCACCACGACGATCGGATTGTCGAGCTTGGCCGTGGCCAGATCCCGATAGCCCATGACGTTCACGGCATGCTTGACCAAGTAGTAGACCTGCGTCTCGGGCGGCGACATTTGGAAGATGTGCCTCGAGTGCCAGAACGGATCTGACAGGACTATCGTGTCGATGTAGAGGCCCGCGCTGCTGGCGATGTTCCGATCGTAGGACGGAAACAGGTCACCGCCGTAGACTGCCTTCGTCGATTGCATGTCCTGGATGTGGTAGTGCGACGCGTCCGTCACGGCACCCCAGAATTCCTCCAGACCCTCCAGGAATTTGGGGATCTGAGGGCTGTATTGTTCGACGCTCAGGGGGTGTCGCGACACGATATGGGCGAACTCGTTTGCATTCGCCCCCATCTCCTTCGCGGACTTTACGAAGAAACCGAGATTACGCTCGACGAATTCGAAATAGGCTTCGGTGATGGTGGAGAGCGAAGCGGCGTCTTTTTCGCGCTCCCGGTTGTGCATTCCGGCTACCGCTAGGGCCATAGCGCGGACGCGTCCATCGACCGTTCCAAGATTGATCTTTCCGTCGGCACTGTATCGGACGGCCATCAGGCTTTTTTCCAAGCCCTCAGCGACCTCTTGCGCGACGTGGATTTTCCCTTCTTCGAACTTCGTGCGCAGAAGCTCCAGTCTCCACCGGAGCTCCTCATCTCTTTCTTCTTGGTTCACGGAAATCACCACAGCAGACATCGAACATTACTGGAACTTTGATTACCGTCTATCGCCTTTGCAAGTGTGTGATCGCGCTCTCCCCAAGCTATGCCGTGGACAAGCCGAGTTTCCAGCGCTTGGAGCCCGACCGATATTCTGTCTGACCACATTGGAGCTTGCTAATGAACAAACGATCCTGGTGAGCAGTCATGATGCGGATTGCTTTGGTGTTGCCGTTACTACGCTCTTGTCAGTCGTAGAATCGAGCTTGCAAGGGGTTGCATTGCGCCAGCAGCGGTCGTTCACGACAGTTAGCGCTCCTGCCCACGCGATGGAGGCATTTACGGGCGAAAGTCTTTATTGAAGCGGGTGGATCGCTGCCAATAATCCACGAATGCGCGGAGCTTAGGTAGCATCTGCTTGCGGCTAGGGAAGTAGATGAAAAAGCCGGGGCTGGAAGGCATGAAGTCTTCAAGGCACGCTTCGAGCCGTCCCTGGCGTATGAGAGGTTCGACAACAGCACCGATGTTGTAGGCCAGGCCAATGCCCGCCTGTGCAGCAGCAAGAGAAGCTCCAGGTTCATTTACGATGACGGGTCCTTTAACAGCCATGGAGAAAGGCCGCGCACCACTCTCGCTGGTGGACTCCACAAAATCCCATCGGTAAACCGCGCCTCCTGCAAGTCGGATGTTGATGCAGTCGTGATACCCAAGCTCCTCCGGGCGCTGGGGCTTGCCGCGCTGAGCGAAGTACGAAGGTGATCCCACGACCATTCTTGGAGACGCTTGAGTAAGCCGCACAGCCACCATATCCTCCGCAATCATTTCGCCGACCCTAATCCCCGCGTCGTATCCCTCTCCGACGATATCAACAAATCGATCTTCGAAGATCAGTTCGAGTTCGATGTCCGGATAGGTGTCAGCAAATCCCTTGAGCATAGGTTCGATCAGCGTCCGTGCCACGAAAGGGACGCTCAGGCGTAGTAGACCTTTTGGCTTGGCGCTGAGGCTCTGGGCCGCTTCGAACGCGGCCTCTACATATGTTATTCCGGTCGCAACTTGCTCCAGGAATAACCGTCCGGCTTCGGTGAGACCAACGGACCGTGTGGTGCGGGCCAGAAGCGGCGCACCCACACGCGCCTCCAGTTGCTTGATAGTCCAACTAATTGAGGCAGGCGTGACGCCAAATTCCAGCGCAGCAGCGGTGAAGCTGCGTCGCTCTGCGACGCGAGTGAAGACGATGATCCCATCGAGCGCGTCCATCCGCATTATCAAATCCTCTTTATAACTCCATTGAGATTCTGGCAGATTATCAAGCAGGCCTCCACTTCTTAATCTTCCAATGATTGCGAGAAGGAGCGCCTACGAATGCCTGTTGCTTCGATCACCCGTCGGAACCTTGGCCTCGGCTTTGCGGCAAGCGCCATTCTCCTCAGTACAGGAAACATCGTCATGACGCAGACACTTACCGAGAAGACGCATCCTAAACCGCAGAAGGTAAGCTTCGAGAGCGGAGACGGCTTCGTCGTAGCCAATCTCTATCTTCCAGAGGGGCACGATCCGTCGCGCCGCTATCCAGCGGTCGCAGTTGGTGGGTCTCTGACGTCCGTCAAGGAGCAAATGGGCGGCAACTATGCTGGTGAGCTTGCTCGACGTGGGATTGTGGCGCTCGCGATCGACTACCGGAACTACGGCGAGAGCAGCGGCGCTATGCGTCAGTTCGAGGACCAGGCCTCCAAAGCCGAGGACCTATCGGCCGCGCTCCGCTTCCTGAAGAAGCGGAGCGATGTCTCCGGAGCTGGCATTCTCGGAGTCTGCACCAGCGGAGGCACAGCCCTCTACGCAGCGGCAAGAGACACCAATGTGGGCGCGTTGGCGACCGTTGCGGGCTTCTTCTCTGACCCGCAAATGGTGCTGAAGATGTTCGGAGGACAGGAGGGTATTGATGCCAGGATCGCGGTGGGTCGACAGGCGCGGATGCTTTACGACGAGACCGGGGTGATTGAGACTGTCTTCGCCTATATGCCAAACGAAAAGGCTGCAGTGAGCGCTAGCCCAAGTGAATACTACATGGACCTGTCGCGCGGAGGCGGCGTCCGTGCCTGGCGGAACGAGTTCGCAGTGATGGGTTGGGAGCAGTGGCTCGCTTTCGATCCCCTATCGCAGGCTCGGCACGTCAAGGTACCGACGCTTGTGGTGCACTCGGATGGCGCGGCTTTTCCTGAGCAGGCGCGTAAGGTTCATGACCTACTCGGCGGCCCGAAGGACCTATTCTGGGCGGAAGGCAAACACTTCGACTTCTACGACCAGGCGGAGACGGTGCGGCAGGCGGCAGATAGCGTTGCTGCGCACTTCCACAGCAAGCTGGGTTGACGGTCGCCCAGCACGACGAGGAAACCGATGACGACTTTGGGGCCGATAGGCGTCCGCCGCTCAGCGCCAACAGCGGACATGGCAAGATGCTGTTTTTTAGGGTCAGCTACTGTCCCGATGAACAATGTGGGCAAATGCCGGTGGCAATTTCGCAATCAGGGGAATCAAGGCAGTTGGCTTCAGGTCGAAGCGAGGTAGCTGTTCCGGTAAGGCCCAACGGAATTCCAACTCGGTGTCTCCGTCACGGCTGCGATCGACAATGGCATCCTGAACGAACGGGGGCGGTGAGTGCAACTGCACGTCGTAGTAGAAGCCCAGCTCATGGGCCTTCCTACCGCTCAGCTCAAAAAAGTTCTCGATCAATAGCCGCATAGGGCCCACCACTGAGATGGTCCCAAGCTCCTCCTCGACTTCTCGCGACAGAGTTTCGGCTGAGGCCTCGTGAAACTCGACTCTACCGCCAGGAAGCGCCCAGAATGAATCGGCGACGGAGCGGTCGATCAAAATACGACCTTCAGCCCAGATAAGAGCTGCCGCCCTGACCTGAAATTGCGATGGGCCATTATTCAAAACGATCATCGTTCTGTCGTTCATCTTAGAACCTTTCACAGTTTCCAATCCGATCTGCTATCGCAGATGCAAAGAGATGTCTGCTACGGGCCGACAGGCGTCATGGGCGCGAACTGCCGCAAAGGTCACAGGGCAGCCAGACGACTGGCGAAGAACTGGAAGGCTTCGTGGAAAACAGGGTGCCATTCTTCATCAAGCGGCACCCTGATTGGATGCCAGAAGAATGCGAACGTGTGGCCGCCATCGTCCTCTGCAGCGTGTTTCCACTGGTCGGGGAGTCCTGTCGAGCCCCAAGTGAAGAAGTGCCAGAGTATCTGTTCCGGTCCTACATGTAGCGCTCCCAAAAAACTCATTTCGATCGGGCAGTCCAAACCACTCTCTTCAAGGAGTTCACGCTTGGCCGCATCCCGAGGGTGCTCGCCCTGCTGAATCGTGCCTTTCACGAACTGGTTCCCCGCTGACGGATGCCGGAAGGCAAGAACCTCGAGCCCATGCTTGGTGGCTCTGATCACGATAGGGCACGATTTTTGAACGTTGATCATCCGGCAGAAATGGACGCGAGACGCGAGAGTTGTCAACGGCAGCTTCGCGCCGTGAGCGGACAAGAGGCCCACCCTTGCTTTCCCTAAGAGTGGGTAGCTCAACCGGATTTCGCCAACCCTGCGTATAGTCTCCGCAACATGGCAGCGCTAATCCTTAGATCCCTGATCCGTCGAGCTCTCTCTCGTCTTCGCCTTCCCAGGGTGAGGGCATCGAGGTGCGATCGAGATTGGCCGAGGGCATCGGCATCCAACACTTCAATTCCGGCTCGGCGTATTCGATGATGCGGCCGGGCGAGGAATCAGAGGCGCGCCAGCCATCTGCACCGAACTGATCGCCATTCGACCAATATACGAGGTCAACTTCTGCCGCCCCCTGCTCGGACGGGCGGATCGTGACCAGAATCCGACTGCCGTCTTTCGGCGCGCTTGCCATGTGTCGCCAGGGGTTTGGTTCGGCCATTATTTTCTCCTCCTGCCTCGCTGCAGGAACGGCGCTGCTGTTCGTGCCCCGGGGGAATTTGTCGGGTCAAGCGTTGCTCAGTTGTTCTTGATTTGCTCGACTGCAGCCGCGAGCAGTTCATCCATGACGCTGCGAATCTGAGTATCTGAGAGGACTACGCCGGCCAGATCGAAATCGGTGCGCACCTTGCGGAACACATCATTGTCTCCTACCTCTTCGAAGTCTGCCTGCACCACCTCCTTGGCATAGGTGTCGGCATCCGTGCCCGTTTTGCCGAGCTTTTCGGCGGCCCACAGGCCGAACAATTTGTTGCGCCGGGCCATGGCCTTGAACTTGGTTTCCTCGTCCATCGCGAACTTTTTTTCGAAGCCTTCCTGGCGATCTCTTATGCTCACGGCTTAACCTCCCGGTTCCGGTAAAATTTTCGACGTGCCCGATATCCACCGGATCACGGAGCTCGTCGGAACTGAGCATGGCGTGGTTGGACGACACTCGCAAGTCCTGATCGTGTCAGCCGGTGGAGGCAAGCTCGCGGCAAGTCTTGCGGGGCGACTGCGAAGTGGGCGCGACCCAGGGCACTCAACTCGTCAGACCGAAGAGGACTTCTTCGAAGATTTCCCAGCTTTCATCCATGGCAAAGGCTGCGGAAATGTAAGGAAGGCCGATGTGACCGTAGCGGACCGACAGCTGCCGCTCCGCGATCTCTTCATCAATGCCAGCGATCTGCTGAAGGTAGAGCATCGCGGCCAACCCCGTTCTATCAGCGCCGGCTTGGCAATGGATGAGTATCGGCTTGGGTGCGGTTTGCAGCAACGCGATCAGCTGCCGCGCCTGCCGCGGCGACACCCGTTTCGAAGCCGACAATCGGAAATCAAAATGAGCGATGCCGCCTCGGCTGGCGGCTTCGACCTCCCGCAGGTACCAGTCTTCGCTGCTCTCGCCCCGGAGATTCACGATGGATTTGATGCCGTATTGCCGTGCATAGCTCGCGACGTCCGCGGCAGAAGGCTGTGCCGATCGGTAGACCTCCGCCGGCAGCACCTCGTGGAAATTGCCGGTGAGTTGGAGAGCACCCCGATAGGCGCCAAGATAAGCGCGGTTGTGCCGGCCGAGCCCGCGACTGCCTTCAGGAATCTGTTCATATTCAACCCTGTTGTTGCGCACGAAAGTGGGCGAAGTCAGCACACCTGGCTTTCCGCCTGGAGCGCCAGGCGCGTTTGCAGCCGCCGTAACGGCGAGTTCCGGTCGGCCTCTTATCATCCGTGATTGCCGTCGGATCCATGATTGGGGGAGCAGTATCTCCTGGGACCTGTAAAATACTGACAAGCCTGTGGAACTCGGCTTGCCAGCGCCCTCCACCGTCTGGGGTTACATGCTTACAGTAAGCAGCACCGGCAGCCCGGCGCTCCACCCCCTGTGCGTCATACGAGAACTGCGGGTTCGGAGCACGGAATAGGCGATGGCCCCCCCGATCACGAGCAGGGTCACAAGCAATGCCCACTGTGGCGCGAGGTAAGGCACCCAGCCGAGTTCTTTCGAGAGGCCAAAATTCCAGATGATCTTTGCTCCGATCAAAACGAGCACGAGTGAGAGGCCGTACTTCAGGTATTTGAAATGCGCCGCCGCTGCGGCGAGCATGAAGTACATGGAACGCAAGCCCAGGATGGCGAATACGTTGGAGGTGTAGACGATGAAGGGATCACGGGTGACCGCAAAGATTGCCGGGACAGAATCGACGGCGAACACGATATCGGCGGTTTTCCGAGGACATCGAAAGAGATGCCGGTGTTGTTAAGCGTTTCCCGAGCTCGCTCGATCGCCTGGCCGAGTTCCTCTACGTGACTGGTCCTGTCGTAATCCCATGAAACAGCCGCAAAGTCTCTGATCGGAGGCAGCGTTGCCATTGCCGCGGGCATAACTGTGAGGTGCACATTGTGCGCAGAGCAAAGATCCGCAGCTGCCCGAAGATCACCTTCGAACTGGTTGACACCAACCACAAGGAGAAGGGTGTTTTGTAGGTCATCATCTGATCTCCCGAAACCGGTGGGTGGAAGACAGTTTGCACTCACCTAATGGCGGGCACAAGAACCTCGCTCGGAATGGAGGCACAGCTCTTTGGACGTCAGCTTTACCGAGTGCTTGAAGACCGACCGATATTGGCGCTGCCGGCGGGGCGGATGGTTCAAATGGCTGATACCGCGGGATCCTTGAATATTTTGGGCCTGGAAGAGTCGTCACGCATCATGTCGCGGACATGACGAACAACGCCGGACGTCACCGCTTTTGGGCAGCCGAATTCCCGCAATACCGATTTCCTCCTGCCGCGGATCCGCAGTTCGGAAGTGACGTTGTGCCTGCTCGCCAGGCAACAAAAAAGGCCGGGCAAACCCGACCTTCCTCACGTCGCTTCAATTCCAGTGCCAGTACATCCGTGGTCAAAAGTCTCAAGCGACTTGCGGCCCCGGGAACATCCTCAGACGCTCACCAGCAAGGCCGATGGGCAACATATAGGGGCAGATTGTGTTCGCAACAAGTCCATCATGCTTGCGGCTATCTTCTTACCGCATCAGACCCGCGGCCCGAAGCGCATCGTTTATGACCTTGGCCATCCCGCCGTCCGAAGCGGTCCCAGCGGCGTTCGATCGCGACCTTGCGTAGCGCAATGCCTTCTCTATCGCGGATGACGCCGAATTGGGTTCTTCTCGGCGGACGAGACTGCCGGCTGCCTCAGCCTCCTCTACATCTGCCACCGTGGCCAGACCCCATGAATGGGCGATACGCACGGTCGAGGAAATCCCAGTCTCAAGCATGTGCGGACCGGCTCTCCCGATCGGTACATCGCTGCTCGTCGCCAGAGGAACGCCGTGGGCCATGCCTTTGACGGAGTAGGCCTCGACGACCTGCTTGCCTTTCGCGTCGAGCCAAACTTTGCGGGTATGGCCGTGTATCAACTCGCTCCGCGTTGGCTCCGTGGCGAGGCCGTGAACGTCTGACCATTGCTTGACGATCTGGTCCGCGTTCCCGGGTCGGACCGTCTGGTCATGCGTCCCGTGCCAGATCGAAATCGAAGGCCAGAGCCCCTTGTGGTTCGATGCGCTCTTGAGTACGGACTGAAGCCTGGAGACAGTCGGCGGAGTGCGGCCTTGCATATGCTCGAACGCCTCAGCGACCGTGCCTGCCACACCATAAGGCAGCCCGCTGATGATTGCGCCGCCCGCAAATATGTCGGGATAGGTTGACAGCATGACGTTCGCCATTGCGCCGCCTGCCGAGAGGCCTGTGACAAAGATGCGCTTGGGATCGATGCCTTGCGACTGGACGAGATGGCCGACCATCTGCCGGATGGACAATGCTTCTCCCGCATCCCGCCTGATGTCGCCTGGCTCGAACCAGTTGAAGCAGAGGTTGGCATTGTTCGATCGCTGCTGCTCGGGGTAGAGCACCGCAAATCCGCGTCGCTCTGCGAGTTGAGACCAGCCGGATCCAGTTGCATAGCCCTCTGCCGTCTGTGTGCAGCCATGCAGCGCAACCACAAGCGGGGCGTCGGGGGCCATGATCGACGGCAGAAACAGCCACGCCTTCAATGTTCCGGGGTTTGAGCCAAATCCGGCGATTTCGACCAAGCGGTGATTTTGTGGGGGCTTGTTGAGCAATGCCGTCTCCTCGGCCGCCAATTGGGCCTGAACTGTTGATGTGGGGACGATTGCTGCGTCGCAGATGGGAGTCTCAGGTTAATTCGCGTGCACATTTTTCTGAGGCCTTACAGGCGGTGCAAATTCCAATGGAACAGCAGAGCCCGCCGACAAAACAGGGGCAGGGATGCCATGGGCCCCGCGGATTATCTCCTCGCATCTAAGGCCAGTCGACCGACGCCCATCCCCGGCTTCTTCAGAGCCACCCGCGCCTCTTGAAATACAGGAACGGCATAACGGCCGAAAGAACCATCAAGCCGATCGCGAACGGATAGCCGATCTGCCATTGGAGTTCCGGCATCACATCAAAGTTCACGCCGTAATCGGGGCGACGAGCGTCGGCGGGAGAAATACGACCGCCGCCACGGAGAAGATCCCGATGATCATGTCGGCATTGCCGACGGAGCAGATGGTCCGTACGCATTACTAAGTCAGCAACCGCTCAGACGCTGGCATTCAATTCTGACAGCTCACACACGCTATCGCCGCCCCCACGCATCCGGTGAACTCCGATTGCGTCAAACGACAGTCCCGGCGTGGTGGCCCGGTATTCCCTACGGCAGAACTGCCGCGATCGCCTCGGCCAGACGGTCGACATTCTCGATCCGAGGACGGGATATGATGCCGACTTCTGATCGTCTAAGGGAACGACGTCAGGTCACTAGCGCCCAACGGCACCTATGCGCCAACAGCGGACATTGCAGTCCAGCGCATACGGCTGCGTTGCGGCAATTTCTAAAGCGAGCCGAACGCGGCCATTCCTGCCCCAGGATCACAGGTTGACCCGCTGGTGATGCCACCCGCGGGCCAACCTGAAGTTCAACCGACGAGCAGATGGCTCATCGCCGGGTCGGGAATGACCACGATGCGGCTGCCATCTCTTACCTCGTCGTGAAGGTGAATCACGTCCTGGTTGATGAGCCGGATGCAACCTGAGGAAACGGCCTTCCCAATGCTGAAGGCCTCAGGCGTGCCGTGTATTCGATAGAGGGTGTCTTTCCCGTTTTCATGGATGTAGAGCGCCCGCGCACCAAGCGGGTTTTTGAGTCCGGGATCCATTCCTCCATTTGCGATGCTGTAGGGCTCCAGCTCTGGCTGCCGCGCAACCATTGAATCAGGCGGCGTCCAGCGCGGCCATTCCCGCCTATAAGCCATGATGGCCTCCCCAGCCCAGGCAAATCCTTCACGTCCAACGCCGATCCCATAGCGCATGGCGCGGCCGTCTGGTTTGATGTGGTAGAGATATTTGCCGGGCGTATCGACCACGAGGGTGCCTGGCTTCTCGTTCGCCGGGTAATCCACCTCGGTTCGCCAGAACTGCGGCGGTAGCTGGCTGATGTCGACCTCCGGGATCGGAAACCTCTCATTGGGCATTGCATAGTACATCGGCGGCACCACCGGGGTAGGCGCAGGCGGAGGTTCGGCGATCGTCACGACGGGTGGCGGTTCGGTCGATACACAGCCAGAGACGGCGATCGCCCCTACACCAAGGATGAAGGAGCGCCTTGGCAGGCCTGCACCAACCCACCGTCCGTTTGAGCTGCTCGTTCTCTCTTCAGTCTGACTGTCATAGGCCATGTCGGTACTCTCTGTTAATCTCGCGGGCTGCTTCCAAGCCTGCCCACCTTAAGGCAGCCTTAAGTGACGAATGGCGGAGGCCAGTGCGCCTTGGAGCCCACCCGCTCAGGCCGCGCGGGCCTCTGCGATCGCCTTCTTCAGCCCCTTCTCATCCAGCACACCTGCGAACGTGGTCCGGCCGATGAGGAAGGAAGGCGTACCTGCAAAGTTGAAGGCGAGCGCCTGGCTGTAGTTGCGGTCGAGCAGCCCCGAGATCTTGGTGCTGTGCTTGTTCACGGCGGCAGCAATTTCCTTCATCGTGAGGCCGGTGCTCGTGAGCGCCTTCTCCACGGCTTCTTCAGTCAGTTTTCCCGTGGTCTTCATCAGCGCCTCCATTGCAGGCTCGTACTTGCCGATCTGCGCGGCTCCGAGGACTGCCTGGGCAGCAAAGATCGAGGCACCGCCGAAGACGGGCCAGTCCTTCAGCACCAGCCGGACATTGCCGTCCTCGCGAACGACCTTCTCGAGTATGGGATGGATCTTCTTACAGTAGGGGCACTGGTAATCGAAGAATTCGACGACCGTGACGTCCCCTTTGGGATTGCCGAGAACTGGTGCGTCCGGATCATGGAAGACGGTCTTTTCGGTGATCTCCTGGCCGAACGCCAGGCGCGGGAGGACGGCAGCCACTGCGGCAGTGCCTGCGGTGACGGCGAGCAGGTTTCTGCGGGTAATCATTCATACTTCTCCTTTTCGCGGTTCTTCAGGTCCGAGCACGACGACCTTCGAGCCCTTCGGCACGCGGCGATGCAGGTCGATGATGTCGTGGTTTAGGAGCCGGATGCAGCCGGACGAGACCGACTTGCCGATGCTCCAGGGTTCATTGGTCCCGTGGATTCGATAGAGCGTGTCCTTGCCGCCCTGGTAGAGGTACAGGGCACGTGCTCCCAGAGGGTTCTTGATGCCCCCCTCCAGGCCCGATGCTAAAGGGCCGTAGCGCTCCGGATTGCGCTTGATCATGTTCTGGGTGGGCACCCAGCCCGGCCACTGCGCCTTACGGGCGATATCGGCCTCGCCCTCGAATTCCATGCCGGCCTTGGCGACGCCGACGCCGTAGCGCATCGCCTTGCCACCCTCCATGACGAGGTAAAGAAAACGGGAGTGGGGATCGACCACGATAGTGCCTGCCGGATAGCCGGTCTTGTAGTCCACAACCTGGCGGACATTCTTCGGATCCATCTTGGTGACGTCGACGCCGGGGATGGTTTCGTCTCCATCCTTGATCGGCGCATACATGCTGGCCAACGACGGGTCCGCTTTCGGGGCTTCGACCTTTGCGGGCTCCGCGGCGGTCTGCGCGCAGGCCGACAACCCCATGACGAAAAGCGAGGCGGTCGACGGTCGCCACAGAGCGGCCGCTCGGGAAGGTGTCATTCGGAAATTCCTTCTTCAGATGTGAGTTCCTGGATCTTCTGCGCGAGAACCTCGCGAGAGATCTCACCGAGGTGAGAGCCGGCAAGCGTGCCATCGGCTGCTAGAAAGAGTGTCGCGGGCAGGCCGACTGCCGAATAGTGGCGACTAAGCAGAAGCTGCGGATCGAGCACCGCCTGCGGCAGGTTAAGGTTCGCGCTCCGGAGGTATTCAGCGATCTTTGTCGAAGGCTCTCCCTGGTTTGCGAAGACAAAGTCGACATCGGCCGTACTGGCAGCGAGTTCCGCCATCATCGGCAGTTCGCGGCGACAAGGGGGGCACCAAGTCGCCCATAGGTTCAGAACCGTAGGACGACCGTTGCTACCAATCCTGGTTTCGGCACCAGTGAGGGAATGGAAGACGGATGTGACAGGCGGAACCTTGGTGCCGGAATAGGTCAATGCAAAGGTGGCCGCTGTGGCAACAATCCCCGCCACCACGCTTGCCATCGCCCATCCGGCGAGCTTTCGGCTTCTCAGGAACAGCACGACCAGCATCACTGTGACGCCTGCGGCACCACCGCTCCAGGAAAAGCCGCCCTGCCACACCGCAAGGATACGCCACGGCTCTGTCGCGAAGCTGCCGGGATGCTGCAGAACATGTCCGAGGCGCGCCGCCGCCAGTCCGACCAGAGCCGTCCAAGACGACCAGCGTCCGAGCCTGTCGTCGACCCGGTGGGCAAGAACGGACGCTGCAGCGAGAAACACGACCATGCCTACGATGGCAGCGAAGCGCTCGGCGTCGAACGCGAAGGGACCGAAGGAGACGGCGTTCATCGAAGGGCGCTCTTGGCCACTGATGCAGAGGTCTTAACGGTGTCCGCACTGATCTCGCCCACCAGCCTGCTGTCGGCAATCTCATCGTTGTTGCCGTCGAGGAACAGCATTGTTGGCGGCCCAACGACCTGAAGCTCCTTCATCAGCGACTGGTTAGCCTCATTGATCTCACTGAGATCCACCGAGATCAGGCGGATGCCGTTCAGGGCGTTTGCCACGGTCGGGTCCGGAAAAACGGATCGCTCGATCACCCGGCAGGTGACGCACCAGTCGGCCGTGAAGTAGACAAGCGAGGGGGTGTCTCCCGCGTCGGCTGCCAGCAGCGAGGACAGTTCGGATGAGGAGGCAGCGGACTGGAACGCGTCCTTGTCGATCGCTTTCGTAGCTGTCGCGTCTCCGGAGCGTGCGGCAGCGATGGTAGCGAGAGGCTTCAGAGGATCGGTTGTGCCCGAGAGGCCGCCAATCCCCAGCATGATGCCGTAGAGGGCGGCCAGCATTCCCGCGGATTTGGCTAGTCGCGCAGCCCCTCCGGCTTCGGGCCTCATCTGATCAAAGGCTCCGATGAAGACAGCGAAGGTAATCGCCAGGATAGACCACAGCAGAAGACCAGTTCCGGAAGGCAGCAGACGGTCCACGAGCCAGACCGCAGTGCCAAGGAAGAGGAAGCCGAAGACCTGCCGGAACCGCTCCATCCATTGTCCCGCACGTGGGAGCAGGCCCGATCCGAAAGTCCCCATCAGGATCAGTGGTATACCCTTGCCCACGCCGAGCGCGAACAGGGCCGTCGCTCCGAGGACGACGTCTCCGGTCTGCGCGATGTAGAGAAGCGCGCCAGCGAGCGGGGCCGTGACGCAAGGCCCGATCACCAGAGCAGATGAAAACCCGAGTGCTGCCGACGACGCCAATGAGCCTCCAGAACCGCGGCGTGAGGCAAGTCGATTCCTGAGAAAGGAGGGAAGCTGGAGTTCGAACAGCCCGAAACTTGAGAACGCCAGAGCTGTAAAGATGGCGGCAACGACGAGTGTAGCAGCGGGAGACTGCAGCGCGATCTGAAAGTTCTGGCCCCACCAGGCGGCGACGACACCGAAGAGACTGAAGGCCGCCGCCAAGGAGACGACGTAGGTTGACGACAACGCAAATCCACGTCCGGCCGACAGGCTCTCGCCCTCCCTCGACAGGGTCGCTGCGAGGATCGGGTACATGGGAAACACGCATGGCGTGAAGGCCAGCAGGATGCCGAGCCCCAGGAAGCCGGCGACCAGCAACAGCACGCCACCGCGATCGAGCAGAGAACCGACCACTCCGTTGGAAGACTGGTCCGAGATGCGGATAGGAGCCGTGTCGGCAGGTTCCGGCGCAGCTTTGGAGACCAGAGGGAAAGCTGCCTGCGATTGAAGCGCAGGCTGCGGAGCAGGCAAATCGGTAGTACTGATGAACGCAAGCGCCGCAGGATCGACTTCGACCGTCGTCGGAGGATAGCAGAGACCCCCATCCTGGCAGCCCTGGTAGGTTACCTTCAAGGGACCGTTGACCGGTCCGGCGACCGTGGCCGTGGTTGTCCCGTAGTAGACCTCGGTGCTTCCATATCCGGGGTCATCCTTGATGACGCCCGGCGGAGTTGCGATCGCGACAGGCTTGTCGTCCGCACCCGTCGCGCTCAGATACTCCCAATAGAGATAGTATCCGTCTTCGAGTTGCCATCTTATGGCGATGTCAGCACCGTCGCGGCGGGCCTCCATGCGGAAGGCCTGATCCATTGGTAGCGGCGGTTCGATGGCAAAGGCTATCGCCGACGCCGCCAAGGTCACGATGAAACTTGAGAACGAGAGGAAGAAACGCAAGGATCCGCTCCGGTTGCCTGATATGGAGCGGCGGTCTCTCCTCCCAACCTTAAGGCAGCCTTAAGGTGGCGGGTACAGGGAGGGAGTGAACCTAGACGAGGATGTGATGCGCCTGCTGGTCGTGGAAGATGACGAGATCCTGTTGGATGGCCTGAAGGTCGGGCTACAGATGTGCGGCTTCACGGTTGACGCCGTGGTATCGGTGGTCGATGCCGACGCGGCCATTAAGGCCGACCGTTTCGACGCGGTCATCCTCGACCTCATGCTCCCGGACGGAACTGGTCTCGATGTACTTGCGAGGATGCGTCGATCCGGCGACCGCACCCCTGTTCTCCTCCTGACCGCGAAGGACGAGGTTGCCGACCGCATAGCAGGGCTGGACTTGGGAGCCGACGACTATCTCGGGAAGCCTTTCGATCTCGACGAGGTCGCTGCGCGGCTGCGCGCCATCGTCCGCCGTGGACACGGCAGAGCCACAGGACTTCTCGAATGGAAGGACGTGAGCCTCGACCCGGCGCGAATGTCCGCATCGCGTGCCGGCACGGCGATCTCCCTCTCGCGGCGGGAGTTCGTCATCCTGCAGGCGCTGATGGAGACGCCGGGGATCATCCTGTCCCGGTCGAATCTCGAGGAGAAGCTGTATGGATGGCAAGAGGAGATCGAGAGCAATACGGTTGAGGTTCACGTCCACAAGCTGCGCTCTAAGCTCGGCGCGAACTTCATCGAGACCGTGCGCGGTGCAGGCTATCGATTGAGGGCGGCGCAATGAACTCCATACGGATCAGGCTGTTTGCGATCCTCATTGCCACGACCGGCGCGGTGTGGCTCTTCGCCGCCGCCTGGATCTATGCGAGCACGCAAGCCGAAGTCGAGCGCGTACTTGACGCGCGCCTGATGGAAGCAGCGCGCATGGTGAGTTCGCTGATCACGGATCACCAGATCGATCCCTCTGCGGCAGCCAATGCGGCAACTGCCGATACTCCCCCTTCGCCATTCAAGGAAGCCGGCGGCAGCTACAGTCGGCAGCTCTCATGCCAGATCTGGTCGCTGCAGGGCAGCCTCGTCAGTCGTTCGGAAAGCGCGCCTGCGACCTCGCTCGCGAGCCACACGGACGGCTTCGAGGAAACCGAGATCGACGGAGAAAGGTGGCGCGTCTACGCCGTCGTCAATCCGGCGCTTGGCGTGCGCGTGCTGGTCGGCGACAGTCTTGAAATCCGAGACCGCCTGATCGGCGACGTCATCAAGGGACTCCTTCTTCCCGGCATCGTCATTCTCCCCGTGCTGGCAGCGTTGATCTGGTTGAGCGTAGGTCGTGGTCTTGCGCCGCTGACACGCATTGCTGAAGGACTTGCTGGCCGCTCTGCATCGGAGCTTCATCCCGTGGATGCTGGCTCCGTCCCGCGGGAGGTGCGGCCGGTCATTCGAGCGCTGAACAGCCTGTTCGGGCGCGTGGCCGAAGCACGAGACCGCGAACGGAGCTTCACAGCCTATGCCGCGCATGAATTGAAGACACCGCTTGCAGGTCTCAAGACCCAGGCGCAGATCGCCCTTCGAACCGACGATCCAGCCATCAAGCGCGAAGCTCTCTCCCGCATCTCCACCAGCGTCGACCGAACCAGCCGGATGGTCAGGCAGCTTATCGATCTTGCCGCCGTCGATGCATCGCAAGACGTTGCGAGCGATGACGAGGTAGATATCGCAGTTCTTGTCGGGGAAGTGGCATCGGAGCTGGAAAGCCAGCTCGCAGCGAACGACGTCCACGTGGCGATCGAACTTTCAGACCAGGCTCAACCCACCGTCATCCGGGGCGACAGGATCCTTGTTCGTCTGGCTATCCGCAATCTGATTGAAAATGCCATTCAGCATTCGCCAAAGGGCGGCGAAGTCAGGTGTCGCGTCCTCGCGAGGAATGACGAAGTCTGCGTTGATATCCTGGACCAGGGCCCAGGGATCGCGCAGGAGGACGAGAAGCGCGTCACGGAACGCTTCTTTCGAGGATCGAAGGCACAGGGTCATGGAAGTGGCCTCGGATTGTCGATCGTCCAGATGGCGCTCGATCGTCTGGGCGGAAGCCTGACCTTCGAGAGAGGTGCTCGCTGGTTTGTTGCGAGAGCGTCATTCCCGCTTTGAGAGACTCAGATCCGCGTCCAGTTGAAGCACCCGCCTCGCAGGATCGAGTTGCTGATCAGGAGTGCGCCGTGAGCGTAGAATTGGTTAGCATCTCCTCCACCGGAAATGTCGACAGCCCAAACGGTGTCAGACGCATCGGACCATATGAGCCGCCCGCGGCTTGCCTCTAACCCTGCCATCGCACCTGCGACGCTCACGTCGGGTCGGAACACGATCATCACGGTATCGTCGTCTGGAGCAGGTAGCGCTGCGAGAGGCGCTGTGATGAAGGTTGCTAAAGCAAGGGCGACCGGTCCGCCGGGGGTACGACGGCCCGAGCCACTTCTCTTACTGGACCTGCGCATCAGCAGCCCCAAAGCTAACGGTAAAAGACCGAAGGCGGCGAACCACAGCAAATCCCAGAACAACTGGTTTTCAACATCCATCCGGATCCTGTGGATCCCAAGTATCCAATGAGAAAGGACACTGTCGAGAATGTGCCAGACGCCGAAGCCGATCATCGCGTTTGCGAAGAGGAGCCTGTCTGCTCCGTGGGCAGCAAAAGAGCGCCTCGACCGCCACAGCAGCCAAAGCCCCGCCGCGGCTATAACGTACATGAGAGCGTGAAACAGACCGTCCGTCAGGATCAGGACGCGAATGTCCTGGCGTGCCTCTTCAATGCCGCTCAGGAGATGATGCCATTGGAGGATCTGGTGAAGCAGTATTCCGTCGAAGAAACCCCCCAGTGCAAATCCGAGCGCGTATCCTGCCCAGATCAGTGTTGCGGGGAAGCCCTGCTTCTCAGTTTCGTCTGGTCTGATGGCTGCCGTCATGCGCCACCTCGTCGGATTCCGACGGCTCGCAGGACAGTATCGAGCTTGTTGCCTTCTTTGGGGTCGAAGTCACCTCTGAGCGCCTTCAACGCGTATCGCTCCTGATTGATCTCTTCTGCCGTCCGGAAGCCCAGCCTGCGTAGAATCGGCAGCGGCGGGCACCAGCCTTGCATGGCGTGCTGGAACAGGAAGCCCGTTACGATTGCCGGCAGTGCAAGCCATCTTCGGTCCACAGTGGCCGCCAGCATCGTACCGGTGAATGCCAGGGTGGAAGCATTCGCCTCAAGCGTCCGCTCAAGGTCCCATTCCCGATCGAGTTCGGCCAGCCTCGCTGAGATCTGGTCGGGGTGCGTTTCGTAGTAGGCGAGCCTTTCTTCCATCTGCCAGCGAAGGCGGTTGTTGATCTCGTCGGATGTCTGGGCGCTGACCCGGTTCGCTGTCGTGGCCATGGTCTTGATCTCCTTTGCGCGGGAACCACAGGAAGACCACAAAGTTCCGTGACTGGTCTTGAAGACCATTCAATATATAATATATTAGAACGTATAACGAAACGTTCGCGGAGCTAGTCATGCCTGTAAAAAGTGTATCCGAGAAGCTTTCGATCTCGTCTCAGCCAACCGTCGAAGACATCCGTTCGCTGCGCGAAAACGGGTTCAAGACGCTTATCAACAATCGACCGGATGGCGAGGAGCCCGGACAGCCGGGAACAGAGGCAGAAGCTCAGGAAGCAAAGCACTGCAACCTGTCCTATGCGTTCATTCCAGTCACCGGAGGCACCATCACCGAAGCGGACGTGCGCGCCTTCCAGCGCGCGGTCGCTGGATCTGAGGGCCCGGTCTTCGCCCACTGCAAGAGCGGCACCCGGTCGCTGAGCCTCTACCTAATCGGTGAGGTCCTTGACGGCCGCATGCGGGCCGACGACGTCATCGACTTCGGACGCGAACGCGGCTTCGACACAACTGCCGCGGCGACCTGGATCAAGCAGCAGGCCTCCCGTCGGCCGCAGGTGAAGGGCTTTTTCGACAAGCGCACCTGGAGTGCCCAGTACGTGGTCTCGGATCCGGACACGGGCAAGTGCGCCATCATCGATCCCGTGCTCGACTTCGACGAGAAGGCAGGCGCGACGGCGACGATCAATGCCGACGCAATCCTCGACTACATTCGCGAGCAAGGCCTGACGGTCGAGTGGATCCTCGATACCCATCCGCATGCCGACCACTTTTCCGCCGCCCAGTACCTGAAGGAGAAGACCGGTGCCCGCACCGCCATCGGCGAGCGCGTGGTGGATGTGCAGAAGCTGTGGAAGGGCATCTACAACTGGCCAGAGCTTGCCACCGATGGCTCGCAATGGGATCGGCTCTTTGCTGACGGCGAAACCTTCAAGGTCGGATCGATCGACGCCAAGGTGATGTTTTCACCCGGACATACGCTTGCCTCCATCACTTATGTGATCGGCGACGCAGCCTTCGTGCACGACACGCTCTTCATGCCGGACAGTGGTACGGCGCGTGCCGATTTCCCCGGGGGCGACGCCCGTGGCTTGTGGAGATCGATCCAGGACATCCTCGCGCTCCCGGACGAGACGCGGATCTTCACAGGCCATGATTATCAGCCGGACGGTCGCGCACCGCGGTGGGAAAGCACCGTGGCCGAGCAGAAGAAGTCCAACCCGCACCTTGCTGGCGTGAGCGAGGAGGAGTTCGTGGCGCTTCGGACCAAACGCGACAAAACGCTTCCGATGCCGAAGCTCATCCTGCATGCCCTGCAGGTGAACATCCGCGGCGGGCGTCTTCCCGAGCCGGAGGCGAACGGCAAGCGCTACCTCAAATTCCCGCTCGATGCATTGCAGGGAGCAGCATGGGAATGAGCACGGACCTGAAAGCAATTTCGAAGGCGGGGCTTTCTCCGGGCGAGATGGCAAGCCGCGCCGAAGAGGTGGCAAACCTCCTCAAGACGCTGTCCCATCCGGCGCGCCTGATGATCGTCTGCACGCTGGTGGAGGGCGAGTATTCGGTCGGTGAGCTTGAAGAGAAGCTCGATCTCCACCAGCCACATCTGTCGCAGCACCTGACGGTGTTGCGTGGTTCCGGCATCGTCGCAACCCGGCGGGAGGGAAAACAGATCTTCTATTCCCTGACGGAGGAGAAGGCCGCCGAACTGGTTGCCGCCCTCTATGACATCTTCTGCGTGAAGGAAAACAGATGAGTGAATATCTTCCGTCATTGGCCGGCGGCATGCTGATCGGCCTGTCGGCGGTCATGCTGCTGCTCCTCAACGGACGGATCGCCGGAATCAGCGGGATCGTCGGCCGTCTCGCCCAGAGCGTCGGCCTGACCACCAACCTCGCCTTTGTGCTCGGGCTGCTGCTCGGCCCGCTGGTGTACCTGCTGTCATTTGGCGGATGGCCGACGGTGGAGATCACCGCAGGCTGGCCGCTGATCATCGTGGCCGGGTTGCTGGTCGGATTCGGTTCGCGGATGGGGTCCGGCTGCACCAGCGGGCACGGCGTCCTCGGGCTGGCCCGCCTGTCGCCGCGCTCGATGGTGGCTGTAGCCACGTTCCTCACATCGGGCGTCGCCGCTCTCGCGATCCTGCGAAGTTTCGGACTATGAACAAGAACATCTACCAGTTTGGAGCAGCACTCGGTTCCGGCATCGTCTTCGGCGTTGGTCTGTCACTTTCCGGAATGCTGAACCCGGCGAAGGTGCAGGGTTTCCTCGATGTCTTCGGTGCTTGGGATCCAAGCCTTGCCTTCGTCCTTGGCGGTGCCGTCGTCGTCGCTTTCATTGGCGTTCAGGTGATGAAGCGGATGCGACACCCGGCCTTTGACGACAGCTTCCATATCCCGACCAATCGGCAGATCGATGCGCCGCTCATCATCGGCTCCGCCCTGTTCGGCCTCGGCTGGGGCATCGGCGGCTTCTGCCCCGGTCCGGCAATCGCCTCGCTCTCGATCGGCCTGCCGCAGACGATGCTGTTCGTTATCGCCATGCTGGTGGGTATGACCTTCCACGACCGAATATGGAGCAGACGGACGTGACCACCTCAATCCTTGCGGCAGTCGGCTCCGGCGGGATCGTCGGCTTCATGCTCGGCCTGCTGGGCGGCGGCGGGTCGATCCTGGCGACGCCGCTCCTCCTCTACGTGGTCGGCGTAACCCAGCCGCATGTTGCAATCGGAACCGGCGCTCTTGCGGTCTCGGTGAATGCCTTCGCGAACTTCGCCAGCCACGCCATCAAGGGGCATGTCTGGTGGCGATGTGCCGCCGTCTTCTCCGCGCTCGGCGTTCTCGGTGCGCTCGGCGGCTCAAGCCTCGGCAAGGCGATGGACGGGGACCGGCTGATATTCCTGTTCGGCATCCTGATGGTGGTTGTGGGCGCGCTGATGCTCAAACCAGGGAAGGCAGTTGCGGTCGAGTGCCGTCCCGTCGACCTCCGGATGTGCCTCACCACCGCGGCCGTCGCATTGGCCGCGGGCACGGCATCCGGCTTCTTCGGCATCGGCGGAGGCTTCCTGATCGTTCCCGGCCTGATGCTGGCGACCGGCATGCCGATGATCAACGCGATCGGGACCTCGCTCCTCTCCGTTGGAGCGTTCGGGCTGGCGACGGCACTGAACTATGCCAGCTCAGGACTGGTGGACTGGTGGCTTGCTGCGGAATTCATTGGCGGTGGCATCGTCGGCGGCGTTCTCGGCATGCTGCTCGCCACGCGCCTCAGCGCCTACAAGAACATCCTCAACCGCCTGTACGCCGCGCTGATCTTCGTAGTCGCAGCCTACATCCTCTATCGCAACTGGTGGACGTCGATGATTGGCTGAGGGCGGCCAATCTTAAGGTGGCGATCCTGGCACCTGATTGCCATGCCGGCGTCGAGTGAACGTCACTATCCAGGATCCCGTTGCCAACGCGACAGGTACTCGGACAGAAGCAAGGACCGGCGCTGCCACATGCACAGGGACCGCTGCCTTAAGGTTGCCTTAAGGTGAGCACGTCAAGCGACAGCTTTTAAAGGAACTCCGATGCGCCGCTTCATTTTCACCAACCTCAAAACGACCCTGATGCTGTTCGCAGCGCTGCTGTTCGGTTCTGCACCACAGATCGCCGCAGCCGAGGATATCCCACAACCCCAAGAGTATCCCAGCATACTGAAGGCGATCGAGCAGCAGGGACTGACAGTCCTCGGAGAGATGAAGGTGCCAGGCGGTTTGAGAGCATTCGCAGCGAAAGCTGGCGCGCAACCACTTGCACTTTACCTCACCCCGGATGGCAAGCATGTTGTCGTCGGCGCACTTGTCGACGCAGCAGGACAGGATATGGCGGAGACCCAGCTCAAGGAGATGGTAGAAGCGCCGATCTCGGAAGAGGGCTGGCAAAAGCTTGAACGGTCCACATGGGTGAAGGACGGAAGCCCAAACGCGCCAAGGATCGTCTACGTGTTTACCGATCCAAACTGTCCCTACTGCCACCAATTCTGGAAGTCTGCCAGACCATGGGTCGAAGCGGGCAAGGTGCAGTTGCGGCATGTCATGGTCGGCGTGATCAAACAGGATTCGCCTGCCAAGGCGGCTGCCATTCTTGAGGCCAAGTCTCCTGAGGAGGCATTGGCCGAAAACGAACACAAGTACGAGGACGGGGGCATCGCCCCTTTGGAAACGGTCAGCCCCGCAATGGCGGAAAAGCTTGAGCACAATGCCACCCTGATGACCGAGCTTGGCTTTTCCGGCACCCCTGCGATCGTCTTCAGGAAGGCAGATGGTAGCATCGGACAGATGGCTGGTCTGCCTCAGGATGCCGCACTCGAGATGATCTTGGGTTCGAGATAGCTTAACCCGCTCCGCTCTTCTATGTCTGCTTTGGGCCGGGAGCGGAAGCTGGCTTTGACCGAGCTAGAAGCCCCGCGAAAAGGTGAGGGAGGTGAGGCCATGCGGGCCGACATTTTCTTCCAGGCGACGCCAGCCGAATGCCTCATAGAATGAGCGCTTTTTCGGCAAGGCGCATAGATAGGCAACATCATGGCCCAGGTCGAACGTCGCTTCTGCTGCGCGGCGGACAAGGGCCCTGCCAATACCCCGACGCCGGTGGTCGGCATCGACCCATATGGCCGCCACCCATGGAGCGTATTGCGGACGCTCCTCCAGGTCGCAGGAGATGATCAGGGCCGATCCGAGATAGGTCGCGCCCTCATGCGCAACGAGCCCGAAAGGCAGGGCTCCTTCGTCCAGCATTTCCTGCATGTGGCCGGCTACATGCTCGAGCGGATGGCCGGCGCCTTGCCACCAAGCCCGCCAGACACGATCTGCAATCGTGGGGCAGAAGCCCGGCTGATCACGCAAGTTCGAGATTGCGTACGGGCGCGACTGTGATCGTCGCATGCGTCCTCGTGAGCTTCGGTTGCTGGAATGGGCCCAGCGCGGATAAAATTGTGAGTTGCAGCTTACTTCATGGCTGATGTACTTCAACGGGTAGCGATCGTAAAGCGCTGCAATTTCTCGTGGCCCTCCGAAGAGAAGCGTCCGCGATGCTGGAGGCGCAACGACAACCTGCTGGTCGATTATGCCCCCGCTTGGAGAACGAGTTCGCTGCCAGAGGCGAGCATTGGGAGTTCTAACAGTCGCGGCCGAGTGGAGGTCAAGTGAAGGTCTTCTTTGATGTCGATGGCGTGCTGATTGATGGCTGGCATGCCGATATTGCCCGTCGCAAGCCGTGGGATGCAACGATCGAGGCCGACCTGGGCGACGACCGCGATGCGTGTCAGCTCCTGTTCTTTGGCACGCCCGGCAATCGATCTGCCTCGCCGATGTTCGAATGCGTTACCGGACGTCGTGACCTGAAGCAGGCTTTGGCGGCCATCCTTCCCGATGTCGGCTACAAGGGGAGCGTTGACGACTTCGTGCGCTACTGGTTCGAGAAGGACTCCAGGCTCGATCCCGATGTATTCGGTATAGTTCGGGAGCTCCGTGAGCGCGGCAGAGCCCAAATCTTCGTTGCGACCGGCCAAGAGCACTATAGAGCGGCGTACCTGTGGGACGAACTGGCTTTCTCCAACCATTTCGATCGGCTATTCTATAGCGCCCAAATCGGCGTTCCAAAGAAGGACTTGCGCTTCTTTGAAGCCATCAACCGCGCTCTTGGAACCGAGCCGGGAGAGCGCCCGGTGTTCTTCGACGATCAGCCGGAAATTGTCGACCTCGCCAACCGTGCCGGCTGGGACGCGGCAATATTCACTTCGGTGCGGGATATTCACCAGCACCCACGCCTAAGGCATCTTTGGGCGTAGCCGAAGGGATTGCCCACGATGCGCCGGCAACCTCGATCCACATTCTGCAGGCAAGCGCGCAGGATCTGGAGGCGATTGCACGCGTTCTGGTCGACACGTGGCAAAGCACGTTCCGCGGTCTGCTTTCGGACGAATTCTTGGAAGGCATGAGCTATGACCATCAATGAGAACGCCATGCCCGGACGATGCCATCCCGAGGATCGCGTATTCTGTCGCCGCGATAGCATCGCCCGCCTATGTAGAAATGTATATGCCGACCTAGTTTGGTTTGTTGTAGAGTAATGAACAACGGAACATCTTTGGAAACAGCTGCGGGCCCTGAGAAATCGAAGGAATCGACGGCGGCAGAAGACAGGCGCGAGATCCTGAACATGTTCGGCCGCTTCGTCGAAATCCAGCACGAACTTAAATCAAGTCTGCGGTCGCAGGCGGCACGAGCGATTTGCAATTTAAACCCGTCATAGACCATGCGAATGGTGCTGGAGACCCGCACACTGACTTGAATGGACCGCCGACGGCACCAACAGTCTCCGAGTTTGCTACGGCTGAACCAATGTGCAACCGAGAATACGATGAGGATCGCCGCTCTTGCATCGGCTGGCATTCTGATGGCTGCTGCATCCGACGCCCAAGCGTCGAATGGCATCGACATTGAGCGGTGGTGCGAGAATGATCCTGCCGTCGCGCTGGCCTACATCGAAGGAGTTATCGATGCGTATGCGACCGTAGGTCCTCCGATTGACTATTGCCTATCAGAAGGCGCGACATACGTGAACGTTCGCGACGTCGTCTGCAAATGGGTCAGCAACTATCCAGAGGAGAGACACAGGGCAGGCGCTTTGCTCGTGCCTGTGGCGTTGCGCGAGGCTTGGGCCTGCAAGGGCTAGTTGATCGGCAAGCACAGGATCAGGCGAAAAGGAAATCGCCGCTCGAAACGTTCGCAGCGCCGTTCGGACTCCTTCCCCACCCATGTTGCCGCTGGGAACCGATGATGTCCGGGCTCTCCTCTGCGCATGTGTCGATGATTTCTTGCAAGACGCTTCGCGGGATATGTTGCGTCGCTCGGTCATGGCCGAGGTGCGGCCATCCACTGGCATGCCGAACACGTAATGCGCCTGCAGCCAGAGCGGTCCATCTGGGCGGTCGGTGGGTGGAGTTACCGTCGGCCACACGATGGTGCCAGGCCAGCTACGTCTCGCTGCAGTTTCCGACGTCGCCCGTTCCGGCACGCGGGACGCGACAAGGCGATAGCGGCGTCAGTACCCAGGAGTTCAACCCTTCTCCTCGCTTGCTTCCGGGTGGGTTCCATCCGATACGGAGCCTGGATGAGGATCGCTGACGACCCTGTCGTCTTTGCCGCCTGTGTTTTCGATGGGCCTTTTAGGCGGCGATCGCCGCTTGCTTGTCTTCGATTCCGGTTCCGTCCGTTTCAAAGGCACCTCCTCTGGCATTAACGTCACTCCGCTGCAGTTGTCCAACAAATTAGGCTCGAAAACGTTCCGCCGAGAGCGGCAGCTATCGCGTGCTTCTCAAGACAAGTCAGCGCTCGCGCGTACGCATCTTCGCCGACATGAAAAATCATCTAAAGCTTGTGGATATCGCTGGTCGGATGGCGACGGACGCCCGAAATCGTGGTGGATTGCAATCGACGAGGAGCAACGTGCCGCGGAGCTCGCTTTCCTGAAATCGGAGATCAATGGGAAGAGGCGACCCACCCCTAAAAAGGCTGACAACGTTTGATCGATACAAGTCTGATCGGCATGACATTGACAAGCATGCCACGGCAAGCAGTTTGCGCAGGCTCACTACCGCGATGGCGGTGCAGTCTCGAAAGGTGTGAGGAAGGGACAGCGGCAGCAGGATCACCGTCCGGCGTGCTCAAGGTTGGATCACTATGAAATCAGCATGGAAATTCATTGTCCAACTGACGTCGCGTCGAGCGTCGGCGAAAGCGCAAGACAGTTCGACTGGCAATGACACCGATCCCAAGGCCCTCGAGAGCGAAGTGGAACATGCGTCCGCACTTCTACCCAGTTCGAAGCTAGAGTCGAGTGCATCCGATAAGGCGAAAGGTGGTGACAGTGTTGCGCAGGTAATAAGACCGCCGATCGATGATGCACAAGCTCACGCACCGGCGCGTCGTGAAGCTGACGATACGGTTGGCGAACGGCCTTCGTTGGTACGAAAAAACGCGGCAAGCACAAAGTCGCAAACGAAAGCGCGGATTAAACGACGAGAACGTGGGGAGAAGGCCACGCGCAAGTGGCTGCACAGACCCCTGTCACCGCAACGGATCATCCAAGCGTGCAACTCCCGTCTTCACGGGATCTGTTCTTTGATGAAGTGACAACACTCGACGCAGAAATCAAAATGCTGAGGAACCAGCTCGCTCAAAAGCTTCGTCTGCAGAACGTTCAGCTCAAGAAGATGCTCGAGCGCTTCGGTGTTTCGTGAGCGTGGCGACGCTCCGAGGCACGTAGTTGAGACGACAGCTCGTAGTCTTTACTCCCCGTTGATCGTCACACTGCAGGCATAAGCCTAACATCAACCATCCGTAAAACAGGACTCTTGTGCTTGAGTTGACTCTGGGGTGCTCTCAGCAGAAAACAGGCAATGACCAAAGGAGGGAACTGTTGATGGCTGACGAAAGTAACACGGGACCGATTGCTGCAACTGAAGCGGCGAACGCAGAAGTGAAAGCACCGACGACCAAGAAGCAGAGGTCGGCCCGGCGCCCAAAGACGGCTGCCGAACCAGTGCAAGCTTCATCAAAGGCGTTGGCCGCGAAACCCAGGAGGTACAGCGAACAGGAGAAGAGCGAGAAGCTCAAGCTGATTGAGACGCAAGTCCAAGGCAACAGTACCCTCAAAGACGCTATCAAGAGCGCCGGCATATCGGAGCAAACCTACTATCATTGGAAAGCCGCTGCGAAGGCCGTCAAGCAAAGCGACACTAAGGGTATTAAGGGCACCAGGCCCGTGCCGGCCGGCGATGAGTTGGCAGACCTTGTCCAACTCGAAGAGGAAAACCAAAGGCTCCGCAAGCTACTGGCGGAGAAGCTGCGGGCGGAAAACGCCGAACTGCGCAAAAGACTTGAGCTGGATTGACTTAGAATTGCAGGCGTTGGTTCTTCAGCGGCCATCCGGCCCTGCGGTACGCCGGCAATAATTTCTCGATAGACCGGGCATAGCCGCGATGGGCCTCTTGGACGGCCAGTGGCACGCACGTAAGCTGCGAAGTTGGCGACGCGAAGGACGCGGCGCCGCTTCGGGTGCCGGGCAGTTGAAGTGTGCCGGGAGGAGCTGTATTTGTCCGCCAACAGTAGCGCCGATCGGCGTTGCTCTTTTTACGGCACTCAGGGATCGAGAGTACATGAAAACGCCACAGCGGAGTTTCGTTGTCGAATTCAAGTCGGGGCGGCGACAGTCAAAAACTCGGACGAATTCCATCTGGGGGGACACTGACCTTAAGGCAGTGGCCCGCGAAGTAGAAGACAAGGTCCCGCATCTCTTCAAGTCAGATAAAGCCCCCGGAATACCTGAAGCGGATGACGCGGCTCCAACTGATCCCGTGACGGCGAATTTCGCGAACGAACCCGCAGGCGATGACATTTCTGACCAAGCAGCGCCAGGGTCGGCCGACGGTACGGAAATTGAAATCGCGAAGCAGCATGAGTCCGATCGCCCGGCTAACGAAGCTGTTGCGCAAGTGCAGGACAGTCAGCAGACATCGCAGCCGACAACAACATCGAAGCGCACACCTCGAAAGCGCGTCGGCCGGCGCCCTACTCACGCGACTACGCGTAGCTCAATGGCCGCATTCGAGGATTCCAAGACTGCCGCGGATTCGATCTCGTTCGACGAAGTGGCCGCCCTTGATGCTGAAAACAAGCGGCTTAAGCGGCTGTTGGCCGAACAACTTCAGAGACAAAACCTGCAGCTCAAGAAGATGCTTGAGCGGTTCGAGGTCACCTGAAGACACCATGACATGGTTGCGGAGGGGTTGGGGGCGTAGATGCCGGTAGCTCCGGCTCAAGCTTAGCAAAACCAGGCGTTGGTGAGCGGCGCCACACAGGCTATTTCAACTGGAGCTTCTAGGGATGTAGTCCGAAGGCCGGGTCTGTCATGCCGCTGCCTCCCATCCGTCCCGGATGTGACGGTATCCATCCCGGTAGACCTCTTCGGGGGTCTCGGAGAAATCGCGCCAGACCTTGGTTGCGGCCGCAAGGTCTTTCAATGCGCGGCCGAAGGCCTCGATTGTCAGCCAGCCGTCATAGCCGCTCGCACGGATTTCCTTGAAGGTCTCCGGCCATGGAATGTTGCCACGGCCCGGCACCCCGCGGTCGTTCTCCGAGATGTGGACATGAACAATGCGGTCCGCATTGCGGGTGAAGGCCCCTACGGGGTCGGCTTCTTCGATATTGCTGTGGAAGGTGTCGTACATGGCCCGAATATTCGGATGCCCGATCGCATCAATATGGGCAGCAAGGTCGTCCATTGTGTTGACGAGATAACACTCGAAGCGGTTCAGCGCCTCAAGTGCAACGGTGACACCGCGCTGAGCGGCATGATCGCCGATCGTGCGCTGCGAGGATATGGACCGCCTCAGTTCTGCGGCGGTGGGCCCGGTACCGGAGAACTGGCCGAGCGTAGAATGCAGTGGACCGCTTAACGTGTGCGCGCCGAGGGCGGCCGCGCAGTCGATAGCCCATTGCATGTAAGCGATGCCGCGCTTGCGTGTCGCATTGTCAGGCGAAATCAGGTTCATGGAAGGGTCGCTCATGGCAGACACTGCGGTGCGCTCCAGACTTATGCGATCGAGCAATGCGCCGAGGCGGCGGTACTCGTCCGGAGCGCCCTCGAAGATCGGTATCTCTACCCCGTCGAAGCCGGTCGCCCTGATGTCCCGGAGTAGCCTTTCATGTTTCCGGCCGACGCTCGTCGTCCACAGAAACATGCACATACCGATCTTCATGGTCCCATCCTCCCGTTTCTGACTGCCGCGGTAACGCCTCCCACGCTGATCGCGATCTGGTAATACCAAATGCGGCGATCTGGTCAAGTTAGCAACGTCAATGATTTCGGTCAGAAGCGCCGTGAAACGGGGTACACTTGTACAAACGCCCAGAAACGCAAGGCTTCGTAAGCGGCTTGCCGGCAGAGGTAATTTGGGATAGACCTTCTATAAAGTAGAATTGGCCAAACCAGAATAGGTTCGGTCGGAGTGGAGGAGATGCCCCGGCACTCTCGAGTGCCGCGGCAGTAACGATGGTTTTGGGAGGACGTTTATGCACCTTTCGACGCACAACTGGATGCGGGCGGAGCCTCTCGCCGTCACGCTGAAACGCATCAAGAAGTACGGCTACGAGAGCATCGAGATTTCAGGCGAGCCGGCCCAGTACGACATCAAGGACACGCGCGCGCTGCTCAAAGAACACGGCATTCGCTGCTGGGGCGCGGTGACGCTAACGCTCGGCGAGCGCAACCTCGCAGCCAAGGATGAGGGCCAGCGAGCAAAGTCGGTGGATTACGTGAAGAGTGTTATAACGATGGTGAGTGAGCTCGAAGGCGAGGTCGTCACCCTTGTACCTGCGACCGTCGGCAAGGTTGTTCCGGATGGCACCGAGGAGGAAGAATGGCAGTGGGTCGTGGAGGCGACGAAGGAGTGCTTCGCTCACGCCCGGGGAAAGGGCGTCCGGCTGGCGATTGAACCGCTCAACCGGTTCGAGACTTATCTCTTCAACCGCGCTGCCCAAGCGCTCGCGCTAGCCGACGCAGTTGATCCCGATTGCGGCGTTTGCCTCGATGCTTTTCACCTCAACATCGAGGAGGAGGACATACACGACGCGATCAGGCTTGCGGGAAACCGGCTTTTCGATTTCCATGTGGCGGACAACAACCGCTTTGCGGCGGGCCTCGGTCATCTCGACTGGCCGAAGATCGTCGCCACTTTGAAAGAGATCGGATACGACGGCGCGCTCACCAATGAGTTCGTGGCTCCGGTAGACCGCACGCCAGCGGCGAAATACCGCGATATGGTCGAGCGCAATCCGGTCGATATCTCCCCGGAGCAGCTCAAATTCATCCAGGACCACGGATCGAGCTTGCTGACCGAGAAGTTCTACGATGACCAGATGCGGATCACCGCAGAGACCATCCTGCCGCTGATCAAGTGAGGGACGGGTCCCGAGTATGCCCTGCGGCCGGCGTGCTGCGGGGTTGGGAGGCGAAATGCGTATCAAGACCGTCCAAGCCTGGTGGGTTCGCATACCTATCGAAGCCAATCGGCAGCATCGCAGCGATTTTGGTCGCCTGACAACCTTCGACGCGGCGATCCTGCGCATAGAAACAGATGACGGGATCGTGGGGTGGGGCGAGGGCAAGAATGCTGCGGGCGGCGCGGGTACTTACGGCACCCTCGTTCACATGCTCAACTATGAGGTGGGTCCGAGGCTCGTCGGTCGCGACGCCGCCGATATCTCCGCCATCTGGGAGATGCTTTACAATGGCGTGCGCCACGAAACGGCGGCGATGTCAGGTCATGCTATGCCGGAGCTCTCACGCCGGGGCCTCTCGATTGCCGCGATCAGTGCCGTCGACATCGCATTGTGGGACATCCTTGGCAAATCTCTGGGCGTGCCGGTATGGAAGCTGCTCGGCGGGCGTAAAGCGGATCGGCTGCCTGCTTATGCTTCCGGCGGGTGGGAAAGTGCCGAAAAGATCGGCGCCCAACTGGAGTCCTACCTTGCCAGTGGCGGTTTCAAGGCTGTCAAGATGAGGGTCGGCGCGATGGACCGCGCACCGCATGTCTCGGCGGCCCGCGTGCGTGCTGCCCGCAAGGCGCTTGGCCCCTCGGTGGATATCATGGTCGATGCGCATGGCACCTATACGGTTGCCGACGCGAAACGTTTCATACAGCTCGTCCGGGATTGCGATCTTGCCTGGTTCGAGGAGCCGGTGATCGCAGACGATAAGGCCGGGATGGCGGAAGTGCGCGCCGCTGGAAACGTTCCGATCGCAGCCGGCGAGAGCGAGGCCACTCGCTTCGCTTTCCGCGACCTTGCGGTGCTGCGATCGGCCGATATTTTCCAGCCCGATCCGGCGTTCTGCGGTGGCATTACGGAGGCCATGCGCATCGGCGCGATCGCCAGTGCCTTCAACCTCCGTCTTGCCCCGCATTTGTGGGCCGGTGCCCCGTGCTTCTTCTCTGGTCTGCACATCTGCGCGGCCTCCCCGGCAAGCTTCGTCATCGAATACGCGGTGGGCGCGAATCCGATGATCCACGACCTCGTCGAGGAGACTGTCGCCGTGAGAGACGGGATGCTAGAGATTCCCGATAAACCCGGCTTGGGATTTACGATAAAGGAGCGCGTCCTGGAGACTCATGCGCAAAGACTGTAGTCATGAAAGAAAACAATCTGCTTTCGGACCTGGCGGCCCATCTATTTTCAACTTCGAGCGGCAGTGGACGAACACCTTCGGAGCGGGAGCTCGCCGAGCACTTCGCCGTCAGCCGGGGACAGCTCCGGGAGGCACTGGCAATCCTGGAAGCCATGCGCATTGTGGAGCGCCGGCCAAAGTCGGGTATCTATCTGACGACGACGGAGGCGAGTGTCGAGGCCATAGCACTCTTCGCGCGCGCCGGCGTGCCACTGGACCCGATCGTGATCTACGAGACGGTGGAACTCCGCAAGATCCACGAAATCAAGGCTGCGGAGCTCGCCTGCGCGCGGGCGACGGAGGAGAACTACGAACGGCTGCGCGAAATTCTCGCCGCTTCCGAGGCGAAGATCGCTGCAGGCGAGGGCCTCGCGCGCGAAGACAGGGACTTTCATCTGGAGATCGTGCGGGCGACGAAGAATAGTGTGTTCCACCGGATCTGCAGCGTCTATTATACTATGGGCGAACAGCGACTGCCCATCTACTTTGCTGATATCGCCCGCAGCCGCCGCTCGCATGAAGAACATATCCGTATCTACGAGGCGCTGCTCGCACGCGACGGCAATCTCGCTCAAGCTTTGATGAACGCGCATCTTCAGGGCGCGGAAAGCTACTGGAAGGGCCTCATCGGCGGGCCTGCGACAGCCGCGGAGTAGTCCCCGGTCGGCAACGAGGAGGACGATGAGTTTCATTTTCTCGACCCATCGCCTGCACCCCGACGCCGAAGCTATGCTGAAGGCGGCGGGTGATCTCCGCGTCGCGTCCGCCCCGATCCAGAGACGTTGCTTCGTGAAGGTGAGGGCGCGGAGATTGTCATCGTGCGCGCGCCGATACCGCCGGCCTTCTTCGGAAATGTACCGGCCCTGCGCGCAGTAGTCCGGCACGGTGCGGGGCTCGACATGATTCCCTATGACGCGGCCACGGCCGCCGGTGTGCTTATCGCCAACGTGCCGGCCGTCAACGCGCCGACTGTTGCGGAGCACGTCTTCATGGTGACGCTTGCGTTGCTGCGCCAGTTCCGTCCTATGGACCGCGATCTCAGAAACATGGGTTGGAGTGCTGGGCGAGCCCACTGCGAGCGAGCACTTGATCTCGCCGGCCGCATCATGGGCGTCATCGGCATGGGCAATGTGGGAAAGGCGGTCTTCCGGATCGCGAAGTACGGGTTCCAGCTGGAGGTCGTTGCGAACAGCCGCTCGCCGGAAAGCCTGCCGAACGGCGTCCGGTTTCTCTCAGTCGACGATCTGGTTTCGACGGCTGATATCGTCGTTCTCTGTTGCCCGCTCACGCCCGAGACGACCGGGGTTCTAAGCCGCGAGCGAATTGCGCGCATGAAGCCGGGCGCGATCCTCGTCAACGTGTCGCGCGGTCCGGTCGTGGATGATGGTGCGTTGATCGAGGCGCTGGAGATGGGGCGTATCGGCGGCGCTGCCCTTGACGTGTTCTCTACACAGCCCCTCCCGTCCGAGCATCCCTACTTCCGGCAGGACAATGTGATCGTGACGCCTCATCTCGCCGGTATTACAGAGCAAAGCATGATGCGCATGGGAATAGGAGCTGCGGCCGAAGCGATCCGCGTCATGGAAGGGGGATTGCCCGTTAATCTCCGCAACCCTGAGGTCGTGGAACATTACAGGCGGCGGTTCCCTGCATAGGGCTTCGTCCATTCCGGATGGACGCCTCCAGGTGGTCATGTGAATGACGGGCAGACGGGCGGGAAGTCACGTCCAGGATGGACTCGGTTTTTTGTCGTCAATGACGCCTCGGCAAGGATGGCGCAGGCTCATCCCGCTTCCGCCGTCGAAGAGCACGACTTTTTCCGGATTCCAGGAGAAGCGAACAGACTCCTCGATCTCGAGGTCGGTCTGAGCTGGCACCGTCGCTTGCAAGAAGTGGTTGCCTGTACGAAGCGTGATGATCTTTTCGACCCCATGGTTCTCGATGTCGTGCACGCGGGCCTCGCCGGGTGCGCCGCTTTCGAGGAAAAGATCCTCAGGGCGGATGCCGAAGGTCAGGGGCCGTCCGTCAAGCGCAGCGCCCAGCGCGGCGTCAAAAGGCAAGCGGTAGCCTTCGTCCGCGATAGCCTCGCTGGCCGCGAGCTTGCCGGAGATCAGGTTCATCGGCGGCGATCCGACTGCACGTGCAACGAACGTGTTGACTGGATTGCGATAGATTTCCTGTGGGGTGCCTGTCTGAACGAGCTGGCCGTTGTTGAGTACGCCGATCTTGTCGCCCATCGACATGGCTTCGATCTGATCGTGGGTGACGAAGAGAAAGGTTGCGCCGAGATTCATCTGAAGGTTCTTGAGTTCAGTGCGCAGCGCCTCGCGCAGTTTGGCGTCGAGGGCGGAAAGGGGCTCGTCCATCAGAAAGACGCGCGGCTTGCGCACGATGGCTCGGCCGATGGACACGCGCTGCATCTCGCCACCCGATAGTCGGTCAGTCTTGCGGTCGAGCAGATGCTCGATGCGGAGCGTCCTCGCGACACGGGCGACACGCTCCTTGATCTCGGCCGGTTCGACACGCCGGATGCGAGACTTCAGCGGAAATTCGAGATTCTCGCGGACGGTATAGCGCGGATAGAGCGAATACTGCTGCAGCACAAGCGCCACGTCGCGCTCGGCGGCGCCCCAGTCGGCGACATCCTCACCGTCGATGAAGATCTGTCCGCCCGTCGGCTTTTCGAGCCCGGCAATCAGCCTGAGGGTCGTCGTCTTGCCGGCGCCCGTCTCGCCGAGCAGCACGAAAAACTCTCCGTCGGCAATTTCGAAACTGAGATCCCTCAGGGCGGTGTGGGTACCGAAGGTCTTGGTGATGCCTTTGAGTTCGATATGCGCCATCAGAGCCTGATCCCGAAAGATGTGCCAGTCGAGCTGTCGAAGAAATGCGCCTGAGCCGGATCTATGCGAGCCCAGACGGCCTCGCCGGGTCGGGGTACGAAACCACTTTTTGTCCGCGCGCGCAGCATCTGATCGCCAACCTGCAGGTCTATGATGTCATGCGAGCCGAGCGGTTCGATGATATGGGCCTCGACGGGCACGAAGCCCTCACGTGCTTCCCTCGACACGAGAACCCCTTCAGGTCGTACGCCGAGGGTGAGATTTCCGTTTCGAGCCCCAGCGACAGCGAGCTGGGCCGTGAGACTCGACGGAAAATCGAAGTACGTTGGAGCACCTCGCACCACGACGCGCGCATGCCCCGCGTCCTCGGAAACCGTCACGTCAGACATGTTCATTACCGGACTCCCGACAAACTGCGCGACGAACATATTGGCAGGACGAGCGTAGACCTCATGAGGGCTGCCGACTTGCTGCAGCACACCTTCGTGCATAACGACAATGCGATCGGCGAGGGACATTGCCTCGACCTGGTCGTGGGTCACGTAGATCGTTGTCGAGCCCTGTTTGATGTGAAGTCGCTTGATTTCAGCGCGCATCTCTTCGCGGAGCTTCGCGTCAAGCGCGCCGATCGGCTCATCCATAAGCATCGCCTTGGGACGCCGGACGAGTGCCCGACCGATCGCCACGCGCTGCATGTCGCCGCCGGAAAGAGCGGAGGGCTTTTTGGTGAGCAGATGGGTGATCTGGAGCGTTTTTGCAACCGCCTGAACTTTGCGCTTGATATCCGTAGGGTTGCTGCGCGTGGCGCGGAGCGGGAAGGCGATGTTCTCGAAGACCGTCATGTGCGGGTAGAGCGAGAAGGACTGGAACACAAAGGCGATGTCTCGGTGCGACGCCTTTATGTGCTGCACCGGCTGACCGTCTATGAGGATGTCGCCTTCGTCGATCGTTTCGAGGCCGGCGATTGCGCGTAGAGTGGTCGTCTTGCCGCAGCCGGACTGGCCAAGCAGAACAATGAACTCGTTGTCGGCGATGGTGAGATTGAGGTCCTTGATGACCTGAACGGCACCAAAGTGCTTCTCAATCCCGCGTAATTCAATCTGCGTCATGGCCTGCTCTCGTCAGCTTTCTGTTCCGGCGGGACCTTCGACGTGATCATGAAGGCAATCAGCCCAACTAACGTCATCGTCAGTCCATAGCGATGAAGGAACAGGTTCCACGGCTGGCACAGCGCGATGATCCCGAATATCATCAGGAGCTGCGCGCCTGGCGCCAGATACTTCTGATTTATGGCACGAAACGTCATTTGCGGATCGCTCCGAAGCTCATGCCGCGCAGGAGATGGTTCCTGAGCAGGAAGGTGAAGATTGCGACCGGTAGCAGGAACAGGAAGGTACCTGCGGCGATGACGGTCCAATCCGGAAGGCCAGAGCCGACCTGGCTTGGGATGAAGGGCGGTGCCGTTTGCGCGCGCCGGTTCGTCATGATCAGCGCGAAAGCATATTCATTCCACGCTGTGATGAAGCAAAAGACGGCGGTCGCGGCGATCCCTGTGGCGGCCTCTGGCAGCACAATCTTGAAGAAGGCTTCCAAGCGCGTGTAGCCGTCGACGAGCGCCGCTTCCTCGTATTCCTTCGGAATCTCGTCGATGAAGCCCTTCATCAGCCAGACCGAGAAGGACAGATTGAAGGCGGTGTAGAGGATGATAAGACCCCAGTGAGTGTCGTTCAGCCCGACAGCCCGGTACATCAGGAACATGGGGATCGCCACGACCACGGGCGGCAGCATGCGTGTCGATAAAATGAAGAACAACAGGTCCGCTTCGCCCTTCACTTTGAAACGCGAGAAGCCGTAGGCCGTGAAGGTGCCCATTCCGACGGCGAGCACCGTAGAGGTGATCGCCACGATGAGCGAATTCATGAAGCGGTTGGGGTAGCCGGATAACTGCACCTCACCGCGTCCCGAACGTACGACCTTTTCCCCCCCGTCGAAGACCAGCCGTTCCCACCAGGGAGCGGCAGCATAGTCTTCGGGTTCCGGTGCTGACCGCAACTGAGAGCGCTTGGTGAAGAGCTTGACGAACGGTGAGATCTCCGGTTCGAAGATGACCGTCGGGGGGATGGTCGTCGCGAGGTTGCGCGGCTTGAAGGCCGTAGACGTGATCCAATAGATCGGTGCGAGGAACAGCAGCGTGATTGCGAGCACGGCGGCGATCGCTACCCGGTTCAGCGCGCGCTCGGAGCGAGTTTGGACAGCCGCCATCTCAGCGCTCCTTCACCCTGTTGAGATATTTGACGTAAATGTTGGTAATCGCGAGCACCATGATCAGCACGATGTAGGCGAGTGCGCAGGACCGCCCGGTCTGCCATTCCTGAAACGCCATCTTGTAGAGGCGGATCGAGATCACCTCCGTGGTCGGTTGGCTGGTGAGAATGTACGCGAGATCGAAAGTCTTGAAAGCCTCCATCGTGCGAAAGATGATTGCGATCATGAGTATCGGCGCAACGAGCGGCAAAGTGATACGGAAGAACGTGTAGAACGGTCCCGCTCGGTCAATGGCAGCCGCCTCGTAAAGGTGCCTCGGTACGGCCGAGAGGCCAGCGAGTGAGAGCAACATCACGAAGGGTGACCACATCCAGATGTCGGTGATTGCGACGGCGTAGAGTGCCATTTCGGGATTCGCCAGCCACTCGAAAGAGCCGAGGCCGAGCGCGTAGTTGATGATGCCGAAGGAAGGATCGTAGAGCAGCTTCCAGAAGAGCCCGACCACCGCCATCGACAACATCATCGGCAGCAGAAGCAGGGTCGTGATGAGACCCTTGAAGGGGATTTCACGGTTGAGCAGCATCGCCGTGCCAAAACCGACGGCAACCTGACCGGCAACCGACACGATCACGTATTTCGCCGTAATTGCGAAGTTCGCCCAGATGAAGGGGTCGTTCAACAGTTCCCGATAGTTCTGCAGGCCGACGAATGTGGCCGGCGCGTTCGTCGAAGCACGAAAGTCGGTGAACGAATAGCCGAGCGAGTAGATCAACGGGAAGATGTTGAAGACGATCAGGAACAGGATCGTCGGAATAATGAAAAGATTGCGAATTTTGATGTCGCTCAAGCCGCGCGAAGCGGCGCGCGACTTCGAATCCAACGATGTCATAACCACGGTGGCCAATGTGCTCCTCCTCCCAGAGCCGACGCCGGGCGCATTTGCGCCATCTGTTGCGTATTGCCTGAGCGCGGCACCGCGTCCGGCGCGAGCCCTGTCCGGTGCCAAGTTGAAGAGCGGGAGGGAGCCGGGCACCCACCCGCGTGTCGTTCGTTATTGGCGGCCGTACTTCTTGAAGGTCGCGTTCCAGTCCTTGGCGAGAGCGTCGAGCGCCTCCTTCGCTGTACCCTGGCCGGCCGTCACGTAGGGATAAATGCGTTGGTTCATCTGGATCAGCAGCTCGGCATATTCGGGCGTTGCCCAGAAGTCCTTCACTCTGAACATGGTCTCGTAGAATGCCTTGTTGTAGGGCGTGGCGTTTTGGAACTCTTCGGACTCCAATACCTTGGCGCTTGCCGTGTAACCGCCGAGCTCGGCCCAGCGCTTCTGTGTCTCGTCCTTGACGAACCACTCAAGGAATTTCATCGCCTCTTCCTTGTTCTCCGAATAGGAGACGATGGAGATGCCCTGGCCTCCGAGAGCGGCATACTGGTCGCCCTCCGGGCCGGCCGGGTTGGCAAAGAAGCCGGTGACCTTCGCGTTCGGGTTTGATGCTTCATTGACCAGCGCCGGGAAGAAGGCGAAGTAGTTCATGCTCATCGCCGCCAGATTTTCGGTGATCGCCTGGTTGTTCTCGACGAAGAAGGACTTTGCCCAGCCAGGAGGGGTGAAACCGTAAAGCTCGCGGTAGGCTTCCAAAGCCTTGACGTTCTTCTCCGAGTTGATGATCCCGTCGACCTTGTAAGTGCTGTAGTCTCCGAGTTCTCCTCCGAAAGAGAAGATGGCGTTCTCTACGCCCATAACGAGGCCGTCATAGGAGTTGTCGGTGTAGATCGCGATGCCGTAGCGCTTCTGGTCCGGACGATGGAAGAACTCGGCGATGTCGCGCAACTGCTTCCAGTCCTTGGGCGGAGCGAGGTCATAGCCATACTTCGCCTTGAAGGCTTCCATCTCTTTCGGGTCCTCGAACCAGTCCTTGCGGTATGACCACCCGACAGCGTCCCCCTCGGCAGGGATAGACCAGTACTTGCCGGAGTTCGCAGGATATTCCGAGTAGTACTTCACCGTGGCAGGAGCCATCACCTCGTTTAGCTTGTGCTGATTGAAGAACTCGGTGAGGTCGACGTAGTGGCCGGCCTCCGATGCGGCGCCGATCCATTGTGAGTCGCCGACGACCATGTCATAGGCCGAGCCCTTGGCGTTGAATTCGGTAAAGGCCTTCGTTTGAAAGTCGGCCCATGGAGTCGTTTCGACCGTGACCTTCACGCCGGTCTCGGCCTCGTATTCGTTTACAAGCTCCTGGAGATAATTGGCCGGGTCCCATTCGGCCCAGAAAATCGTCAGTTCTTGTGATTGCGCGGAAGTCCCGCAGGCGAACATAAAGCTGATACCAGCCACCAGACCGGCCACTGTCTTGCGCATAATATTCCTCCCCTTTTGTGCATCCCGCCCCGCCTTTTCCACGGCGGTTCGTCTGTCAAATCCTCCTGATTGGCGCTTCTGCGGCGAGTCCTCCTCCGACCCTTGCGGCCTGGGACTGATATTAAGCCCAAGCGAACGCAGCACCAATCTGGTATTACCAAATCTCACGAGCGTCAAGATTACTGTTTCTTCGCCATTGCCGCAGGCCACCGCTCGCAATGCCCGGCTTGTTATGGAATTTAACCTGCATGCCTTACCCCCAGTTCAACCAGGAATGAAGTTGTCCATAAGTCGTCATGCATGCGTATTATCTAAATTGGTCAAACCAGTTCCGCGAGTCCACGAGAATGCGCGAGATTATGTCGCGGATTGCGCATCGCGGACCGCCGCCTCGACCAAGGCTGCCGCCGCCCACTCTGCAACCGCTTGCGCACGTTCGGACGAGAGGCCCCAAATATCCTTAAGCACGACCAGCACCTCGACACCGAAAACAAGCGAGAGAGCCTGAGCCAACTGCTCGCGGGCCTCAGCCGGCACC
The DNA here is from genome assembly GCF_042436655.1 of Sinorhizobium sp. P24N7. Lineage (NCBI taxonomy): Bacteria > Pseudomonadati > Pseudomonadota > Alphaproteobacteria > Hyphomicrobiales > Rhizobiaceae > Sinorhizobium > Sinorhizobium sp. P24N7. Next base: position 252,568 of record NZ_JBHMIW010000009.1, on the reverse strand, counting down.
TTGCCCTCGAGTGGCACGGTGACTTGTCGAAGGAGCTCGACGCGGTGCCCTCGCGTGAGCTGTGGTTCGTTACCAAGCGTGCCTGCCTGCCGCTGCGCCCACTGATCGAGCGAGAGCTTCAGTGCAGCCTTGAACGTCGCTTCGAACTCGTCGATGCGCGGCATGGCAGTTGCGAGCAGATCGCCAACGCGGGTGAGCGCATCGGGCGCCTCGGATCTCCAGTCGAGGATCGGGCCGAGCGCCTCGTGCACCACCGCATGAACCAGCGCCGCCTGGCTCGGAAAGTATCGGTAGGCAGTGGCGCGCGAAACTTCGGCGGCTTCCGCGACCTCACTCACCGAGGGGGTTATACCGGACTGCATCAACCGTGTGGCGGTATCCAACATGAGTTTGCGTGTGCGGGCTCGAGGACCGCGTTCAGCGCGTGCGACGGATTCGCTCTGTTGACGTGAGACATCCATATCTTTACGATACGCGCATCTCATAATTTTGCAAGTGCCGGCAAACCGGTCGGCATGAGGCGGCCTTCAAGGCAGAGGAGGCCAGGGTCGCCGGGGAGGAGAGATGAAGCGCATCTACGTCGTCGGCACGGCCGACACGAAGGGGGAGGAACTCGTTTATCTTGCGTCCTGCGTCGAGGCCGCAGGCGGCCAGCCTGTTTTGGTCGATATCGGCTCGCGTCGCCCCAAGGTTTCGGTCGACATTTCCGCCGAAACCGTGGCCGCGGCCCATCCGGGCGGTGTCGCCGCGGTGCTTTCCGGCGACGACCGGGGAACAGCGATCGCTGCGATGGGCGAGGCCTTCGCGAGGTTCCTTCCCGCCCGGGACGACGTCGCCGGTGTGGTGGGCATGGGTGGTGGCGGCGGGACGTCGATCATCACCGCCGGCATGCGCAGGCTGCCGCTCGGGCTACCGAAGGTCATGGTCTCGACGCTCGCGTCCGGCGACGTGGCACCTTATGTTGACGTCTCGGACATCATCATGATGCCGTCGGTTACCGACTTGGCCGGGCTCAACCGCGTGAGCCGCGTGATCCTAAAAAATGCGGCAGAGGCGATTACCGCTATGGCGAACAGGCCGGCAGACGAAACGGCCGCGAAGCCTGCTCTCGGCCTGACCATGTTCGGCGTGACGACGCCCTGTGTGACTGCCATCGTTGAACGACTGAAGGCCGATCATGACTGTTTGGTTTTCCACGCCACAGGCACCGGTGGACGAGCAATGGAGAAGCTTGCAGACAGCGGGCTTCTATCGGGTGTGCTCGACATCACGACGACGGAGGTATGCGATCTTCTCTTCGGCGGCGTGTTGCCGGCGACCGAGGATCGTTTCGGCGCAATTGCGCGCACCGAATTGCCCTATGTTGGCTCCGTCGGGGCTTTGGATATGGTCAATTTCTGGGCGCCAGAGACGGTGCCGGAGCGATATTCCGGCCGGCTCTTGTACCGCCACAATCCAAACGTCACCCTCATGCGCACGACTCCGGAGGAATGCGCCGCGATCGGAAGGTGGATTGGCGCAAAGCTGAACCTCTGCAGCGGACCTCTCCGGTTCCTGATCCCGGAGCGAGGCGTGTCGGCACTGGATATCGAGGGCGGCGCCTTCTTCGATCCTGCAGCGGATGCGGCGCTCTTCGAGGCATTGGAAGCCACCGTCGATAGAAATGACCGGCGCCGCATCGAACGCCTTCCGCTCCACATCAACGATCCGCAGTTCGCCGAGGCGGCAGTCGCCGCGTACCGAGACATTGCCAACTCTGAAAGAGACACCGATGCCACTAATCCCCCGCAAGACCATTCTTGAAAAGTTCCACGGCATGATCGCCGCCGGCAAGCCAATCATCGGAGGTGGGGCCGGAACGGGGATTTCGGCCAAGGCCGAGGAGGCCGGGGGCATCGACCTCATCATCATCTATAACTCCGGCCGTTACCGAATGGCGGGCCGTGGCTCGGCGGCCGGTCTGCTCGCCTATGGAAATGCCAATGAGATCGTGATGGAAATGGCCTTAGAGGTGCTGCCGGTCGTGAAGGCGACACCGGTACTCGCCGGCGTCAATGGCACCGACCCATTCGTTTTCATGCCCCAGTTTCTCGCGGAACTGAAGGCCATGGGCTTTTCCGGCGTACAGAATTTCCCCACCATCGGCCTCTTCGATGGACGGATGCGGCGGAGCTTCGAGGAGACGGGGATGGGCTATGGTCTCGAGGTGGACATGATCGCCGAGGCCCACCGGCTCGACCTGCTGACGACACCCTATGTCTTCAACGAGGAAGAAGCGATCGCGATGACGAAGGCGGGTGCAGACATCGTCGTCGCTCATATGGGCGTTACCACGGGAGGTGCGATCGGCGCCACTTCCGCGATCTCGCTCGACGACTGCGCGAGCGAAATCGACGCGATAGCGGCTGCCGCGCGCTCGGTACGTAAGGACGTCATTGTGCTCTGCCACGGGGGGCCGATTTCGATGCCGGAGGACGCACGGTACATCCTGGATCGTTGCCCGGCCTGCAATGGTTTTTATGGCGCAAGTTCCATGGAACGCCTGCCTGCCGAGGTGGCGATCCGCAAGCAGACGGAAGAGTTCAAGGCGCTTGCCATCGGTACGGTGGTCTGAAGCGAGCAGGATGCGGAGGAGGCCGCGGCATGGCAAAGGACAAATATTTTCTCTACCCGATTGATGTTGACAGTTTCGGCTTCGACTGGGGCCGGCTTGCGCTGACGGTCGCGCCGGAGGTGAACGGGGCCGAGCGCTTCTCGGGCGGTGTGGTGGATTTGCCGAGCGGCGAAGGGCACACGCGTCACAATCATCCGGGCGCCGAAGAGATCATTTTCGTCATCTCGGGAGAGGGCGAGCAGATGGTGGAGGACGAGAACGGCGATCCGGTGACGCAGAGGGTTGGACCCGGTTGCACTATCTATGTACCGGAAAGCCGATTTCACTCGACGAGGAACACGGGTCCGGGCCCGATGCAGCTTTTCGTGGTCTATTCACCGGCAGGCCCTGAGCGTGCGCTTCGGGATCTGCCGGATTTCCGTCTAATCCCGCCCGGTACTTAAGGGCGCACGACAACGGCTTTGTGGGAGAAATTCCGTGGACATCAGCCCAAGACAAACGCTGGCGGCGGGGCCCCCCTTCGATGCGGCGAAACTCGACAAGCTCATGGAGGAGGCGGGCATCGACGTTCTGCTCGCCACATCCAAGCACAACACGCAGTACCTGCTGGGCGGTTACAAGTTCATCTTCTTCGCCGCAATGGATGCGATTGGCCACAGCCGCTATCTGCCGATCGTCGTTTATGAGAAGGGCTCCCCCGATCACTCGGCGTATATTGGCAACCGCATGGAAGGGGGAGAACACCAGAACAACCCTTTCTGGACACCCGCCGTTCATACGGCGACATGGGGTACACTCGACGCAGCAGCGCTTGCGGTCGAGCATCTGAGAAAGATCGGTAAGTCGGGTGCTCGCATCGGCATCGAACCGCCCTTCCTGCCGGCCGATGCGCGGGATCTGTTGGCTTCTCGCCTTGAAGGTGCGCGTTTCGTGGAGGCGACGCATACGCTCGAGCGACTGCGCTCGATCAAGACACCGCAAGAGCTGGAGAAGCTCAAGGTTGCCTCCGAACTGATCACTGATTCCATGCTCGCCACCATCGCGGCTGCACGAGAGGGATCCACCAAGGGCGAGATCATTGAACGGCTCAGGCGAGAAGAGACCAATCGCGGACTGTATTTCGAGTATTGCCTGCTGACCCTGGGTGCTAGTCACAACCGTGCGGCCTCTCCGCAGGCATGGGCGAAGGGTGAGGTGCTTTCGATTGATTCCGGCGGCAACTACCAGGGCTATATCGGTGACCTTTGCCGGATGGGCGTGCTCGGCGAGCCCGATGCGGAGCTCGAGGACTTGCTAGCTGAAGTCGATGCGATCCAGCAGGCAGCCTTTGCCAGGATCAAGGCCGGGGCGAGAGGCAGTGAGATGATTGCTTCGGCGGAAGAGGCTTTGAGAAGCTCGCCTTCGGCCGACCTTACCGACTTCTTCTGCCACGGCATGGGGCTCATCAGCCACGAAGCACCGTTCCTGATGACCAACCACCCCGTCGCTTACGAAGGCGTAGATGCGGATCGGCCCCTGGAGGCAGGCATGGTCATTTCCGTCGAGACGACGATGCTCCATCCGCAACGCGGTTTCATCAAGCTCGAGGATACGCTCGCCGTCACGAAGGACGGATACGAAATGTTTGGCAACAGAGGGCGCGGTTGGAACCCTGGGGCGGTTTAGCGAGCGGCGAAACTGCTGCGAAAGAAGGGCACACGAAGGTGTGCCGGGCTGGTATCAGATGTGGTAGATCTCGGTGCCTAGAACCTCAAGGCATTTCCGCATGAAGGCATGGGCCGTTCAGTCCTTTGCCGACACCATCGTGCCGTCGGCAGCGACCCGGTTGGGGGCAGGTCGATACGGATGCCGCCAACCATTGTGACGTCCGGCTCGCAGGCGCTGAGAGCGCCGTGCCGCCCACGACATCGACGACGATCAGAATTCGTTCGCCGTGGCAGATCGTGAATAATCGTACGCAGGCGACGCTGGTGACGCGAAGCTCGATCTGTAGTCCAATCGCCATTGCAGCAGCGGTCCGGCGCCGCTGCGGGCTCAAGAGAAGTCGCGCACGCCCGCGCGATTTGGATGACGGAAGCGGCAGAGGCGCGATCTTGGCGCCTCTGCCTTCCGTTCTGCGTGTCTTTATTCAGCCGCTCCGATCTTGGCGGACTTGAGCTGCAGTTCACGACGCGAGCATGCCCAGGTTTCGCCGCCTGGATTGGCCTCGACTTGCGGCTTACGATTTTGGTGTGACGCTGTCAGGTGGCTCCGCACAAGCCGTCGGGCTTCGTGTACCCGGCGACCTTGATGAGTGCGCGTTTCATAGCTGCTAGGAAGAGGTCTACGTGCTCGGTTTTGCAAACGAGTGGAGGGCGCACCTTGAGCGCATCCTCATTGGCTCCTGTCGTGCTGATAAGCACGCCATCATCCCGCATTGCATTCACCACGTCCAAAGCCATTGCACGCCGGCGCGAGGCCGGCATGCCTTCGGACCCGATGTCTACGCCAAAGAAGAGACCGGCATTGCGGATTGCACGAACGCCCGTATGCTGCTTTGCCATCTCCGTCAGCCCGGCTCGAAGCCGCTGGCTCATGGCAAGCGCATTTTCAGGGATTTGGTCACGTTGCAGGATCGTCAGCACGGCGTCCGCCGTCGCTATTCCAACAGTGTTTCCGGCAAAGGTGTTCGAGTAGCGAGCGGTTGCACCAAAGCGCTCCATTGGGGCTTTGCGACCAACGACCGCGCCAATTGGAAACCCGTTACCCATTGGCTTGCCGAGGGTTACAAGATCCGGAACGATCCCGTGCCGCTCGAAGCCCCACATATGAGCGCCAGTTCGCCCGAAGCCCGGTTGAACTTCGTCGGCGATGACGAGGCCGCCTGCGTCCCGTGCCGCTGCAGCTCCGGCGGCAACGAAGCCGGGAGGATCCACCCATACGCCGTCGCTGGAAAAAATACTGTCGATAAGCAGGGCCGCAACGCCTATGCCACGACGGTTCAGATCCGAAATGGCGGAACGGATCTGTGCCTCGAAAAAGTCCGCAGCCTGGGATTCTGGCACGCCCGCTGGACCGGGAAGCGGTACCATGCGGACGAATGGGCTGAGCTTGACGGCATCGCCCAAGTTTGGCGAAACCGCGGCGACGGCCGCGCTTGTGCCGTGATAGGCATAAGAGGAAACGATCACGCCTTCGCCGCCGCTCACAAGTCGTGCGATACGCAGGGCCAGATCGTTGGATTCACTCCCCGTGCAAGTAAAGACCACCCGGTCTAGCTCCTCGGGGAAGGTATCAACCAACCGCTCGGCATAGTTGACAAGTCTTGGTTCTAGATAACGCGTATTAGCGCTTATTCGGGCCGCTTGCTCGGCCATTGCCGCGTTTACTTCCGGGTGGCAATGGCCGAGGGAAGGAACGTTATTGTAGAAGTCAAGATAGGCTCGCCCGTCGGGATCGTAGAGCCACATGCCTTCGCCGCGAACGAAGTGCACGGGCCGTCGGTACTGCAGTCGATAAGATGCTCCCAGAACTGCATCACGACGGGCAATCAGCTCGGCCTCGCGCGCTGGAAGATCAGACTCGCCGGGTCTGTAGCGATTGGGCATAAGGTCTGTGGACATGTGTTCCTGCCTGTCTAAGAGTTACGGCGATGGCTGTGACGCTGCCGCGAGGACTGCGGCCTCACCTGATGCAGTGGAAAGAGGCGCCAGAATAGTTAGCCCGCGCTCGGCACGAGCCACATTCTTTTTGATGTATTGCGCGTCTGCCGGAAAGAGGTGGGAGCGCCAGTAATTGACCAGTATCAGTGCGCTTTGTCGTGCGCGCATGAGTCCGATCAGCAGTCTTGCTTCCAAGGCGGAAAGTGGGACGACCGAGGCATAGCCCGAAATGAGATGTTCGGCTCCGCCCAAAGGAAGCGCCGGATCTGTCACGAGGTGACTCGCCGCGATAGCCAGGTCCTGTATCCTGGGGCTCCAGCAGCCATCGCCGAAATCGATGAAACCCAAGCCGTGGGGGGTAACAATTGTGTTGAACGGGCTAGGATCGTTGTGCGCGACCTGCCACTCCAGGTTCGAGATCTGCGGCTCGACGAACCTCATGTACTCCGCCATTGCGGTCCGAACGCTTTCGGCAACGCTTCCAGAAGGTAGGTGTTCCTCCAGTTCCATCAATCGCGGCCAGCACCCTACATGCCAGAGAATGGGGCGGTGGGCTGCGGGTATATTGACTTGCGCAAGGGCTAGGTCCATCTGGCCGAGGGCGTTTCCAGTTCGAAAGAGGAGATCAGGAGTCGGCGTCTCCTGGTGCAGAGACACGCCCTCGATTCGGGTCTGCAGGTAACCACTGAGACCCTCTTCCTCAAACATCAACGCGCCCCCACTGGTAGGGATCACTGTGGGTGCAGCAAATCCCACGCTTCCTTGCAGTGCAGCCAAAGCGGCACTTTGGAAACGGAAGCTGTCGACAGCCTCTTGTCGTGCCGACGTCTTCAGGATCAATTGGCGGCCGTCGGACAGGGAGACCTCTACAGTGCGCTCGACCTCGGAGGATAAGACCGCGGTCGATCCTTCCAGTCCGTAGTGCCGCTTGAGCAGTGTCGCCGAAATGTCCGGTTCTGACTCGTCTGGCGGCGAGGACAGAATGGCGGTTGCGGCACGAAAATAGGCTTCTGTCGACGCTGCAGCATGCGGTAGGTGACGGGAGGCCGGAGCCGCAGAGCTGTTGCGCCGGCCTAGTTCCTGATCAGCAGCAAGTCCACTAAGATCGCCCAATTTGAAGATCCTCGTCCGTTCATGGTGCTTTTCGGGCTGCGTAGTTGGATACCCTGATCTAATCTGACTAGCTCAGAGCAGGCACTCCAGCATAGCTCAGTGGCCCGCGCGCGTTTTCGTCCCTGAACCGCTGTTGCCTTATCTCAAGTCAGAGCCCGAAAACGCCGGGCAGCTGCGAAATATCGCGGATCTCGGTGTATTCATAATAGGGGTTGGCCGGCTCATGGCCGCGGTTGACCCACACCTTGCTTTTGATACCCAGGTCATAGGCGGACATGAGGTCGTGACGGAAAGACGACGAAACGTGCGTGATGTCTTCCGGTCCGCATCCTAACATGTCGAACATATATTCGAACGCCTTGAGGTGGGGTTTGTAAGCTCCCGCTTCTTCTGCGGTGTAGACGGCATGGAACGGCGCGCCTAGCTTTGCCACATTCGACGGGATCTGGGCCACCATGGAGTTTGTGAGAATGACCAGCGGGATTTCCTTGGCTAGTTTGGCAAGGCCCTCGGGCACATCCGGATGCGGTCCCCAGGTCGGTACGCGGTTGTAGATGGTTTCGGCGTCTTCGGGCCTGAATGCAACCTTGTTGCGGCGGCACGTGCGCTCCAACGCGTTGTGAACAACGTCGGCATAGGGCTTCCAGTCCTGCAATACCTCATCGATGCGGTACGCTTGGAAGTTCCTGATGAATTCGTCCATGCTCGGCCCATCCAGAAGATGACCGAACAGATCACGAGCGGCTTCCGCCATTTGAAAGTTGATTAGCGTACCATGGCAGTCGAATGTTACGTATTTTGGCCTGAAGCGATCCATATCCTTGGCTCCTGTGAACTCTACGGCATGGACGAAGCATAGTTGCAGTTGTTTGGAAGAATGTGCCGGAATGCTTCGTCTTTCAGCAGAAGTCTCTTCGGTTGCAGCAAATCCCGCACAACCTTTTGCTGGCGCCGCGTCTCGCACTTGGTCGTGTCCTGAGTTCAGCTGTTGCTCCACCGAAGGCAGCCGTTCGCGTGCGCTGGTTTTGGCAGCGTTGTGTTGGAAGCCGAATAGAGCATTGCGGTCTGCCTCTCATGGCAGTTGGCGAGACGGGGTTGGCGGGAATACCTAAGTGGCTTCGAAAGCCGCCATTTCGAGCGTCGGCAGGCCGAGGCGGGGGGCGACGCAAGAGCTGACAAGCCGAGGCTGCTCTGAAAAGGCTTCCTGTGTGTATGAGCCGACCAAAGCTATCGAGCCCGTCATCAGGGGACGGGCTGCGGTTCACCCGAGTGCGTGACCAGCTAAGCCATAAACCCAAGGCTCGCCGGCCTTGCGGTTCAAAAGGAGTCGGCCCCGCGACATAGTCGTTACTCGTTCGGCCACTCGAAAGTCACTCGCGCGAAGAAAGTTGACCAATGGTCCTGTTTCCCGCGTGTCGACACGCGCGAACTGCCCTTTCAGGTTCCGTAGATGGACGGCAATAAGCTGAAGCGCGTCATCGTCATTGCTTGCTACCACGGGGCCGATCACATGGCCGCGGCCGAACTCCCGGCATATAGAATAGCCAACGATCTTCCCATCCCGGCAGAGGGATTGGATGGTGGAAATCGGGGCTAGTGCCGAGATCAGCTCCTCTCGCTTCCAACCGAAGGCCTGGGTATCAAGTTCGATGATCTGCGGGAGTGCATCAATCCCCGCCTCGATCAAATCACCGTTCGGGGCGGGCAAGTTGGGTAGGGAGGAAGCAACCGTTCCTTGGTGCATCCATACCGTCGCCTCGTTTGCAAAACCCAGCGAGACATACAGGTTGTGTGCCGCGCGAGTTGAATTGAGATACAGATTTCTGCCGCGGCATTCTTCGAATACCTGCTCCATGAGCCAACGCGCATTACCCTGAGCCTGCGAGCGCGGGGTGGTGATCACCAGGCCGATCATCGCAACGTCTTGGCCATAGGGGAACCACATGGCGCTTCCGAAAACCCGGCCGATGCTGTCGACTACCGCGATGCCCCGGCCGAACTGGCGAAGCCAATCCCAGTCTTTGGGACGGTGTGGCCAACCCACGGCCACGGTTAAGGCGTGGAGCGAGCCGACATCGATCTCATTGATGTCCCGTGCCACCAATTCGAATGACTTAAGTCGAACTGACTTCGGCATTTGACTTTGAGCTCCTTCGCCGGTTCAACAAGTGCAACGACCTTGGCAACTCTGCAGCCGCCGAGGGTCGATCAGCTCATGATTGCACACTAGGCTCGGCATCTTTCACTGATTTGCCCTTGGCGTTCGAAATCTTCTCCCGAAATACGGGTGCCGGGCAGGAGGAACCCTGTGCCCCGATTTGCTTTACGTAGCATCGCACCGATGACAACGCAACTTTGCGAAACTTAGGTACAGAGAAGTTCGACTGACTGCCGGTTGGCCGGCACAGATCAGAGTAGTCCGACAGGGGTCGGGCCGGGCTGTCGGGAAAAGCAACTGTTCAAACTCAACATTGAGGTCCGTCTTGGCACGACCTGCTCTCTAACAACGGGCGCTGGTTTCTGATGACTTTGAATCAGTTCATAAATCAGCTCTGCTTGGTCTCCGAAGAGCGTCGAGAAATTCTGAAGGCGCCAACCATTTTGGAATTTCCTGCTGTTGCGGAAGCGTAATTCGGTGACTCCTTCGGCAGGAGAAGTCGATACTAGCCTCATTCGGTCATGGCATGACGTGCGATGGCAAAGGGTCTGCCAGGCGGGATCTCCTTTGCAAGACACGGCGACACCGCGAAGAAAGTAGTGACGATCAAACGGCGTCACGCCTGGAGGAGACGCAGAGCTGCCGCTGGTGCATGTATCGGTAAGAGCTCGGCAGTCTGGGTCAGTGCGTGGATAGCTACAGCATACGCCGTTCCCCGCAGGGGCGTTGCAACTGCCGCATCGTTGCGGTGAATAGGAGGATAACTCGATGATCGCCAGCATCCAGACTTTGGGCGCGGACGAGGTGGCGCTCTCTGTGCGCGGCCTGAGTATCAGCCTCCCGAAAGGGATGGAGCGGGCTTTCGCCGTAGAGAATATCTCATTCAATCTAAAGCGCGGAGAGATCTTGTGCATCATCGGCGAGTCCGGTTCGGGCAAATCGGTGACAGCCAACACGATCATGGGCCTACTACCCAAGGTGATACCGGTGGCGGCAGGCGCGATTCATCTCGAAGGCACGGCCATCGTGGGGGCTTCTCCCGAACAGCTCAGGGATCTGCGCGGTCGCGTCGTTTCCATGATCTTCCAGGACCCGCTTTCGGCCTTGAATCCGCTGATGACAGTCGGCGGGCAGGTCACCGAAGTTATGGCAGCGCACAATGTCGGAACGCCCGCGTCGCGCCGGATCCGTGCTATTGAACTGCTGACAGAGGTGGGATTGCCGGACCCGGAATTGATGTACCACCAGTACCCGTTCCGACTGTCTGGTGGGCAGCGCCAGCGGGTTATGATCGCGATGGCTCTGGCACTCGAGCCTAAGATCCTGATTGCGGACGAGCCAACGACCGCTCTGGATGTAACCACCCAAGCCCAGATCCTGAAACTGATCCGCGACATCCAGCGGCGCAAGGGCATGAGTGTGATGTTCATCACCCACGATTTTGGGGTTGTCGCAGAGATCGCCGACAGCGTGGTGGTAATGGAAAAGGGCCATATCGTAGAGCAAGGAAGTGCGGAACAGGTGCTGAAGGCACCCCGCCATTCCTATACGCAGCGCTTGGTTGCAGCTGTCCCCCACCTCAGCGGCAGGGATCGTGCACACGAGGACGCGGCTCCCGCCAAGCCAATCATGAAGGTCGAAGGTCTGGTCAAGACCTATCGAAGCAGCGGTGTGTTTTTCGGCAAGAAGCGGATCGTTACCGCCGTGAACGATGTATCGTTCGACCTGGCGCCTGGCCGCACATTGGGGATCGTCGGAGAGAGCGGCTCGGGCAAGTCCTCGCTCGGGAGGTTGCTCATCAAGCTGATGGACAGTGACGGTGGACGGATACTGTTTGACGGCCACGATATCGCCAAGCTGTCCGAAGTGGTTTTCCGCCCTTTGCGGCCGCGGATCCAGATGATCTTCCAGGATCCGTTTGCATCCTTGAATCCGCGTTCGACGATCGGGCAGATTCTGACGGTCGGCCCCGTCGCCCACGGGACGCCCTATGCCCAGGCCCGGGAGGAGGCGAGGGCGCTGCTGTCCCATGTGGGACTCGATGCAGGTGCCTTCGGTCGCTATCCGCACGAATTTTCCGGTGGGCAGCGCCAGCGCATCGGTATAGCGCGGGCATTGATGTTCAAGCCGAAGCTTCTCATCGCCGACGAGGCCGTATCTGCCCTCGATGTGTCGATCCAGGCCCAGATCCTGAAACTTCTGGACCAAATTCAGCGAGAAACCGGCGTGGCCATGATCTTCATCACCCACGATCTGCGGGTGGCAAGCCAGATTTCTGACGAGATCGCAGTAATGCAGAAGGGCCGGATCGTCGAGCGCGGCCCGCCCTCGCAGATATTCCTCAATCCTCAATCCGCCTACACGCGCGAGTTGGTCGCAGCCATTCCCGGAGAGCGTCTGAATACCGCCCCGGCTACCGCCGCTAATTCCTGAATGCCAATCCAAACATGTCCACTAGGGAGGAGACATCATGACCAAGGTTGAAACGACTAAACAGACCTATTCGCGACGCCAGACCCTGCGCATGATGGCAGCTGGAGGGCTGGCAGGGCTTGTCGCGCCAAACCTCCTGGTGTCGCCGGCCTTTGGCCAGACCGCCCCTGCAAAACCGACCGGTCGGGTCGTCGTCGGGCTTTCACAGGAACCCACTGTCTTCAATCCGCTGATGGCGCATACCGAAGTCGACGACGCCGTGCATTTCTCGGTGTTTGATGCGCTCTTTCGAATGGACCCCGAGGGCGTTCTCCAGCCCAATCTCGCGGCCGAAGTACCAAGCCAAAAGAATGGCGGTATCTCGCAGGACGGCCTGCAGTGGCGCATTCGTCTGCGCGACGACGTCCGCTGGCATGATGGTGAGCCCTTTACAGCGGAAGATGTGAAGTTCACTCTCGAACTCATCACCAACCCCAAGTTCCGAGCATGGCGTACGAGCGGCCATTCATTAGTGCGTGATATCAAGGTGGTCTCACCCACGGAGATCACCTGGCGGATGGAGTCCGTTTTCGCGCCCTACTTGTCGTTTCTCGCCGAGACCTTCATTGTTCCGAGGCACCTTCTCGAGAAGGAGGCAGATCCGAACGCCGCCGGCTTCAATCAGGCGCCTATTGGCACTGGAGCATTCAAGTGGGCGCAACGCATCGCCGGCGATCATATCGAACTCGTCGCGAACGCTGACTATTTCGGGGAAGGTCCTTATCTCGAGCGGCTCGTTTTCAAATATATTCCGGACATGACGGTGCTCTACACCCAGTTCAAGAGCGGCGACGTCGACCTTGTCGACCAAGCTTACATTACCGCCGATCATTACGCGGAAGCCAGTAACTTGCCGGATCGCGTGGTTACTCTGGAATCGGGGGCGTCAGTCGAGTCGATTTACCTCAACCTTGAAAAGCCGCAATTCAAGGATCCGGCAGTGCGACAGGCGCTCTACGCCGCTATGGACAGAAAAGCGATCATAGACGCGATCTATTATGGCGTAGGTAACCTCACCGAAACCTTCATGCCGCAGCAATCCTACTACTACAATCCGAACCTGCCGGCGCAGGAGTACAACCTGGACCGGGCGCGTCAAATCCTCGACGAGGCAGGCTGGGTGCCGGGATCGGATGGAGTGCGCACCAAGGACGGCGTTCGCTTGTCGTTTTCCAATGCAACAACGGCAGGTAACAATCTGCGTGAACAAGTGCAGCAATTTCTGCAGCAGACATTTGCTGAAATCGGGGTCGAGATGACCATATCAAATCTGCCAGGAGCAGTGATGTGGGGCGATTTCTGGCTCAAATCGCAGTTCGACTCCGCAATTTCCGGTGTGACCTATGTCATCGCGGCGGACCCCGACGTGACGAACCGCCTGCACACGCGCGCGATTGTCGCGAAAGGCGGAAAAGGATCAAATACCGGACAGTACTCCAACCCGGAGGTCGACGCGCTGCTCGAAAAGGGTGTCCGTACGTTTGATCCCGAAGAGCGAAGGGCAGTTTACTTCCGCGTGCAGGAAATCGTCCGGCAAGACCTGCCGTTCCTGCCGTTGTTTGCGTACACCAACGTGTTCGGCCGTAAGGGAGGACTCGAGGGCTTCAAGCCGAATGCCAACACCCGCGTCGCATCCTGGCATGCCGCCGGATGGCATTGGAAGAGCTGATCTCCGGAGCCGCCGTCACAAGTAGCGGCGGCGGCCCATCCATTGGCGATGTCATGAGGAGAGTTGAATGCGCGGCTTCCTACTTAACCGGCTTTACCAGAGTCTCATCCTACTGGTGATAGTTTCAATCATCGGATTCACCATCCTGAATCTGATACCGGGAGGCCCGTTGGCGCAGTACGGCCTCGACCCCGGAATGACCCAAGAAGATCTCGACCGCCTCAAGGAACAGCTTGGGCTGAACCGCCCTCTTTGGATGCAGTACCTGGACTGGGCCTGGCGCCTGCTGCAGGGCGATTGGGGGCACTCGTTCCGGGATGGGGCAACGGTGTTGAGCGTCATCGGCCGTCACCTTTTCGCGACCCTGTTGTTGATGGGTTCGTCCACGGTGATAGCGATCGCAATCGGCACCTGGATTGGTATCCGTGGCGCCACGCACCGCTATTCGGCGTTTGACTATCTGGCCACCGTCGGCGCCATGGTGGCACTATCGATTCCGACCTTCTGGTTCGGATTGCTGGGTATCTATGTTTTTTCGCTGCAACTGGGTTGGCTGCCTGCCGGCAACATGTACACGGTCGGCGATGGCTCCCTTCTGAACTATCTGCACCATCTGATCCTCCCGAGTATCGTACTTGCTCTGGTCCATGTGGCGATTTGGAGCCGCTATATGCGGACCGCGACGCTTGATGCCATCAGCCAGGAATTTGTGAAGACCGCCCGTGCCAAGGGGTTGAGTGAACGTAGGATCCTTATGAAGCACGTCGTCGGCAATGCCCTGCTGCCCATGATAACGCTTGCGGGCATGCAGCTTCCCAGCATCCTTACGGGGGCGCTCGTTACCGAGACCGTATTTACCTGGCCGGGAATGGGCCGGTTGTTTCTCGATAGTCTCGGATATAGCGATTATCCGGTGGTGATGGGACTACTGATGTTCTCCGCCATACTTGTCATCCTGGGCAATCTGATCGCGGACATCGCCGTGGCGATCATCGATCCCCGCATTCGGATGAGTTAAGCGCATCACGCCCAACAGGAGACACTCGTTATGACCGCTATTGCTGCAAATCCCGGGTCGGACCGTTGGTGGAACAGCCGCGCTGCACGCCGCTTCATGAGCCATCATCTCGCACTGCTGGGGATGGCGATGATCGTGGCTCTGACGCTCGCATGCGTGCTTGGACCGTACATTCTCCCCTATGACTCCCTTTATATCGACCTGCGTGCGCGCTTCGCTGGTCCGTTCACTGGTCATCATTACCTCGGAACCGACCCTCTTGGCCGGGATATCGCGGCGCGACTGTTCATGGCCGGCCGTATCTCGCTGCTCGTCGGCTTTTCCGCAATGCTCCTGTCCACTCTGGTCGGGACCATCGTCGGCGTGATCGCGGGATATCGCGGTGGCTGGATCGGGGCGGCGCTGATGCGCACAGTGGACGGTTTCCTCGCCTTCCCTTCGATCTTCCTCGTGCTTGCGCTTGCCGCGGCACTCAAACCAAGCGCGATCATGATCACCGTTGTTATCGCCGCCAGCAGCTGGATGGAAGTGGCGCGCATCGTCGAGGCCGAGGTTCGCTCGCTCCGCGAACGGGAATTCGTTCAGGCCGGACGGATGCTGGGATTGAGCGCTAAGCATATCATGTTTCGAGAGATCCTCCCGAATGCGATTGGTCCGATCATTGTTGCATCGACCCTGACCATCGCCCGGGCCATCCTGATGGAGGCGTATATCAGCTTCCTGGGTTACGGCATCCAGCCGCCGCTTCCGAGCTGGGGCAACATGTTGAATGGGGCACAGCAGTATCTCGGGACCGCGCCTTGGCTGGCGATCATTCCGGGCGCGGCAATCACCATCGCCGTCACCAGTTTCAATTTTATCGGAGATGGTCTGCGTGACGCGCTTGATGTGCGGGGCGACCACAGCTGACAACTTTGTCCTTCCCGGCTCGGGTCAAAACAACGAAAGAGCAGAGCTCATGAAAGAATATAAGATTGCCGAAAAGGATACTCCATATTGGTGGGAGGCGGCGCCTGTAAGACCCTTGCCGAAGCAGTCGCTGGCCAAGAACCTGGATGTCTTGATCGTCGGCGCAGGTTATACCGGGCTGTCCGCGGGCCTGACTCTCGCGCGCGCAGGCAGGTCGGTAGCTGCGTTTGACGCAATGAATCCCGGCGAGGGTGCGTCTTCCCGCAATGGGGGGATCACAAGCGGAAGCATTCGTCCGGATTACGCGACAATCACTCGGCGATTTGGCGAAGAGAAGGCGATCGCGATCGAGACCGAGGGCAAGATCGCACGTGAATTCGTCTACAACCTGATCAAAACTGAAGGGCTAGACTGCGATTTCCGGCTTGTGGGTCAATTCAAAGGCGTCGTCGGATTCGAAGATTATGAGAAGACGGCCCGGAGCGCTGACGTCCTGGCGAAAAAGCTCGGCATTGAAGCATATGGTGTACCCTACCGCGAACAAGGCAAATATATCGGCACCGACTTCTATCGCGGCGGCATGGTGCGAATGGATATCGGTGGACTGCACCCGGCTAAATTCCATGCCGAATTGTTGCGCGTGGCGCTTGCTTCCGGGTTGACCGTCCATTCTGGAACTCGCGTGAGCTCTATCGAACGGGATGGTTCGGCCTTCCTGGTTTCGACCTCCGCAGGCACGGTGCGGGCTCGGCAAGTTCTCGTCTGCACGGACGGGTACACAGACGGCGCAGTGCCTTATCTGCGTCGCCGGCTGGTGCCGGTCCGAAGCCGCATCATCGTAACGGAAGAACTTGCACCAGATGTCATGGCGCGCTTGATGCCGAAGCAGATGACGATGACGGAAGGCCGTAAGCTTGGATTCTATTACCGGCCCACGCCGGACGGAAAGCGCATTCTGCTCGGCGGCCGCGACAGCTCACGAAGGGGCGATCCGATTGAGCCCAAGCTCTATCTGCGTAACGGCCTCGTCAACCTGTTTCCGGAGCTGGAAAACGTCAAATTGTCCCACACTTGGTTTGGCAACGTTGCCATGCATCGCGACATGCTTCCCAGGATATTCGAGCGGGAAGGGGTCGTTTACGCGACTGGCTTCTGCGGTTCAGGCGTGGTCTGGGCGCCGTGGGTGGGAACGCGCGCTGCTCACAAACTTCTGGGTCACACAGAGCAGGCCCGTTCGGCTTTCGATTTTCGGCCGCCCGCGTCAATTCCTCTCTACAGTGGCAATCCTTGGTTCATGCCTGCCATCATCCAAGGTTACCGGATCCAGGATCGAATAGCATTCTATCGAGCACGCCGTTGACGCCGGCGGTGCTCTTCAGATTGTGAGTCTGCTCCCGTTAGAATGCGCTCCGAATAAACGACTGCTGAGCAGCCAACCACATCATTTTGTTTCGTCCAGGCAGCCCAGGCCGACGCATTCTGCTTTCCGTTCCTCGCTAGGATTATGTCGAACAGGACGACGGCTTCATCAAATCGTCCTCCGACCGCGGCAGCTGCCGTCCGTCCATCTCGGCGTTCGGCCGGGCTGACGGCCCTCGGGATGGAACGAAGAAGCATGGCATTAAAGTAATGACTGATCGAAGGGAGAAACAGCATGCATCAGTTGAACGATAAGGACCTATTTCGGCAAGCCGGTCTCATCGACGGCTCTTGGGTGGGAGCCACCTCTTCAAAGACGATTGATGTCATCGACCCGGCCACTCAGGCGTCCGTAGGTACCGTCCCAGATATGGGGCAGGCTGAGACACGTGCTGCGATAGACGCGGCAGCCAAGGCATTCGCGACATGGAAGAAGAAGACCCACGCCGAGCGCGCCGCCCTGCTTGAGCGCTGGCATGCGCTGATGATCGAGAACCTCGAGGATCTTGCTACGCTCCTCACGCTCGAGCAGGGCAAGCCGCTCGATGAAGCACGCGTCGAGATTCGCTATGGTGCTTCCTTCGTTAAATGGTTTGCCGAGGAAGCCCGTCGCATCGGTGGCCACACTATTCCGTCGCCTACGGCAGATCGCCGGATCGTCGTACTGAAGGAGGCGGTCGGCGTCTGCGCGATCGTCACACCTTGGAACTTCCCCAATGCCATGATCACCCGCAAGGTCGCGCCCGCCCTGGCGGCCGGATGCACCGTTGTCATCAAGCCTTCAGAATTCACGCCGCTCTCGGCACTCGCCCTCGGTGTCCTTGCCGAGCGTGCGGGCATTCCCGCCGGCGTAATCAACATCGTCACCGGCATGCCGACCGAGATCGGCAATGAAATGATGGCGAACGAAACGGTGCGGAAGATCTCCTTCACCGGCTCCACGCGGGTCGGTTCGCTCCTGATGCGCGGCGCCGCCGACAGCGTGAAGCGGTTGAGCCTCGAGCTCGGCGGAAACGCGCCCTTCATCGTCTTCAATGATGCCGATCTTGACCTCGCCGTGGAGGGCGCCATCGCCTCGAAGTTCCGCAATGGCGGCCAGACCTGCGTTTGCGCCAACCGCATTCTGGTGCAGACCGGCGTCTATGACGTCTTTGCCGAGAAGCTCGGCGCCAGGGTCAAAGCCATGAAAGTCGGCCCTGGAACCGAGGCCGGCATCGACATAGGTCCGATGATCAACACTGCGGCCATAGAGAAAATTGATCGTCACGTTGAAGATGCGCTTGCAAAGGGTGCTCAGATTGCGGCTCGCGGCCGCTCGTTGGTGGACGGTAAGCAATATGCAACGCCGATAGTCCTCACCGGCGCAACGACCGACATGCTACTGGCCACCGAAGAGACCTTCGGCCCTGTTGCCCCGTTGTTCCGTTTCGAGACGGAAGAGGAGGCGATTGCGATTGCCAACGGGACACCGTTTGGCCTCGCGGCCTATTTCTACACAGAGAGCCTGAAGCGCTCCTGGCGCGTGGGCGAGGCGCTGGAATTCGGTATGATCGGCCTCAACACTGGTGCGATCTCGACCGAAGTGGCTCCCTTCGGCGGCGTTAAGCAATCTGGTCTCGGACGCGAAGGCGCTCAGGCAGGCATTGAGGAATACCTGGAGATGAAGAGCTTCCATATCGGCGGGCTGGCTTAAGTTCGCGGGCCCAACCTAACGTTTTACCTTCGTGCCAACGACGGGAGAAAGTTCGTGAAAACCCTGCTTCTCAAGAAAGAAGAAGTCAGCAGATTGATCAGCATGAAGGACGTCATCGGTGCCGTCGAGGAGGCATACAAAGCCTTCAACAGTGATCAGGTGGAGCAACCCGATTATATAGGAATGCATCTCCCGTCGCCCGGTAGCGAAATCGATTTCAAGCTCGGCTACTACAAAGGCAATGAACTTATTTCAATGAAGACGTCTTCGGGAGGGTTCGTCGACAATCCGACTGTATTTGGCGTACCTAACGGGATGGGGACCATTCTGCTGTTCGACGCCAGAAATGGCGCGTTGATCTGCGTTATGGACGGCAGCCTGATCACGGGCTTGAGAACCGGCGCTGCGGGGGCTGTTTCCGTACAGGTGCTGGCGAGGAAAGATGCTCGCAGAATCACGTCGATCGGGACTGGAAATCAGGCCAGAATGCAGATCCGAGCGATCCGGGAGGTCATGAGTATCGAAGAGATCCATGCTTGGGACAATAGCGCGGATACGCTCTCCCGCTTCAAAATCGATATCGAAAACGAATTCGGCATTCCGGTCGTCATCGCGCGTTCCAAGAAGGATGCGGTCGAGCAGGCCGACATCCTCGTTACGACGACACGCGGGAAGGGCTCGCTCGTGGAAGCCGATTGGATAAGACCCGGAACGCATATCGTCGCCATCGGTACGGATCAACGTGGCAAACAGGAACTGGATCCAGAGATATTCAGGAGTGCCAAAGTCGTCGTGGACTCGATCGCGCAGTGCAGCGACAAGGGCGAAACATGGCATCCGCTCGACAAGCATATCATCACCAAGGACGGGATCCATGGCGAAATTGGAGAGATATTGCTCGGCAAAAAGCCAGGAAGGGAAAACGATCAAGAAGTGACGATTTTCGACTCCACAGGAATGGCCATCCAAGACAATACGACCGCGTCGAAGATCTATAGCAACGCGATAGAAAGAAGCGTCGGGACCTTCTTCGAATTCTTCGAATCCTGACCTCGGTCACGGCTTATTCTTAAAGAACTGGAAGGTCCCAGCGGGACGATTACGTTATCTTGCGATCTGACCCGGAAGATTAATCAATCTTCGACCTAGACCATCCTGTGCCTCGAGGGAACGCAACCTACTAAGGCGAGCAGCATCATGTTAAACCATCCCACTATTCAGGACATTCAAGAAGCCCGCCAACGATTGGCGCCCCACATCAGACACACTCCGTTGCTGCGTGCAGAGAAGATCGAGCAAGCTGTTGGCTGCGAGCTTTATCTCAAACCCGAAACGCTTCAGATTACCGGAGCCTTCAAAATTCGTGGCGCTCTAAACAAGACACTTTCCCTGCCAAGGGAGGCGATGGCAAACGGCGTCATAGCCAGTTCCTCTGGCAACCATGCTCAGGGGCTCTCCTATGCGGCCCGGATGCTGGGCGTGAAAGTCATCCTGGTGCTCCCGACAACAACCCCCAAGATTAAGATTGCCAATACGGAAGCACTCGGCGCGGAGGTGGTCCTCTTTGACGGCGACACCGCCGCCAGGTGGAAAAAGGTCTACGAGATCGCGCAAGAAAACAACTATGCGACCATCCACGGTTTTGAGGATCCCATTGTTATGGCCGGCCAGGGAACGATCGGGTGTGAAATTTTGGACGATCTGGAGGACGTGGACACGGTCATTGTTCCCTTGGGCGGTGGAGGGCTAATCTCGGGAATTGCGACCGCCATCAAAGAAACCAAACCGTCGGTTCGGGTCATCGGTGCTGAGCCTGCTCTGACGCCGAAATATTATCATAGTCGGATCAACAGGCAGCGCACCTCGTTGCCTCTGAAGAACACGATTGCCGATGGCCTGAGAATTAGCGTTCCAGGTCAGAACCCGTATCCAATAATTGAGAAATACGTCGATGAAATCATTCTCGTCGAAGACGAGCACATCATCGCAGGCATGCGCGCACTTGCTAAGGACGCCAAGCTGATCGCCGAACCCGCGGCTTCGATCGGCATCGGAGCACTGCTCGCGGGCTCCATAAAAATCAGGTCGGATGAAAAGGTTTGTGCGGTTCTGACCGGTGGCAATTGGGACCTGCCGGATCTTGCCGATATATACAAGACCGGCTCGGAATAACCCCTCCATGATCCCAGTTGTATCCGCACGGAATTCGCACCGCAATGGTCGCGATTGCAGGCAGCGGAGTCGCTAGTCAAGCAGATCGCCCGCCGTTGGCGCGGGGGTGCGCCCCGCACGAAACATCCTGCTTCGGAATACGGCGATTCGATAGATTTTGCTAATCCGGACGGAGCGTTCGGCAGGATATGGCCCCAGTTGGCGATATTGTGGAGATCAGAGCGCGGCTGGAAGCTTACGTCAAGGAGACCTGCGATGAACGCCAAGGAAATACTCGACCGGCTGGTCGGTTTTCCCTCCGTCGTCGGCACGCCGAATGACGGAATCGTTGCATGGATCAGGGATTTTGCCGAAGGCTGCGGTGCCAGGGTGACGGTACTGCGGGGACCGGAAGGCGATCGCGCCAACCTCTTCGCAACGGTCGGCCCCAATCATGTGCCCGGCTACATTCTCTCTGGACATATGGATGTCGTTCCCGCCCTGGAGTCGAACTGGACATCCGATCCGTTCACGCTGAGGTCCGATGGCGATTTGCTCTTCGGCCGGGGGACGAGCGACATGAAGGGCTTTCTCGCTGCAGCATTGGCCGCACTCCCCGCGGTCGTGGAAATGCCGCTCGCACGCCCCCTACACTTCGCATTTTCCTATGACGAGGAAGCCGGCTGTCGGGGTGTGCCCCATCTGATCCGCCAGTTGCCTGACCTTTGCGCTAAGCCGATCGGAGCGATCATCGGCGAGCCCAGTGGCATGCGTGCGATCCGCGCCCATAAGGGAAAGGCCGCTGCAAGAGTTGAGATTCGCGGACGATCCGGTCATTCGTCGCGGCCCGATCAGGGTCTAAATGCGATCCATGCCTTCGCCTGCGTCCTGCTTGCCGCCGTTCGTACGGGAGAGGCACTCCGGAGCAGCCGATTGGACCCAAGCTTTGAGCCACCCTATTCCTCGCTCCAGGTCGGAACTGTGTCTGGCGGGCAAGCAGTGAACATCATTCCGGATTTCCTCACGGCGGAAATCGAGGCCCGGGCGATCACGGGAGCGACACCCGCCGATCTCCTCGAGCCGGTAAGGCTTGCCGCAGTCGCGCTTGCGCAGCGAGGCTTTGAAACAAAGTGGGATCTTCTGAGCTGCTACCCCGCGTTGTCGCTCGCCGCCGATGCGCCACTTGCTAGGCTGATGGAACAACTGACCGGTATCGAAACGCTTGCCGCCGTAAGCTACGGCACCGAAGCCGGGCTTTATCAGGCGGCCGGCATCGACGCGATCATCTGCGGCCCGGGCGATATCGCCCGGGCCCATCGCGCCGACGAATTCATTCGCACCGACGAACTCGTTGCGTGTCAGACAATGATCGAGCGACTCGCTGAAACACTCCGAAGCTGAGGCATACAAATGGCGTTCTGGTTCAATTCCGATCGAGAGAGAGGGCGCATCTTCGCCGAAGCCTTCGCCCGCGACCTTCCCGATCTCCCCTTCATTATGGATTTGACGCAGGTTGATCCTGATGATGTCCGTTACGTCCTGACATGGACCTTACCGCCGGATCTCGACCGCTTCAAAAATCTCGAAATCGTCTTTTCGATCGGTGCCGGCGTCGATCAATTCCGGATCGAGACCCTTCCGACTGAGGTCAAGCTCGTCCGGATGGTCGAAGACGGCATCGTGCGCATGATGCAGGAATATGTGACGCTTGCCGTATTATCGCTTCACCGCAATCTCAAGGCATATCTTGCGCAGCAGTCCGAAAGCAGATGGCAAGCCCTGCCCGCCCGGCAGGCGGCAGACCGCCGGATCGGCGTGCTCGGTCTCGGGATGCTCGGGCAAGCGGTCATCGAGCGGCTGACGCCATTCGGCTTTCCGCTGTCCGGGTGGAGCCGTTCCCCACGCCGGATCGACGGAGTGCGCTGTCATTATGGCGCCGAGTCGCTGCCGTCCTTTCTTGGGGAGACTGACATTCTGGTCTGCCTTCTCCCGCTCACGGGGGAGACCCGCGGCATTCTCGATGCGCAGCTCTTTGCGGCCCTTTCGCCCGGCGCATCGCTCGTTCATGTCGGTCGTGGCGCACAGCTAGATCATGATGCCCTCATAGATGCGCTCGATCGGCATCAATTGTCCGGGGCGGTGATCGACGTCACCGAGCCGGAACCTCTGCCGCCCGAACATCCGTTCTGGCGGCACCCCAAGATCATGCTCACGCCGCACATCGCCAGCGTGACACAGCCGGACACCGCGGCCCGTGCGGTCATCGAGAACGTCAAGCGCCATCGCGCCGGCCTCGACCCGATCGGACTGGTCGATCGCAGCCGCGGGTACTAAACCACAGCAGGACAGCAAGGAGAAATCATGTCCCTTCTCAAGACCATCGACCCGAACAGCACAGAGGCCCCGCGCGAAGCCAAACCGCTCCCCGAGCGGCTGATCTCTGGCGATCCCTCGTTCAAGACCTGGGCCCAGGATGTGGCGCGCGATGGGCTCGTCCATACCGGGGTCTGGGAAGCAACGCCGGGTCTCACCCGCTCGATCAAGGGCGAGACCTTCGAGTTCTGCCATATCCTTCAAGGCGTCGTTGAGCTCACACCGGATGAAGGCGAGCCGGTTAGATACAAAGCGGGCGACAGTTTTGTCATGAAGCCGGGCTTCACCGGCACTTGGCGCACCATCGAAACGGTCAGGAAGATCTATGTGACGGTGATGTAACCGCACCGTCGACCACTTTTTATGAGGACCGCACGAGCCTGTTGAGTGGAATAGTAGGCCTCGTGTGGCCTCGCCAATATCATCTAAGGACACGGCCATGGCTCTGAGCTTTGATCCAGACACAATTCAGTTGCCGAAAGGCCATTTCATCGGCGGGCGCTACATCGATGCCGGGGGTGGGTTGCCCATGCGCCGCCCCTCCGATGCCGTCGTCTATGCCGAGTGCCCCGTAGCCGATGACGGCCTTGTCGACGAAGCCGTATCCGCTGCCAAGACGGCGCTCCGCGAAAGCAGCTGGTCCACCCGCCGCCCGCGCGAACGCACCAATGCCATGCATCGCTGGGCGGACCTGATCGAGGCCGAAGGCGAAACCCTTGCCCGGCTGGAAGCCGTCTCCTCCACGCGCCCGATCGGCCAGCTCATTGGGGGCGATGTCGCGGTCACCGCCGAGCAGATACGCTTCTTCGCCGAATTCGCTGACAAGGAAGGCAGCGATCTCGTCCCGACCGATGACTCGTGCCTCGGCATGATCCTGACCGAGCCCTATGGCGTCGTCGGCGCTATCACGCCGTGGAATTTTCCGCTCTCCATGGCGGGCTGGAAACTGGGGCCCGCACTTGCCGCTGGCAATGCCATTGTATTGAAGCCCTCGGAGATGACGCCGTTCTCGACGCTTTACCTCGCCGAACTAGCCGTTCGGGCCGGCATTCCGGCGGGCCTCATCAATATCGTGCTCGGCGACGGGCAGACCACCGGCCAGGCGATGACCGGTCATCCGGATATCGCGAAAATCAGCTTCACCGGATCGACTGCGGCCGGGTCAGCCATCATGGCGAATATCGCGAGGACGGGCGTAAAGCCAATGACGCTCGAGCTCGGCGGCAAAAGCCCGCAGATCGTCTTTGCCGATGCCGACCTGACGCTTGCCGCCAATGCCATCGCCAACAGCATCCTCGTCAATGCCGGCCAGGCCTGCGTCGCGGGTTCGCGCATCATCGTCGAGCAATCCGTAATGGAGCCGCTGATTGAGGCGATCTTGTCACAAATGGCGACAATCCGACCCGGCCCGACCTGGGACGAGACGAGCGACTATTCGCCGATCATTTCCGAGCGCCAGATCACCCGTATCGATGCCATCGTGCAGGCGGCGCGTCAGGCTGGAGCCGAATGCCTGGCCGGTGGCAAACGCCTCGAAACTGACGGCTATTTCTACGGCCCAACCCTGCTGTCGAACATCGATCAGACCTCCCCGGCCGTCACGGAGGAAATCTTCGGCCCAGTCCTGACTGTGCAGAGCTTCACGGATGAAGAGGAGGCCCTCGCACTCGCCGACCACCCGACATACGGGCTGGCGGCGGGACTTTTCACTTGCGATCTCTCGCGTTCCATCCGCATGACGCGACGGCTGCAGGCCGGCACTGTTTGGGTCAATCGCTACAGCCGCTCCCGAGACCACATCCTGCCGACCGGTGGCTACAAGCGTTCCGGCATCGGCAAGGACCTCGGCCGCGAAGCCTATCACGCCAACCGCAAGAGCAAGAGCGTGCTCATCAACCTCCAGGATCACACATGAAGACCTACTCGATCGCGCTACTGCCGGGCGACGGCATCGGCAAACCAGTCACTGAGGCCGCCTGGGACGTCCTCCAGGCGACCGCCAAGGCATCGGGCTTTACGCTTGAGGGGACGACCTTCCCGTGGTCCTGCGACTTCTACAAGCAAACCGGGGCCATGATGCCGGCAAACGGCATAGAAACGCTCAGACGCTTCGATGCCATCCTGCTTGGTGCCGTCGGCTGGCCGGCGGAGGTGCCGGATTCCGTGTCGCTGCACGGGCTGCTGTTGCCGATCCGCAAGGCCTTCACCCAATATGCCAATATCCGCCCGCACCGGCTCTTGCCCGGTGCCTCCGGCCCGCTGAAGAGCGACAACTTCGACATACTCTGCATCCGCGAGAATACCGAAGGCGAATATTCCGGCGCGGGCGGGCGCATTCATCAAGGAACGGCCGACGAGGTGGCTATAGAGACCGCCATCTTCACCCGCAAAGGCGTCGAACGCATCCTGCGCTTCGGTTTCGAGCAAGCGCGCGCGCGACGCGGCAAGCTGGCCTCGGTCACCAAATCCAATGCCCAAAGATATACCATGGTGTTCTGGGACGAGATGACCCGGAGCCTAGCCGCTGAATATCGCGACGTCGAGGTGACGAGCTATCATATCGACGCGATGGCGGCGCGCATAGTCATGGCACCGGACACGCTCGACGTCGTCGTCGCCTCCAACCTGTTCGGCGATATCCTCACCGATCTCGGCGCCGCCATCCAGGGCGGGCTCGGCTTTGCGGCCTCGGCCAATATCAATCCCGATCGCACCGCGCCTTCCATGTTCGAGCCGGTCCATGGCTCAGCGCCCGACATCGCGTATCTCGGTATCGCCAACCCGATCGCCGCCATCTGGTCGGGCGCGATGATGCTCGACCATCTCGGCGAGCGTGCCGCCGCGGCGCGCGTCATGGCGGCGATCGAAGCGACGACGAAGGCCGGGATTGGCACCATTCCTGGAAGGCATATGACTGAGACGATTGCGAAGGCAGTGCTCGAACGTCTTCTCTGAGGAGCCGCTCAAGTGCTCAAGCGCCCCCAACTTGGCATTAAGCAGTATCTTGCTTGAAGTGCTTCCATCTATTCCAACGGTGAAAAAGAAGGCGCGGATCGAAAGATCCGCGCCTTAATTGGCGGCAGGGGAGGAGGGCCGCCTTACTGAAATCGGTCGAGGGTCTTGTAGTAGAGCCCGACCAGCGGCAGGAACCAGGGCTTGCCGAAATGGCCGGGCACAGCAGGCCATTCGATGCCCTTGAGCGGGTTCCGGTCAGCCTTGCCCAGCATGGCGTCGGCCATGATCATCCCGAGATGCGTCGAGAGCTGCGCGCCATGGCCCGAATAGCCCATCGCATACCACACGCCGTCGACATAGCCCGCGCGGGGATAGCGGTCCTTGGTCATATCCACCAGGCCGCCCCAGCAATAGTCGATCTCCACATGGGCAAGATGCGGGAAGATCTGGGCGAGGCTGGCGCGCAATATGGCGCCGCTCTTTGCGTCGGAGCGCTGGTCCGACGTCGCGGCAAAGCGGGCGCGCCCGCCGAAGATCAGCCGGTTGTCGGGCGACAGGCGGAAATAGTTGCCGATGTTCATCGAGGTGGTGCAGGTGCGGTTGCCCGGCATGGTGGCTGCCACTTCCGCCGAGGTCAAAGGCCGGGTCGCGATCAGGAAACTGCCGACCGGGATGATGCGGCGCCGGAAATAGTTGAAGGAGGCCCCGGACGTATAGGCGCCGGTTGCGACTAGGACATGGTCGGCGGTCACCCCACCTCGGGCCGTCTCCAGTCGGTGCTTCGGGCCCGATATGGTGTGGCGTATCACATGGGCGTCTTCGAATATTTTCGCGCCATGCCGTGCTGCCGCCTGGGCCAATCCAACGACATATCGGCCCATATGCATCATCGCGCTCTTCTTCGAGAGCATTGCGCCATGGAAGGGAGAGCCGACCTCGGTCCTGAGATCATCCGGCGTCAGCAGGGCGGTATCCGGATCGACCTCACGATGCACCGCTTGGAAATTGCGGGCGATCGCCTCGAAATGCTGAGGCTTTGAAGCGAGCTTCAGCTTCCCGGCGCGCCGGAAGTCGCAATCGATGGCTTCCTCAGCAACGATTTTCTCGATCGTATCGATCGAGTCGTCGAGAGCTCGATAAAGCGCCACCGCGCGTTCTTTTCCAAGCTCTGCTTTGGCGGCGATGAAGCTGTGGGCAAGCCCGTTGTTGAGATGCCCGCCGTTGCGGCCGGATGCACCCCATCCGATATGGTTCGCCTCCAGCACGGCCACGCGCGCGCCGGACTTCGCGAGCTGCCGTGCTGCGGCCAAGCCGGTGAAGCCGCCGCCGATCACGGCAACATCATAATGGCCTTCGACGGGGCCACTGCAGGCGCCTGCGAATTTCGGGGCGGTGTCGTGCCAGTAGGATTCGAACTTCATCACCTTGCTCCGCTAGAGGCCGACAACGCCGGAATGGTCTGCCATGCTCTTGATCTCGACATAGCCGTTGATCGGCTCGCGTCTACGATCAAGTTTGTTCTGGAAAAGGAGTGCCGACATGAACATGAGAGGAGAACACTCCAGTAATCTAAGGTAGTGCATTTCGGTCGGTATCGTATCATCGAGTGGTCCTTGGTTATGCCGAGGCGCCTTCGATTTAGGTAATTCTAGCAAGGGCTATGCAGAGCAACTGGCCGCAGTTGCCACTGTGCGAAGCAGAATCTTTCGTATTTCCTCGATATTTGGCAGAGAGTTGCGCCTGGCAGCCGTTGCGGCACCGAGCCATTCAAAGATTTGCTATCAGCATAAGATGCGGTGAGCGCTCGCCAACACGGTCAAAGATGTCGCCCGTCTCCGGATGTCGGGACGATCTTCTTTTCAGGCGACGTTATTCTTCCCTGTGAAGAAGCAGGGATCCAGGCAATGCATATGACCCAACTCGACATCGTTCCGTTTGGTACCGAACATCTCGAAGGCGCGTTGGCGCTTTCGCGACAGGCCGGTTGGCCACACAGGCTGGAGGATTGGGAAACGGCACTTGCAATGAGCACAGGCGTCGTCGTGCTGGAGAATGAAAAGGTCGTCGGCACTACACTCACGACACTCTTCGGAGGCTGCGCCACGATAAATATGGTCATCGTTGCTGAAGCCATACGCGGACGTGGCCTCGGCCGCCGACTGATGGAAGCGGGTCTTGATGGTGCTCACGGAGTGCCATGCAGACTGGTTGCGACCCAGGAAGGCCTGCCGCTTTATGAGAAGATGGGCTTTCGCCAAGTTGGAGATATTCTGCAATGTCAGGGCATCTGTGCGGCCGTTGAAGCGCCGATCGATGTCGAATGGATGCAATCCGGCGATCTCCCGCAAATAGCTGCCCTGGACAGGGCAGCCTTCGGCGATGATCGCAGCAAGCTGATTTTCTATATGAAGGATGTCGGGCGGTTTGCGGTGATCCGGCGCGACGGACACGTCGCAGGTTTCTCGGCGACGCGCCCCTTCGGCCGCGGTGAGGTCATCGGTCCCGTGGTGGCGGAGAATGCCGATGATGCCAAAAAGCTCATTTTGTTCCAAATAGCGGCTCGACGCGACAGATTTCTTCGCATCGACACACCCAAGGACTTGGGCTTGTCGCAGTGGTTGGCCGAACGTGGACTTATCCATGTCGGCGGAGCGACGGCAATGCAGCGCGGCGGCCAAGTCAACCCTTCTCCCCGTGTAAAAACCTTTGCCCTGGCCAATCAGGCTTTCGGCTGAAATCGGAGACAAAGATGCTCAGCAACTCCCTTATCGAACTCGACCGCGCCCATCTCGTACATCCGGTCGCCTCCTATCGTACCCACGAAAAGCTCGGCGTACGCGTCCTGTCCTCTGCTTCTGGTGCGACCGTGACCGACATGTCCGGGCGCCAGCTCATCGACGGTTTCGCGGGCCTCTGGTGCGTGAATGCCGGTTACGGTCATGACAGCATCGTCGAGGCTGCCGCGCGGCAGATGCGGGAACTGCCGTACGCTACCGCTTATTTTGGCCTCGGCGCCGAGCCGGGGATCCGTCTTGCCGCGGCGCTTGCCGAGCGGGCCCCTGGCGATCTCAATCATGTCTATTTCACCCTCGGCGGATCCGACGCGATCGACAGCACTGTCCGGTTCATCCGCTATTACTATCACGCCAAGGGTACCCCGCAGAAAGACCAGTTCATATCGCTCGAACAGGGCTATCATGGCTCTTCGACGGTCGGCGCCGGGCTGACGGCTCTTCCGGCCTTCCATGCCAACTTCGGCATCCCCTTCGACTGGCAGCACAAGATCCCCTCGCATTACGCTTACCGCAATCCCGTGGGCCCCGATCCGCAAGCGATCATCGCTGCCTCGAAACAGGCGTTGCGGCAGAAAGTGGAGGAGATCGGCGCGGAGCGGGTGGCGGCATTTTATGCTGAACCGATCCAGGGCTCGGGCGGCGTACTGGTGCCGCCCAGGGGCTGGATGAAGGCGATGCGCGACCTCTGCCACGAACTGGATATCCTGTTCATCGCCGACGAAGTGATCACCGGTTTCGGCCGCACCGGCCCGCTCTTCGCCTGCAGCGAAGACGAAGTCGTTCCCGATTTCCTGACAGTCGCCAAGGGCCTGACCTCGGGCTATGTGCCGATGGGCGCGGTCTTCATGACCGAGCGCGTGTATAGCACGATCGCAGACGGCGCTGGCACTTCCCTGGTGGGGCATGGCTATACCTATTCAGCCCACCCAGTGAGTGCCGCGGTGGCGCTCGAGGTTTTGCGCCTCTACGAGGGCGGGCTTCTGGAAAATGGCCGCAAGGCCGGCAAGCGCCTAATGGAGGGGCTGCAGGGCCTTGCCGACCATCCGCTCGTAGGCGACATCAGGGGCCGCGGCATGCTGGCGGCGATCGAGCTCGTCACCGACAAGACGAAGAAGACGCCGCTTCCGGCCACGGCCGATCCTTCCCGTCGGATTTTCGACCGGGCGTGGGACAACGGCCTCATCATCCGCGCCTTCGGCAATGGCGTGCTGGGCTATGCGCCGCCGCTTTGTTGCACAGATGGCGATATCGATGCGATTGTCGCCCGCACCCGGAAGACACTCGACCAGACGCTGGAAGACAGTGACGTCAGGTTGGTCATGGCTTGATGCGGGAGCGAGTTGTTTACTTCCGGCAGCTCGGAAAAGCCTTGCTCGGGAGGCGCCACTCGAACTTTGCTGGCTTTTGCCGGCTCACAAGGGAAATAGGCTGGTCAGCGGCAGGTGCGATTTGACGATCGGCGATTTCAACACGACGTAACTGAAATATCGGTCGATGCCGATATCCATGTCGATGAGACGCTCCATGATCTCCTGATATTCGGCGATGCCGCTGGTGACGAACTTGATCAGATAGTCGTACCCACCTGAAACCAGGTGGCATTCGATGACCGAGTCAATCTTTTCGGCAGTCGACAGGAAGCGTGCGAAATCAACCTGCCGGTGGTTCTTCAAGGTGATTTCGGTGAATACCGTTATAGTCTGACCGAGTTTGGCGGTGTTAATATGGGCGGAATAGCCGTCGATATAGCCCTCCGACTGCAGTTTTTTCACCCGCATCAGACAAGGGCTCGGCGATAGATGAACTAATTCGGCGAGCTCGACATTGGTGATCCGGCCGTTCTTCTGCAATTCATAGAGAATCTTGATGTCGATGCGGTCGAGCTTCACGCGGTCTCCCCGGGGCCGTTTCGGGCCCGCCTTTCAGCAGATTATGCCAGAGAGCATAACACAGCTTCCCACCTTGTCCATTTTCGCTTGGAAACATCCAGCCAGCATAAATGGTTATACTTGCCATCGATTGCAGAACATTATTCCGTTGAACGCTGGATTCAGCGCGCCACTTTGGCGGAGCCCGCAATAGTATGGATTTGCCTCAACGGAGATGACCATGCCTGCCCCGCTCGTTCTCCTAGAAACCACGGACTCCCAGCCCCAAGCCGCAGATGTGGTCGTGATCGGGGGCGGCATCGTCGGCGTCTTTACGGCCTACTATCTCGTTTGCCGCGGTCTCAAGGTAGTTCTCGTTGAAAAGGGGCTTATTGGCGCCGAGCAATCGAGCCGCAATTGGGGGTGGTGCCGGCAACAGAACCGCGATGCCCGCGAACTTCCACTCTCCACCAAGAGCCTTAATCTCTGGGATCGGTTCGCCGCCGAGACCGGAGAGGACACCGGCTTCCGACGCTGCGGGCTTCTCTATCTCTCCAACAACGAGAGGGAGTTGGAGGGCTGGGCTCGCTGGCGGGACTTCGCCCGCACGGCGGGTGTGACCACCTTCATGCTATCTTCCACGGAGGCGACCGAGCGTGGCAAAGCCACGGGGAAGCCGTGGAAAGGCGGTGTCTTTTCTTCGTCTGACGGCACCGCGGATCCGTCCAAGGCAGCGCCTGCGGTGGCGCGCGCGATCATCAGCGCGGGCGGCGTTGTACTCCAGAATTGCGCAGCTCGCGGCATTGAGACGAGTGGCGGCCGACTCTCCGCCGTTATCACCGAGAAAGGGACAATCCGGACAAAGGTCGCCGTCCTTGCCGGTGGCGCTTGGGCCTCGTCATTCTGCAACAACCTGGGTGTGCGCTTCCCTCAGGCTTCGGTCCGGTCGTCGATTCTGTCCGTCGAACCTGTCGAGGGCCTGCCGGATGCTCTCCACACGACGGAGGTCTCCACGACACGGCGTGCCGATGGCGGTTACACCCTGGCGATCAGCGGCCGCGCCAGGGTCGACGTTACGGCACAGCAACTCCGGTTCGCGAGATATTTCGTACCGATGTTTGCCCGCCGCTGGCGGAATCTGGCACCGGGCGGGGTCGAGGGCTGGCGCTCGGGACATGAAACGCTCAGACGCTGGCGGCTCGATGAGCGCACACCGATGGAACACATGCGTATTCTCGATCCGGCTGTCGACGAGGGCACGATTTCCGAAGTTCTCCGCCGGGCCCGGAACTTACTGCCAGGTCTCGCAAAGGCGAAAATCGCCTCAAGATGGGCCGGCTATATCGACAGCACGCCCGACGGTGTGCCGGCCATCGGCGAGGTCCCCAACATTCCCGGCTTCATTCTCGCGGCCGGTTTCAGCGGACATGGCTTCGGAATCGGCCCGGGTGCCGGTCATCTGATCGCAGATGTCATCACCGGACAAACGCCCCTTGTCGACCCTATTCCCTACAAACCGGAGCGTCTTACAGGCTCCGCCTGGGGCAAAGTGGCTGAGTTTTAGCGCTTTCGGGTCGGTCGCGCGCGCAACTCAAGTTCATTCAGGGGGCTTGTCACAAGGTTGGCGGTAGGACGCGTTGAGCCAAAGTACACCCCGCTACCTCGTCCGGTCACGAGCGTGCCGGCGCTGCGAAGTTGCGAGCAGAGTGAGCGCAAGGACCCGCGGCGTCTAAACCGAGCCAAGCCGCAGCCCGATTCGCCGAATTGGGCTCGATGTCGAAATCAGCGTACAATCAGTTCGCCGCGTCCACCTGGTGATGGATTCGGGGCAACAAACGAGACGATGGCGGAAGCGATTTTGCCGCCGCCCTTCTCGGACGGTTCGATGGCATTGGCGAAATCGCTATCCTCGTCGCAGATAACGCGGAGGTCGATTAGCGCAACCCCTCGCTCGGCGGCTGCACGAGTAATGCAGTCATTAAGGATCGAGAGGGCCGTGACCGCAACGCGCCTTTGGTCGGGGTCGGCGTAGCGTACGTCGTAAATCGTGCAGATGGCCGTCGGAAGTTTGGCGGCTAGTACGGCATCTAGGATATCGAAATAGCTTGAGCAGAACTGCTCTCTTACGGCCGCGAGCCTGAGCAGTGCGTCGCCGACCCAGCGCGAGGGAGCGTTTAAGACCTCGGAGACGCGGAGTGCATCGTTGCCGCCCACGCTTGCTACCAGGTGGGTGGCATCGGTCGGTAGGCGCTGCAGTTGCAGACGCACATCCTCCATCAGACTGCCGTCAGCGGCAAGTAAAGAGGCAGACCACCCCGCCGGCAGCCGACGCACAAGATGCTGCAGGACGTCTGCCCCGCCGGCGACGTAAGCCCCGTTGTCGAACACCGAATCGCCCAGAAGCACGACCTTTTTCGCCACAGCCGTTTACCCTGCCATGACATGCGCGCAGTAGCGGCCGGAGATAGCAGCCGCCAGCAAGAGGCCGCTACGCGACAACGCCATCATCACCGCACTCGTCTCCTGGTCAAGCGAATAACTAGCGGTAAGAGCGTATGAGGCAAGCTTGCCGAAGCATTCGAAGTCTTCGGTTGGGCTCCATTCAAGGCACAGGATTCAGAGCCGGCTTTCGAAGGGCGGACGCTTCCTCGGTCCGCCACCAGTGGAGAGCGGAAATTGGTGAGCAAAGCGCTTGGAATGACGCCCGCACCCTGGAACTCTAAAAGAGCGGCTCGGCATGGCCAAGCGGGAGTGTTGTTTCACGGGGCCCTCCTCCGTCTTCAATGCTAATCCTGGTGGCGCGATGCCGTTTCGCGAGCACTGCTCGATTTTGGCCAAGCGATTTTCGTGGTAAACTATAGGAAATTACTGAGAGCCATGTCTTGAAACGGGAGGAAGCAACATGGCTGTTCAAGTCCCGACGGATTTCCGCCGCGTGATCGTTGCCGCATCGGTTGGAAACATCATCGAATGGTATGACTTCTATATCTTCGGGAGCTTGGCTGCGGTTCTGTCCGTCAAGTTCTTCGAGCAATCACACCCGGTTGCGGCGCTGCTGAGTACGATTGCGCTCTTCACGGCAGGATTCCTGATCCGCCCACTTGGCGCTTTCCTCTTCGGCTGGATGGGCGATAGGGTCGGCCGCAAATACACGTTCCTCATCACGCTGACGGGAATGGGGTTAGGCACCGGTGCGATCGGTTTAATCCCCACCTATGAGTCGATCGGTCTGACCGCTGCCTTCCTTCTTTTCAGCTTGCGGATGATCCAGGGCTTGTGCTTGGGCGGCGAGTATGGCGGCGCCATCACCTACGTCGCCGAGCACGTCCCCGACGAACGCCGCGGCTACTATACAGGCTGGCTTCAGACTTCCCCGACTCTCGGAATCGTGGTGTCGCTGGCGGTGATCATCGCGGCGCGGACCTATTTCGGCAGTGAAGCTTTCGACGCATGGGCGTGGCGCGTTCCATTCCTGGTGTCGTTCCTGCTTGTAGGCATCGCGATCTACATCCGGCTCCAGCTCCAGGAGACACCAATCTTCCAGGAGATCAAGGCCAAGGGGCAAATGACCCAAAATCCCTGGAGGGAAGCGTTTCTCAGCTCCAACATTAAATATGTGGGGATCGCCACCATCGTGCTTATTGGACAGGGCGTGGTCTGGTACAGCGGACAGTTCTGGGCGTTGTACTTTCTGCAGCAGGTCTCCAAAGTGGATCCGCTGAACTCCGCCTACATCGTCGGAGCGGCATTGCTTCTTGCAACGCCGAGCCTAATCCTCTTTGGCTGGCTTTCCGACATAATCGGCCGCAAGCCAGTGATCCTGGGAGGAATGCTGCTCGCCGCGCTCACCTATTACCCGCTGTATTTGTGGCTCGGTGCGGTCACGCAGCC
Source organism: Sinorhizobium sp. P24N7 (assembly GCF_042436655.1). Classification (NCBI taxonomy): domain Bacteria; kingdom Pseudomonadati; phylum Pseudomonadota; class Alphaproteobacteria; order Hyphomicrobiales; family Rhizobiaceae; genus Sinorhizobium; species Sinorhizobium sp. P24N7. The sequence goes on along the minus strand of NZ_JBHMIW010000009.1, from coordinate 217,829 downwards.
TGGGAGCATCAACTATCCGATCGCTATCTTCATCATCTTCATCCTCGTTTGCTATGTCGGCATGGTCTACGGACCGGTTGGGGCGTTTCTGGCGGAATATTTTCCCGGTAGGATTCGGTACACGTCGGTATCAGTGCCGTATCACATCGGAAACGGCTGGGGTGGCGGACTGGTGCCGTTCATAACCTCGGCGGCCTTCGCAGCGACAGGTAGTATCGGGTACGCGCTAATCTACCCAATTGCCGTTCCTGCCGTGTGTTTCGTGCTCGCCATCTTCTTAATGCCAGAGACCCGCAGAATAAGCATTTGGCAGCCAACCGAGCCTCGAACCGAGTTGTAACACGGTCGCCCATGCAGACACTCGGCCATCACCCCCATTGAGGCGGCTCGGCGCGGTGACTGTCCAGTCGAACCCGTTACGGCCGTCTGACCATCGGAGACGCGGCAATCTGCCTCGTCGCACACCCCCCACCTTATCGGCGGCAACCTTGGCTACCTGGTCGGCGACAGCGTGTCGGACCCGCATCTGCTCATACTGGCGGGCGGGACGCAGGAACTCGGATTCCCGCTCTCCGCGTGCTTTTGCGACTGCGTAGCGCGACGCCTGCAGGATGTCACGAAGACGATATCGGGCACGCGTTCTCGCCCTTCTGGAACAAGCCCGATTGACAAGAAGACATCACCTTAAAGCACTACGGAGAATACGATGCGCATAATGAAGGCGCCCTTCCTTACGCTGGCGCTCGCTGCGCCTATATCGGGCTTCCCGCCCAGAGGCCGAAAGTGGCTGGGCCAGGGGAAGTCACCGGTATCGAGCCCGCACAGACCGGCTATGTCTTCAGCCGTCTTCAGGGAGCCGAAACGCTTCTTACGACAGACGAGCAAGGCGCACTCGTTCCAGGTCTTGCGGAAAAATGGGCGGTTTCGCAGGACGGCCTCAGCTGGGCCTTTACGCTGCGCAGCAAGGCAACCTTCCATGATGGAACCCCGCTCACTGCCGAAACTGCCGACGTCGGCCTTCAGAGGGCACTCGCGGGGTCGGCGTCTTGTCCCAAGCTCCGATTGCTGAGATTGCGAGCGAAGGCAGCGATATCCCCATCCGAATGACCAAGCCCTTTCCGCATTGCCCGCTTATCTCGGCTTGGCTTTGTAGGATTCTACAACTGCCAACCGATTCCGATCCGTGCTGATTTCACCGCCGACCAACAACGACGGAGAAATTCATGCAGATTCTCGCGATCTCGAAGCCACGGAATGACGAAGAAGCCCGGCTCCTCCGCATGCATCCCCAATTGCGCGCCCGGATCTTTTCCGCCCGGTTGGGCTGGGACGTCGCGTCAAAATCGCCGGCGCTCTCAGGAATTTCCGTCGCAAAAGTCAGGTGCCAAATTCGGTCCTGCGTGACCAATTTCTGCGACACCGAATGGCCGCTTTATCCACTGCCAGTCTTAAAGCGGCCGTTCGGCTTCCCACCCAGGACTTGCAGAACGGCAACGTACGCTGTGACCTGAAGCGGTCATCCAATATGCATCAGGTGACCGCTCAGATGTCAAATTTCGGTTCGCGCTGCCAAGAGCAGTGCGTCCTCGACATCGACGCCAAGGTAGCGAACGGTGTTCTCGATCTTGGAGTGGCCAAGCAGGATCTGGATGGCGCGGAGATTTCCTGTCGCTTTGTAGATCATCGATGCCTTCGTGCGTCGAAGCGAATGCGTGCCATACTCCTCCGGAGGCGGACCAATCGCGGTCACCCCTACCAGGCGGGCGTATTGCCGCGTGCACATGTGGTGGGCGTGATTGATCCGGCTCGGGAATGCATAGTCGTCGATCGTGCCCCCACGCCTTTCAAGCCAAGCCAGAAGGCTGGCTCTGACGTCGCTGGTGATCTCAAACTGGACTGGCCGACCCGTCTTTTGCTGAACAACGATCGCACGGGTCCGAATTTCCGGCCCCGGCGACCAGATCATCCTGATCTTTATCAGGTCGCAGCCGCGAAGCTTGCTGTCGATTGCCAGATCGAACAAGGCGCGGTCACGAATACGTCCCTCGTGATCGAGGAAGAAGCGAACAGCTCAGATTTGCTTCTGTGTGAGCGGACGCTTGGTTCCCACCTTCTTTCCTGCGTTCCAAGCGGCTCGTTCACGGCTGGCATCATGGTATTGAGCGTGGCCCATGTGAGTTCTCCTCGGCCTTGATTAACCGATGGAGAAACGGGAAACACCAGCGTAGCAGCTCGGCGGCCGTGCAAAAAGCGCTTTTGCCACCTTGTCCGCTTTCGGATTTCCGGCACGGGCACTAAACGGAAACGCAAAGCGTTGCTATCGGCCTGGCAAGTGAGCCTAGTCCAGCATCACCATGTGAGAGGCGACTTGCTCCTCGAAGAATTTCGAGAACGAGGCGATACGCGGCGGTAATGCTTGGTAAGGCGGATAGTAGAGGGTCAGCCAGAGGTCAGGCGGCGCCCATCCCTTGAAGACGTGGACGAGACGTCCGCTACGGATATGTTCCGCGATGTTGAAACCGGGAAGCAAGGCGACGCCTGCTCCATCCGCGGCCATACCGGCCAGCACCTCGCCACTATTGGCACTGAATGACCGCCCAGCAGAAATCGCGATGCTTGACCCACCGTCCGACAGGACCCAGTTCTCCCGCCGGCTTTCCCCGCTATAGGCAAGGCAGTCGTCCGGCGTCAGCTCATGAGGATGCGACATGTCGACGAAGCGGCTGCCGGGCGCTGCAACCAGGATGCGCGGCACGACACGGATCTTTCTCCAGATCGTGAACTTGTCGGATGGCTGGGATGAGATGCGGATTGCGAGGTCATAGTCGTCGTCGACGATGTTCACCAGGCCGTCCGAAAGAGAGATCTCGAAGCACATCTTCGGATACTTCTCCTTGAAGCCGGACAGGATCGGCGGCAGCACGACCTTTCCGAACCAAGTCGGCGCGCTAATCCTGAGGCGTCCCTCCTCGGCCTTATGGGCGTTCATCACCTCGCGGCGCGCATCTTCAAGTGTCTTCACTGCCGGCTGGATCTGCGCCGCGAAGATCGCGCCGTCGGTGGTCAGGGACACCTGCCGCGTCGTGCGAACGAAAAGCTGCAGACCCAGTTCCGCCTCGAGCGCAGCGATGGCGCGGGTTACGGCCGCGGGCGTCATGTCGAGTTCGCGAGCCACCTGAGCGAAATTGCGCTTCTCCGCAGCAAGGAGGAAGGTGCGAAGAGCCTTATAATCGTTCATTTTATTATTTCACTTTCTGCAATTCTGTCAAAAGAAGTATTGCAATTCTGTCGCTTGATCAATCGGCCTACACTCAGTTCACGCAACAAAAACAAGTGCTGATTGAAAGGCATCGACATGATCAAGGACATCAAGGGACTGCACCACGTGACGTCGATGGCGTCGGACGCGCGCCAGAACAACCGCTTTTTCACCGAGACGCTTGGCCTGCGCCGCGTCAAGCAGACCGTGAACTTCGACGATCCCAGCGTCTATCACCTTTACTACGGGGACGAGACAGGATCTGCGGGGACGGTGATGACCTACTTCCCGTTCCAGAACATGATGCTTGGACGTCCGGGCGTCGGGGAGGTCGGCGAGACGCAGTTTTCCGTGCCCAAGGGTTCGCTCAAGTTCTGGCGGGACCGCCTCTCGTCCCAGGGTGTCGACGGAGTGGAAACAGACACCGTCTTCGGGGCCAGCCGGCTGCGGTTCATGGGACCGGACGGCGACAGCCTCGCGCTGATCGAGTCGGCTGACGATCGCCGCTCGGCACCCTGGCTGGGCGGCGACATTCCCGACGACGTGGCCATTCGCGGTTTTGCAGGAGCACGCTTCAGCCTTCATGACACGGCTGCGACCGAGGAACTACTGGGCTTCATGGGCTACCGGCGAGCGGAGAAGGAGGGGGATGTGACGCGCTTCGTCATTCCAAACGGAAACGGTGCCGACACAATCGATCTTCAGCTCCTCCCAAAGACGCCCTTCGCCCGGCAGGGCGCGGGTTCGGTCCACCATATCGCTTTCGCGGTTGAAAACCGGGAAAAGCAGTTGGAAGTGCGCAAGGCTCTGATGGATACGGGCTATCAGGTCACCCCGGTGATCGACCGGGATTACTTCTGGGCGATCTACTTCCGCACACCGGGCGGTGTATTGTTCGAGATCGCCACCAACGAGCCGGGATTTGATCGCGACGAGGACACCGCCAATCTCGGGGAGGCACTCAAGCTGCCGAGCCGATACGAGCAGTTCCGGGACGAAATCGAGGCAAACCTCGTCCCCCTGACTGCATAGCCGCACTCCGTTCCTAACGACAGAGGAAGGGCCGCGATCCGGAAGGGTTGCGGCCCTTCTTGCCATGCGGCCGCAGAACTTCACCAGGAACTATTTCACTTTCAGCAATTCATTCGACATTTTTATTGCCATTCCACGCTGGCGCATTCGGCGATAGGTTTGATTTCAGCAGCCAAGACGGTGAGCAAAACGGTCAAGCAGGCCAGGAAACTCCCGACAGCAGCTATCCATTTTGGCACCCTTCGCCAGCCGCAACCTAGAGGAAGAGAACCATGTCCAAGCTCGAAGTCCTGACACCGGCAAACAGCCAGCTCATTTTCATCGATCAGCAGCCGCAGATGGCTTTCGGCGTCCAGTCGATCGACCGGCAGACGCTGAAGAACAACGTCGTGGGCCTCGCCAAGGCAGCCAAAATCTTCGATATCCCAACCACCATTACCACGGTCGAGACACTGTCCTTCTCAGGCAATACTTATCCCGAGCTGCTGGCAGTTTTCCCCGAGAACGACATCCTTGAACGTACATCGATGAACTCCTGGGACGACCAGAACGTCCGCGACGCCTTGGCGAAGAATGCAGCCAATGGCCGCAAGAAGATTGTTGTCTCCGGTCTATGGACAGAAGTCTGCAACACGACGTTTGCCCTCTCCGCTCTCAACGACGTTTCCGACTACGAGATCTACATGGTGGCCGACGCCTCCGGTGGCACCTCGCTGGAGGCCCACAACCGCGCCATGGATCGCATGGTGCAGGCGGGCGTGATCCCGGTCACCTGGCAGCAGGTCCTGCTCGAATGGCAGCGCGACTGGGCACGCAAGGAGACATACGACGCGGTCACCAAGCTGGTGAAGGAGCATTCGGGCGCCTACGGCATGGGCATCGACTATGCCTACACGATGGTCCATGGCGCGGAAGAACGTGTCAAGCATGGCAAGCGCATCGGCCCGAACCCGGCAAAGTAATGATCTCCCCGCCGCTCCGGCAGCCCGTCGGAGCGGCTTCAAATCGGATAGGTGTTTCATGAAAATGTATCTCATGTCGCTCGGAGCCGGTCTGCTCGTCGGGATCGTCTACAGCCTACTGAATGTTCGCTCGCCTGCCCCGCCGGTGATCGCCCTCGTCGGCCTGCTCGGCATTCTGGTCGGCGAGCAGCTTATTCCCTTCGCCAGGACGCTGCTGGCGCAGGAACCGGCGGCTGTCTCGTGGATGAACCAGATCAGGCCGCACATGTTCGGTCACCTCCCCAAGGGCGCCGACCGCACCGAGGTTACCCATAGGGCGACGACGGATGCAGAGGAGCGAAGTTCATGACGACGCGCCGATCCTTTCTTGGCGGGGCGTCCAGTCTGGCCTTCTCCAACCTCTTCTCCCCGGCGAAAGCCGCCGATCTCAAACAGACCGGAGTAGATAACATGCATCCCGACCTGATCCTTCGCAACGGCCGCGTGACCACGCTCGACCGCACAAATCCGAACGCAACCGCAATCGCAATCAAGGACGGTCTGTTTCTGGAAGTTGGCTCCGATAGCGAAATCATGGCACTCGCCGGATCCACCACAAAGATCGTTGATCTCAAGGGCAAGCGCGTTTTGCCGGGCCTGATCGACAACCACACCCATGTCGTCCGTGGCGGCCTGAACTATAACATGGAACTCCGCTGGGATGGCATTCGATCACTGGCCGACGCGATGGACATGCTCAAGCGCCAGGTGGCGATCACTCCGGCACCGCAATGGGTCCGCGTCGTCGGCGGGTTCACCGAGAACCAGTTCGCCGAGAAGCGCCTGCCGACGATCGAGGAGATCAATGCAGTAGCGCCCGATACGCCGGTTTTCCTGCTGCATCTCTATGATAGGGCGCTGCTGAACGGTGCCGCGCTGCGCGCCGTGGGGTACACGCACGACACGCCGAACCCGCCGGGCGGCGAGATCACCCGTGATGCCAACGGCAACCCCACAGGGATGCTGCTTGCCAAGCCGAACGCCGGCATCCTCTACTCGACGCTTGCCAAGGGTCCAAAGCTGCCTTTCGACTACCAAGTCAATTCCACCCGCCACTTCATGCGCGAACTCAATCGCCTCGGCGTGACGGGCGTCATCGATGCGGGCGGCGGCAACCAGAACTATCCGGATGATTACGAAGTCATCCAGAAGCTGTCCGACGAGAATCAGCTCACCGTTCGCCTTGCCTATAACCTCTTCACGCAGAAGCCGAAGCAGGAGAAGGAAGACTTCCTCAACTGGACGTCCTCGGTAAAATACAAGCAGGGCAACGACTACTTCCGCCATAACGGTGCTGGCGAGATGCTGGTCTTCTCCGCCGCCGACTTCGAAGATTTTCGCCAGCCGCGTCCGGAGATGGGCCCGGAGATGGAAGGCGAACTGGAAGAGGTCGTTCGTGTCCTGGCGGAAAACCGCTGGCCATGGCGGATGCATGCCACCTATGACGAAACCATCTCGCGCTCGCTCGACGTCTTCGAGAAGGTCAACAAGGATATTCCACTCGAGGGCCTTAACTGGTTCTTCGACCACGCCGAGACGATCTCTGATCGATCCATCGACCGGATCGCGGCCCTTGGCGGCGGCATCGCCACGCAGCACCGCATGGCCTATCAGGGCGAATATTTCGTCGAGCGTTATGGTCATGGGGTTGCCGAAGCCACGCCGCCGATCAAGCGTATGCTCGACAAGGGCGTCAACGTTTCGGCCGGCACCGATGCCACCCGCGTCGCCTCCTACAATCCGTGGGTGTCGCTGTCGTGGATGGTGACTGGCAAGACGGTGGGCGGCATGCAGCTTTACCCGCGCGCCAACTGCCTCGACCGCGAAACGGCGCTACGCATGTGGACCGAGAAGGTCACATGGTTCTCCAACGAGGAAGGCAAGAAGGGCCGGATCGAGAAAGGCCAGTTCGCCGATCTCGTCGTACCGGACAAGGACTTCTTCGCCTGCGCCGAGGACGAGATCTCCTTCATCGTGTCGGAACTCACCATGGTCGGCGGCAAGATTGTCTACGGTGCGGGCGAGTTCAAGGCCCTCGACGAGAACGATATCCCGCCTGCCATGCCGGATTGGTCGCCGGCTCGCAAGTTCGGCGGATACGCCGCCTGGGGCGAACCGGAGGGTGCAGGCGCCCGCTCGCTGCGCCGCACGGCAATCTCGACCTGCGGCTGCGCCAGCGATTGTGGTGTGCATGGCCACGATCATGCCGGCGCCTGGACATCCAAGCTTCCCATCGCCGACCTCAAGGGTTTCTTCGGCGCCCTTGGATGCTCCTGCTGGGCCGTCTGAGGCCATATCAATATCAATGAAACCACGGGCAGCGGCGGCAATCGCTGCCCGTTTGCGTTCCCGCCACTCGCATATAATTGCGAATCCTGCAATTAAGTGGAAACTATTGATGCAATTGATATAACAGGTGGTTCCCAACAATATTGCTCTGTCAGACGAACACACATGCCGCTCGAACTGACCGGCCAAGATCGCAGGAGCAACGATGACCAGCACCTCACATTCGAAAACACGCAGGCTTCTCGCCGACATCGCATCGGCATCCGCACTGCGGACGACGGCCCTCCTCGCGCTCTGCGCCGCCTATATCCAGGGGCCTCTCACCAAGATCGCCGACTTCAATGGTGCGCTCGCCGAGATGAATCATTTTGGTCTGCACCCCACAGCTTTCTTTGCGGTGGCCGTCATTGTCTTCGAACTCACGGCGTCCGCGATGGTCGTCACAGGCTTTCTCCGTTGGGTGGGCGCGCTCGCCTTGGCCGGCTTCACCATCCTCGCCACCTTCATCGCACTGCGTTTCTGGGAAATGGCGCCCGGAATGGATCGCATTATGGCGACAAACGCCTTCTTCGAACATCTTGGGCTCGCTGGCGCATTCGTTTTCGTCGCCGCATACGACCTCACGAAGGGAGCAGGCAAATGAGCCCCGCCAAGTCATCTGGAGGCACCTTCGCGCCTCTTGCACAGCCCGTCTTCGCGGTTCTGTGGGCAGCCACCGTCCTCGGCAATACCGGAAGCTTCATGCGCGACGTCGCAAGCTCCTGGCTGATGACGGACCTGTCTGCATCGCCGGCCGCGGTTGCCATGGTTCAGGCAGCCGGAACCCTGCCGATCTTCCTGCTCGCCATCCCCGCAGGTGTTCTCACCGACATCCTCGACCGCCGCAAGTTCCTGATCGCCGTCCAGCTCCTGCTGGCATCCGTCAGCATCTCCCTGATGGTCCTTTCGCAGACCGGCATGCTTTCGGTCAGCGCACTTATCGGCCTAACCTTTTTAGGCGGCATTGGGGCGGCGCTGATGGGCCCGACCTGGCAAGCGATCGTGCCGGAACTGGTAAAGCGGGAAGACGTGAAAAGCGCTGTCGCCCTTAACTCGCTTGGCATCAACATCGCCCGGTCCATAGGACCGGCCGCTGGCGGTCTGCTTCTCGCCGCCTTTGGAGCAGGGATTACCTACGGGGCGGACGTTGCGAGCTACATCGTGGTCATCGCCGCTCTGCTTTGGTGGCCGCGCGCCAAGAACGCCAGCGACGCGCTTCAGGAGAACTTCTTCGGTGCCTTCCGAGCAGGACTTCGATACACCCGTTCCAGCAGGCCGCTGCATGTGGTTCTCCTCCGTGCGACGATCTTCTTCGCCTTTGCCAGCGCGGTTTGGGCGCTCCTTCCTCTGGTTGCCCGGCAACTGCTCGGTGGTGATGCCAGCTTCTACGGGATCCTGCTTGGCGCGGTCGGCGCTGGTGCAATCGGGGGAGCACTCGTGATGCCGAAGCTGCGTCAACGCCTGAACTCCGACGGCCTGCTTCTCGGCGCCGCCATCATCACCGCGGTCGCCATGGTTGTGCTTGCACTTGCACCGCCGAAGATCGTCGCCATCACTGTCCTCCTCTTCCTCGGCGCCGCCTGGATTACCGCCCTGACAACGCTGAACGGCACAGCGCAGTCGGTGCTGCCAAACTGGGTTCGCGGTCGCGGACTCGCCGTCTACCTGACCGTCTTCAACGGCGCGATGACTGCGGGCAGCCTCGGCTGGGGTGCAATCGGCGAGGCCGTTGGCATCCAGTCTACCCTGCTCATTGGCGCGGCAGGTCTGCTTGTCGCAGGGTTCGTCATGCACCGCGTCAAACTCCCGGCAGGCGAAGCCGACCTGGTGCCGTCGAACCACTGGCCCGAGCCGCTTGCCGCCGAACCGGTCGCCCAGGACCGCGGCCCGGTTCTGATCCTGATCGAATACCAGGTGGAGAAGCATCACCGGAGTGCCTTTCTGCACGCGCTCGACCAGCTCTCCCAGGAACGTCGCCGCGATGGGGCCTATGGCTGGGGCGTCACCGAAGACTCAGCCGACCCTGAGAAGATCGTCGAATGGTTCATGGTCGAGTCCTGGGCCGAGCATCTTCGTCAGCACAAGCGGGTATCGAACGCCGACGCCGACCTGCAAGGCAAGGTTCTCGCCTTCCATGCCGGAGCAGAAAAGCCTGTCGTTCGCCACTTCCTGACAATCAACCGACCGGGCACTGCCTGACGGGGTAACAGCGGGGTGACCTCCGCCTTCGGATAATTTCCAAAATCGCAATAAACTCGAAACTATTGCTGCAATTGCTGATCGGGCGACTTCCGCTAGATTGAAAGCGTCAGACAACGGCAGCTCACCGAACGCTCAATGCGTGCTGCATTATAAAACAAAGGAGCTACTACAATGGCATACATCACGACTAACGACGGCGTCGAAATCTTCTACAAGGACTGGGGTCCGAAGGACGCGCAGCCGATCGTCTTCCACCACGGCTGGCCGCTGTCCTCGGACGACTGGGACGCGCAGATGCTGTTCTTCCTCCACCACGGCTATCGGGTCGTCGCCCATGACCGCCGCGGCCACGGCCGTTCCGCCCAGGTCTCTGAGGGGCACGACATGGACCACTATGCGGCCGACGCCTTTGCGGTCGCCGAAGCTCTTGATCTCAAGAACGCCGTCCATATCGGCCACTCCACCGGCGGCGGCGAAGTTGCCCGTTATGTTACCAAGCACGGCGAGCCTGCAGGCCGCGTTGCCAAGGCCGTTTTGGTTTCCGCCGTTCCGCCGCTGATGCTGAAGACCGAAAGCAATCCGGAAGGCCTGCCGATGGAAGTCTTCGACGGTTTCCGCTCGGCACTCACCGCCAACCGCGCGCAGTTCTTCCGCGACGTTCCCGCTGGCCCATTCTACGGCTTCAATCGCGACGGTGCGACCGTTCAGGAAGGCGTAATCCAGAATTGGTGGCGGCAAGGCATGATGGGCAGCGCCAAGGCTCATTACGACGGCATCAAGGCCTTCTCCGAGACCGATCAGACGGAAGACCTCAAGGGAATCAGTGTGCCGACACTCGTGCTGCATGGCGAAGACGACCAGATTGTGCCGATCGCCGATTCGGCACTCAAGTCGGTCAAGCTTCTGAAGAATGGTACGCTCAAGACCTATCCCGGCTTCTCGCACGGCATGCTTACCGTCAATGCCGATGTTCTCAACGCCGACCTGCTGGCCTTCGTCCAGGCTTGATCAGAGCCTGCGGCGGGAGCGGCCTCTAGCACATCCGCCGCCTCGCACAGCGCGAGAAAGACCTAATCACGACCCTCTCCAAGGAGACGACTATGCCCACCAACAAATCCGCAAAGAAGATCGCCAACCACGGCGTTGTCTGGGAGCAGGCCTTCGGTTACGTCCAGGCCGTGCAGGTCAAGGACACCATCTACATCTCCGGGCAGTTGAGCCACGGTGATGACGGCAAGCTCGTTGGTCCAGCGGAGCTCGATGATAACGGTCGTCCCTCCGACTTCTCGCAGATGGAAGCGCAAATTCGTCAGACTTACGTCAATACCAAGAAGCTGCTTGCGGAATTTGGCGCCACTCTCGACGATGTCGTTGAAGAGACGCTTTACGTCCTGGATGTTCCGAGCGCTTTTGAAGCCGGATCAAAGATCCGCAAGGAGATGTACGGAACGGACATACCCCAGTGCGCCAGCAATCTGATCGGCGTCACTGCATTGGCGTTTCCGGAACAGATCGTTGAGATCACATTCCGCGCGGTTATCGACCGTCCCGCTGACTGACTGCTCAAAGTCCAAGTCATTAACCGCCGGACACGACCGAGCTTCGGCGCCCATCTCCTCAGAACGGTGACCAAGATGGAAAGAAGACCTGCCAATAAGACACGTGCCCCAATTGCTCTACAATTGACGCCTGATCTTGTTGCCAGAACGCTCAAGGTTGTCGAAGATGAAGGCCCGGAGCCCAATTGGACGCCGATTTCATCTCAGCAACTCGAGGAGCTCGTGAAGCGGGTTGAGGAGGAGGTCGCGGACGAGGATATATGGGTATTCGCCTACGGATCCCTGATGTGGAATCCTGGTTTTGAGCCTTCTGCACGCGAAGCTGCCGTCATCCATGGATGGCACAGGGCGTTCTCGCTTCGGATTGAACGCCTTAGGGCGACCACTGATGCGCCCGGCCTCATGCTAGCACTTAGACCTGGAGGAAGCTGCTCTGGTGTCGCTTTGAAGATGTCCCGAAGCCAAAGGCAACAGGACATTCGCCGCCTTCTCGCACGAGAGATCCGCTATGCGGAGGTCTGCGAGATGATCCGCTGGGTGTCTGCCCGGACTCCTTCCGGGCCCCGGCGTGCGCTCACCTTCTGGGCAAGTCCAAAGACCTCGCTGTTGACCGAGAAGATTGCGCTTGACGAAGCCGCTGGGCTCATTGCCCAGGCATGCGGACCGGCGGGATCCTGCGCAGAATATCTGTACCGCGCCGTTTCCTACCTCGCAGACAGGCGCGTCTACGATCGCAACTTATGGCGGCTTCAGGCGCTGGTGGCAGCAAAGATTCAGGATTTCAACGGGGGACAGCTTTCTCCTCTTTCGGATCTGGATCGAGCGGTATCGCTCGCACTTGGCTCTGGTTTTAAGGCCGCAATAGGCGGACGTTAACGCGCTGCCCACAACCCAATGTCCTCTTTCAGAAGCGCCACTACTTGCATCGATGATGGATATCGAGAGCATAACTGCCGCCGGTATAATGGCGGCGTAATCACCTTCAGGAGGTCCAAGAACGGAAATAATTGCCGCTCGCCCGTCCTGTTGACTGATGCCCAAAGCCAGGGCACAAGGGTAGCATCCACGGTCGCTCGCGACGGGTAAAGACAAGGGAAACAAAGACGAATTCTCTAAGTCATTGCAATCATGTGAGAATCCGAGGCCCCCAGGCAAGCCGTTGGTGGACCCATTCCCTCAGTTCCGTAGCCGCATTTCCCCAGTAGAAAAAGCGATGTCTTCGCAGCTACTTGCGTGATCTGACCGCGCCAATCCTACGGGGTTCCGGCGTATACTGGAGTATCCTCACGAGGTGGCTGGGGACCCGTGGGCAATGACCGCAACGGGGCCGACGAACGAACCCGCTGCGCGGGAGGGCGTCTGCGGCTGAGGTAGAGGACGCAGGCTGGAGATTGCGCCTGAATTGAACGTCGTCCGGCAAGGGCGGAGCATGACGAGCTTCTTCAACAAGGAGCCTGACCATGCAGTACCCCCAACTCGACACACCTATCAGCCCGCTGCGCCAGCGGTTGATCGACGACATGAACATGCGACGTTTCTCACGCGAAACGCAGCGCAACTATCTCCGCGACATCGGTCGCCTGGCAACCTTCCTCGGGCGTTCGCCAGACACGGCGACCGCCGACGACCTGCGCCGGTTCCAGATCGAGCAGCAGCAGGATGGCGTTCCCGTTCCGACGATGAACAGCATCGTGTCGGCGCTACGCTTCTTCTTCACCCAGACCCTCGATCGCCCGGACCTGGCGCGCAGGCTCGTCCGGCTGGCGCATCCTCGGAACCTGCCTGTGGTGCTGAGCCGCGACGAGGTTGCCCGGGTCGATGAGTTGATCCGCCGTTTCCTGCTCCATGTCTTGCCGCGTGGCTTCCATCGTATCCGGCACTACGGCCTGCTCGCCAGCTCCGCCCGCAAGACCAGCCTCGCGCTCGCGCGCGAACTCCTGCACGTCGCCGCACCGGTCGATGACGGCGCACCAGGTGAACAGGATGACTTCCGCCCGCCATGCCCCTGCTGCGGCGGACGAATGATCGTCATCGAGATGTTCGAACGCTGGAAGCAGCCGCGCGGACCGCCGGATGCGACGGCGACAAACCGGGAGACGGCTTCATGACCCAGCATGGAAGAAGCAAGACTTCAGCCGCAGACGCCCCGCCTCCGGCAACCGACCCACGCGCGTTCATGCTGATTATCGCCGCTGACAGGGTTGTGACGGGCCAGGTGCCGGGCCGGCTAACCCGCGCGGACGCGCAACGAAGCGACCTGTCCGCATCCATCGCTCCACCGTCTGGCTGCAGTCGCGCTACCGCACAGATCAGCCGTAGATCAAAATCCCCATAGCCATCGCCATCGCCTGTGGCCCGCGGGTTCCTTCCTCGGGGACTTTCGTACGCCTGCCGGCACCCGAAACTCTTCACGACTGCGGACTGTCCGGTCTTGGAAAATGCCCAGCCGATAGCTGCCGTTCGGCAAGCGACCCCATTTCTGCCGTTTATGATGGGAGGCAAGGGCGCTTAAAGCGAACCTTGCACGTCGCTGTTATCTTGATCATCTTCGCGACACAGTTGACAATTTTTGGGAAAATGCCGCTCTTGTCTTGCCTCTCGCGCTCACATCGGAGGCAAATCCATGAAGCATGTTCCCTATGTCGGCTCTGGCCCATACTGCTACGCTAATTCGTTCGCGATGATGTTCGGAGGGGATGCGCCGTCAACAGCGGCCATCGAGGTCGCGACCAGCAGCCCCTTCGGTATGCAGCTCGTGGGTGGCGCGCTGCCGTTCTTCGATCCCTATGGATGGACACCCGAAGCCGGTTTCAACGACGCCCTCGACGCGATGGGCTGGACTTCGGGCGTCACCAAGGGCGGCAGCGCGGAGGATGCGCTTGCCCGGCTCAAATCGGCGCTCTCCGACGGCCCGGTCTGGATTGGCCCGGTGGAGATGGGCTATCTTCGGCACCAACCCGGCATGCGTGGCCCCATAGGAGCGGACCACTATGTTGTCGTGCTTGCCGTTGATAACAGACAGGTGCGGATGCACGACCCGCAAGGCTATCCCTTCGCATCCCTGCCGCTGGATGATTTTTTAACCGCGTGGCGGGCGGAAACCCTTGACTACGGCGAGCCCTATACCATGCGGACCCATTTTCGCCGTGTGCGTGAGGTTGGGGAGGATGACATAATCCGGGCTTCGCTGCCCGCTGCGATGCGGTGGCTGTCGATGGAACACGCGCAGCACTTGCCAGAGGGCACCGTTGGCAATGATGAAGCCGCCGAGCTGCTGGCAAGCATGATCGAGAACGGGTGCAGCGACGATCTACGTGGGCACCTGATCCACTTCGCCGTGCGCGTGGGCGCAAGGCGGCTTGCCGATGCGGCAAGATGCCTTGCCCGTGTCGGTCGAGCTGACGCGGCCCAAATAGCCTCTGACCAAGCCGTTTTGATTGGCTCGCTGCAATACCCATTGGTGGTTGGGCGTGATGCAGAGGCGGCCGCCACCTTGCGAAGGCTCGCCCCGACGTACCCCCGTTTTCTATCCGCGCTTCAAGGCATGTCGCAGAAATCCTAAGTTTCGCGTCAAAATCGCCGGCACTCTCAGGAATTTCCGTCGCAAAAGTCAGGTGCCAAATTCGGTTTTGCGTGACCGATTTCTGCGACACCGAATGGTGCTTTATCCACTGCCAGTCTTAAAGCGGAGCTGAAGCGGTCATCCAATTTGGTGACCGCCCAAATGTCAAATTTCGGTTCGCTCTGCTAAGAGCAGTGCGTCCTCGACGTCGAGCGGGCGGTCTTCCCGATATAGACAACTTAATCACCACGCACGAAGGCGTAGAGCCCGTTTGAGGCGTCCAGCAGAACCTCGCGCGCTGAGGTGTCTGCGCCGTCAAGATCGTAAGCAATGGAGTCGCCTTTCGGCTGCCATTTGCCTACGTCGACGAAGCCGAGGTTCAGGAGAACCTCCGCATTTAGTTGCGAATCCGTCATCCGCATTTGCCTCCCAATACCGAGGACTTTTTGCGCATGGGCATCCACCGTGTCAACTTTGGCAGACGTGGGCAGTTGCCATTAGTTGAGGGTGAAAAGGGGCACGTCTGCTGATAGTCCGCTAACGGGTGGAATTTTGCAGAATCTGCTTTTCGGCTGACGACCTTATAACGGTCATTGCTGCCTGGTACTTAGCGTCCTCGTAAGCCGCCGCTAGCACTACTTGTTAAGACGGTCCAGCAGTTCAGAAACGGCCCGTTCGTAGTTTCCATAATCCGGATCGATGTCTACCTGCAGCGCGCTGCCGCTCGTCCCGCTCATCGCCACGGCAAGCGCCGCGCCGTGCGTATAGTCCACCAGAATATGGACCCATAGCAAGGCCTGCGAAGGCGAAAGGCCAAGGTTGCCCAAGAGGTTTGCAAGGTTTTCGGTGATCCGTCTAGCGTGTTGAGGGAACACGGCTGGCCGGTTGAAAATGGCAAGGGTCAAACCCGGATGGCGCACCACCTCCGACCGATATGCCCGCAACAAGCCCTCTATCCGAGATCGGACGGTTCCTCCCGAAGGTGGAGCAACATCGGCATAGACGGTGTCCGCCAACGCTCGGATCAATCCGTCCCGATCCTGGAAGTGGTGATAGATAGTCATAGGATTGACGCCCGCACGCAGGGCGACCGCGCGCATGGTGAGACTTTCAACCCCCTCAATGTCCAGCAGAGTCAGCGCCTCGGAAAGGATCTTTGCCGGCGAGACGCTTTCGTTATCGGCGCGCGGCCTGCCTCGGCTTCGCCTTGTCATTGCGCAATAGTGTAGGTCGATTGTACCAGCCCGGAAGGAAACGCGCGGGTGCTCACATGAGCGAGACGAATGTCGCGCGTAAGCGGGCCGAATAAGGGACGGCCGCTGCCGAGCAGTATGGGAACGCGCGTGACCACCAGATCGCTGACCAATCCGTCCAAAAGGAAGGATTGAATGACACGCCCCCCATCGACATAGACACGACGACACCCTTCCGTTTCGAGCATCGCCATGGCTTGCTGTGGCGACTTTTCCGTGAAACGCACCTTACCGGCAAGATCGTCGGGAACCGTCTGGTCCGCCAGGGTGGCTGAAAGGACGAGCACCGGGCGACTATAGAACCACGGTTTCATGTCGCGCACCGCTTCGAAGGTGCCTCGGCCCATGATTATGGCGTCGATGTCCTTGATGAAATCATTGTAGCCGTGGTCTTCGCCTGAAGCGTCATGCTCAAGCAACCATTCAATGTCGCCGTTATCGCGAGCGATGAACCCGTCCAGGCTGGTTGCAATGAAAATATGACCGGTAATCATCTCGCGCCCCAAAATTATACAACGTATAATTTATCTCCTTGTGCGAACTGTCAATACCAGCGCGCGCACCGGACCAGATCACCCACCAGACCGTCGACTTCACCAACGCTTGTTCGCTCGGACGCTCGAAGGTGGGCGGCGGAACGGTCGTCGAAAGGCAGAAGAGGGATGAGTATCACCTCGGCCTCGACGAGAAAGGCGCACCAAGAAGGTGAACATCAAGGGCGGCACGAAGGAAGTAGAGGATCTGCAAGGATACGTGTCGGAGGCTCTGAAGGCGATCATTGGACCTTCGATGACCAAGCAACGCGGCCCGCTTATGGCAGGTTTAGGGTCGCCGGAGCCGCGCCGGAACGCGACATGAAGGCGCGATCCGGCCAAGTCGGCAGCCGGCCCGAAGGGATCAAGTCGCGGCCAGGGGCTGCCCCTGACCGTATTTCTAATCAGAATTGGTCGCGGCTGTCGCTTCTCACGTCGCCGTCCACCTGATGAGGAGCGTATAGGTCGGCGCGAGCGCTTCGCCGCCAGGGCCGCGCCGGATGCTCCCGGTCAATGGTAACATCGGTGACGGAGATCGAAGTTGAGCCATCTGCCGCGCATTGGGCTGCCCAGCGGCCATCTGGCGATGCTATCCCAGCAGGAATAGCTACGCTTTGCGGCGCGTGAGCTGAGTAGCTGACCCAATACGTATTGCTGGCAGCGTGGCCTAACACCTCCGCGGCGAAAGCTGGTGCGGCGGAAGGGCTTTCGCCGGTAGTCGAGAACAGAACGCAATCTGCCTCAAGCCGCTCATACTCCGTGAATAACTCTGGATAGTGTGATTCCATCCCGAGTGCGCAGCCGAACCGCACTCCATCCACTTCGAATGTCATCGGCATTTTTCCAGGCGAATACATGAAGGAAATTTTGGTATTCGATAGCATACGCTCGTCGTAGCGGGTCACCAGTCTTCCGCAATCTGATATGACGTAGAGGCTATTATGCGGCCGATGAGGAGGTGTAAGCTGATGGACGGACCCAAGCACCGTCCATAGCTTCAATTTCCTCGCCAGCTCGCTGGTGGCCGCCAATTCTGAACGCAAAGTGGCCCACTCATATCGCCCCCAGTCTGATGGGCCGATCTCCTTGGGGCCGCTCTCTGACATAAGCCGCTTGTTGGGCGAGCATGTCGCGCCTTCAGGGAAATGGATCACACGAGCGCCTGCTCTATGAGCGGCAATCATCAGGGCGCGCAACTCCGTCCCACTCGCTCGAAGCGCAGACTTGTCGCGAGGATCTTCAAATAGAGAGGTTTGCGCCACAGCAAGCCGTATTGCGTGGATGGCAAGCTTGGCCGACGGCTGGCGGATGTGGTGAAGAGCTGCGGTGTAAGATTCGCCTGTCTTTGCCGCGCGAGCGCGTACACGACGTTTGAAATTTCCGTTTTGGGTCATTGTGAGGCCTTTCACGTTCCGGACGTAGTTCCCCAGCAACCCGCCAAAACGATCGGACCAAGACAACCGACCCGAGACGTCAGTCCCTTTGCCTCTGTTCAAGACCATGCTGGGGGAGGTCTAGGAGGTTAGGCGCAGGCCACGCCGCGCGAATGATGCGCCGCCCCGCGCTGATTCGTCAATCAGCATTGATCACTCGCGAAGAACGCTTCTGGAGCGCTCCTAGCCAAGGCGGTAGTCGGCCCCGGTCACCGCGCCTCTCTTTGCGCCGCGCGGACTATTTCGGAGATGAAGGCACTCTTTCCCGACGTATAACGATCCCCATCATACGGAAACTGCGCCGCAAGCTGGCTTTTCAGGGCCAGGTATGCAGCAGCCACGTCGTCATGTTGACGAAGATGATTTCGGAAAAGCATCCGCTGTTCGTGGGTCTGGTTTGAGGGCGGGCAGAGGTAGACCCTGATCTGAGGCGCAGGCGTTTCAAAAGGAAAGCGCAAACATTGACATCGTAGCGATTGCCACGCGGTTCGAATCCAGCCTTGATGAGGTTCGCGCTTGCGTCGGGAATGTCGGCCAACCCGGATAGGGTTACATCAATGTCGAGCATCGGCTTTGCGGCCAAGCCCGGTACAGCCGTGCTGCCTATGTGGTCGACAGCCAAGACGCATTTGCGAAGCGTTGTTCTTAGCAAAGCTTCAGCCGCTGAAAAATCTTTCAACCAATTCGTATCGTAAGGGACGAGTTCGACTAAGCTCGGCATGTGCGGATCCGTCGATATGGCGAACAACCGATGTTAGCCGATCCGGCCAGTGCATGTCTTCTATCGGCACTCAGCGACATGGCCGCTGTCGGTCCTTGGCCGTCATTGCTAGTTCGCCAAACTTTTCCGATAGCGGTGAGTGGAGACGACGAACTTCTGACTGATGCCAGGCGGTGCCCAGAGAGCATCGTCGAATGTGTCGATGAGGCACCAACCCTGTCGGATGTAAAAACGTTCGGCTCGGATGTTGCCCGCTGTGCAAAAAAGCTCCGCCTGAGATACCCCGTCTTGCCGCAAAGCGTGTTCTGCGAAACCCAACAAGGCAGACGCCACGCCGGTGCCTCGAGCGCCTACGCCAACGTAGAGTTTGACGACTTCGATCCCCATCAAGGAAACGAAACCAATCAGGTTGTCGCCTGATCGAGCAACGTAGAAAGTATCTGGCGCTTCCCTCAACCAGATGCGGAAGTGACTCTTGGTCCGGTAAACTAGAGCCTCTGGAGGAACCAGTTCGGCATGAGCGTCATGCCATCCCTGATGCCAAAGGTGAACTATCGCCTCCTCGTCTTCGGGGGCTGCTGGTTGAATGTCCATATGGCTTCGCTGTCGTTCTGAAGGATATCCAGGAAAATGGAGCTTACGTAAAGCCCCATGGATGACAACCCGAAAGACGTAGCCGCTCATGGCGCACAGGCGGCGTGACGCCGCTTTCAGAACCATGTCTGCTTTCCGCCAGGCGCGATGACTTCCGCTATGACCGACATGAAGGCGCGAAGCTGCCGGTGGCGATCACGCACTCAATGGCCGCCACCGAACGTCAAATCCCCGCGCTGCCGCGCAGCGCGTCGATGACGGCCCGGAGCCCCGCTGAGATGTGCTTGCGCGTCGGATAATAGATGTAGAGCCAGTTCTCCGGGGCGATCCATGCCTCCAGGCAATTGACCAGCCGTCCGCTTGCAATATAGGGCCGCGCCCGATCCTCCCAGACATAGGCGAGTGCGACCCCGGCGAGCGCCGCTTCGATCATCAATTCGTGATCATGCAGAGCGATAGGCCCGGTCGGCTCGAACTCGACGTCGCTTCCATCGCGGTTGAACCACCATGGATAGTGCGCGCCCGTCGCGAACATGTTCCGAATGCAGACATGCTGCTTTAGGTCGTCCGGCGTGGTCGGCATCGGCCGGCGCGCGAAATAGGCGGGAGACCCGACCACAGTGAAGCGCAGCCGTCGATTGATCCTCACAGCAGTCATGCCCTCGTGCAGGCTCTCGCCGAGACGGATGCCAGCGTCGAACCCTTCCTGCACGATGTCGACGAGGCGATCGGTTGCGATGACCTCCAACACCAGTTTCGGATTCCGTTCGACCAGCGTGCCTATGATTGGTCCGAGCACGAAGGGAGCGATCGAATTCGGGGCATTGATGCGAACCTTGCCGAAGGGCGTTTCGCGGTACTGGTTGAGGGCGTCGAGTGCCGAGCCAATGCTATTGAACGCGGGGGACAGGTCCGCCAGCAGCATGGCACCGGCGTCGGTCAATGACACGCTTCGGGTGGTGCGGTTGAGCAGGCGAATGCCTATGCGAGCCTCGAGATTGGCCACGGCATGGCTGATCGCGGAGGCCGTCACGCCTCGCTCTTCGCTTGCCTTTCGGAAGCTGCGATGCCTCGCCACCGCATCGAAGGCCGCGAGTTCCGCGAGATCGGTCGTTCGCATTACTGAACCTCATTCATGGTTGATCTGAGAATTATCAATCTAATCAGTTCAATTGAAAAGGCTCAAATTGCTCCCGTCAGCCGATCGCGATTGGCGAACAAGGGAAACAGATATGACCATCATCACAGAAACGATAACGGCCGATCAGGCGCGTCACGCGATTGCCTCTGCCGGAGCCTGCGCCGAGCGGATCGGCGTGGCAGCCAACATCGCCGTGCTGGACGCCGGGGCGCACTCAATGCGTTCGTCCGCATGGACGCCGCGGTCCTCGGATCGATTGATCTCGCCATGCGCAAACCCCACTGCGGCGCTGTTCGCCGTCAGCAGCGAAGCCGTGTGGAAATTTTGCAAGCCGGGAGCGCCAGCGCACAACCTGGAAGCCAGCAACGGCGGCCTGGCCCCCTTTGCGGGCGGTCTGCCGATCCACGGTGCCAATGGCGCGATGATCGGCGCGATTGGCGTGTCCGGCAGTGCAGTACCGCAAGACCTCGAAATCGCCGAGGCCGCGGTAACCGTGCTCCTTGGCTGACACCCGCCTTATGCCTCTTCCTCACAATTCACAAAGGACCATTCCCATGATCAAAACCATTCTCATCACCGGCGCTGGCTCTGGTTTCGCTGAAGCCGCCGCCATCGGCATGGCCAAGGCCGGTCACAACATCATTGCCACCGCGCAGATCGCTCCCCAGGTTGCGGCGCTACGGAACAAGGTGGCCGAACTCGGCCTCGACAACATCCGGGTGGAGAAACTCGATCTGCTCGATCCCTACGACGTGGCCTTCGCCCAACGCTTCGACATCGATGTCCTCTGGAACAATGCCGGCATCGGCGAGAGCGGCCCGATCAGCGAGATCCCGATCGACCTCGTCCGCCGCAACTACGAAACCAACGTCTTCAAGCCGCTCGAACTCACGCAGGGCTTCATCGCCAAATGGATGAAGCAGAAGAAGCGCGCGAAGATCGTCTTCACCTCATCGATGGGTGGTCTGTTCACGCCGGCCGGCTGGGGCACCTATGTGTCGACCAAGCACGCGCTGGAGTCTATCGCCGAAGCCATTGCCCAGGAGGTCGCTCCCTTCGGCATCAAGGTCCAGACCATCAATCCCGGCGCCTATCTGACCGGCTACAACGAGACGATGGCAGACACGGCGTTCCGCTGGCTGGACGACAACAGGAACTTCACCAAGCGCGATGAGCTGCGCGCCACCTTCGACGCGCTGCTGGCGTCACCGCAGCGGCAGAGATCGAAGCGGTGTATCGCACCAATGTGTTCGGATTGCTGAACGTGACCCGCGCGGTCCTGCCCCATATGCGCGAAGCGCGGTCAGGCCGCATCCTCAACATCTCTTCGATCGGCGGCTATCGCGGCGCGGCAGGATTTGGCGTGTATAGCTCGACTAAGTTCGCAGTCGAGGGACTGTCCGAAGCGTTGCACGCAGAGCTTGCTCCGCTCGGCATTCATGTGACGGTGATCGAGCCGGGTTATTTCCGAACCGATTTCCTCGACGCCTCCTCGCTGTCAACCAGTCCCGCCCGGATAGCGGACTATGACGGCACCGCTGGCAGGGTTCGGCGGGCTGCGCTCGAGCTCAACCATAGTCAGCCGGGCGACCCCTCCAAACTCGCCGATGTGTTGGTCGCTTTCGTCGATACGGCCAACCCGCCGGTGCGGCTACCGCTGGGCAGCGACACCGTCGCCGCCATCGAGGCGAAACACGCCGCGGATGCCCGCATCCTCGCGGAATGGCGGAGCGTTTCGGTGTCGACCGACTTCTGATGGAAGGAGAATGCCTTCCTGAATCGCGTTAGCGCAGTGATACGTGGTGCATACCACAAATCACATTGTTGAAGCATGACGATCGCTCCGTGTCCGGCGCCCACGACCTGCAGCGTGGTCGCCGGACATGTCTGCTTTTAAGGAGCCGGAAAAGACGTACTTAAAGGCCGGGATGGGGGCGCACAGCAGCCATGCGCGCTTCGCCTGTGAGAGTGTGCTTCGGGCCGATTTGCGCCGTAGCGCGAGCAAATTCGGATGGCTGCAACGGGTCGATCTTTCCGGTTCCCTCAGTCGCGAGAGGGTGGTGAGCGGAAGTCTGTCGAGAGGGGGCTAAGAGGCCGTTATGCGCCGTCATCTCAGGCGTTCGATGAGCCAGGGTTCAAGCCTGGAAACAGTCGGCCCGTTTTCTTGATTGTGACGATGAGGCCTCGATACGGCAAGGCGTCCTCCGGCCTTTAAGCTTGACAGAGCCTACGCACGACACTCCAGGTAAGGTGCAGTGCCTTCGAAAGTGGTGCCAGAGCGAAGGCCACGCAGTCGGACAATGGTCGCGCAGAACCCGGGAGCTCTCTTAGCTCCCAATAGGATCCTGGCTCGCCTTTACGGCGCTCGTCAATTCAACCGCCGACCGGAAGAGCCATCGAACACATGAAGAGCGTCTGGGTTTGGGCGCACGTGGATTAGATCGCCGACGCTGATGGTACTCTCGCGGGGAAACTCTACCGTCAGCATACGCGCGTCGCCGGTTTCCAGATAGCCATAAGTCTGGCTGCCCAATCGCTCAGCCACAGCAAGTTTTCCGCCGAACCATGCTTCTTCTGGAGCGCAGACGACAAGATCCTCGGGGCGGATTCCAACGGTTGCGGTCGCGGCTCGCAGTTCATGTGCGGTCTTGTTCCCAAGCTTGATTGTGCGGCTCTTCAGCCGAACTGCGATCTCATCGCCATGGGTGACGACTTCCGCGGAGATAGTGTTCATCGTCGGGCTGCCAATGAAGCGGGCGACAAAGAGGCTGGCTGGACGGCGGTACAGCTCCAGCGGCGGGCCCACCTGCTCGACGCGCCCGGCATTCAGCACCACAATGCGGTCCGCAAGCGTCATCGCCTCGACCTGGTCGTGCGTGACGTAGACTGTCGTCGCCTTCATGCGGTTATGGAGTTTCGCGATCTCCAGCCGCATTTCTACCCGCAGCGCTGCATCAAGGTTCGACAGCGGTTCATCAAAAAGGAAAGCGGAAGGCTCCCTCACGATGGCGCGGCCCATGGCAACGCGCTGGCGCTGACCTCCCGATAGCTGGGCAGGCCGACGGTCGAGAAATGGTTGGATCTGAAGGATCTCGGCCGCCTGCGCCACGCGCTGCCTGATCATCGCTTCGTCAGCCCCGCGCATCTTGAGTCCGAATGCCATGTTCTCGCGCACGCTCATATGCGGGTAGAGGGCATAATCCTGGAACACCATCGCGATGTCTCGCTGGGATGGCGGAAGCGCGTTCACCAGCTTTCCTCCAATATCGAGTCTGCCTCCGGAAATCTCCTCAAGCCCCGCAATCATGCGCAGTAGAGTAGATTTGCCGCAGCCGGAAGGACCTACCAGAACGAGGAACTCACCACTTTCTATGTCGATATCAATGTCATGGATGACCTGTAGCGAGCCATAGGATTTCCGAATCTGCGCCAAGCTGATTGCCGTCACGGTTTGGTCCTCCAAAAGGTCAGCTTTAAGCCTTGACCTCCATTATCGATATCAATATCAATAATCGCAGGAAAGATGGTTGGCAACTCCGCGGACGCACATGAAGTACTTTTCGGCCCATTCACATTCGCGAGACGCAAAACCGGCGAAGTCGGCGGCCGCCTTCAATGCGCTCAAGCGGGACATCATGCTCGGAGTGCTTCCTGCCGGCGCGTCACTGACGGAACTTGATCTTGCCGCTCATTTCTCATGCAGCCAGGGAACCGTGCGCGAGGCGCTGCTGCAATTGCAGGAGGAGGGGCTTGTGCGTCGGCAGGGGCATCGGGGCACGCAGGTTTCTGAATGCACTGAAGCCGAAGCGGTGGAGATGTTCCGCGTGCGCCAACAGATCGAGTGCAGCGGCATTCTGCGTGCGCTGCAGATGCCGAGCCGTACGCTTGTTGCCGATCTAAAGGCTTTGTTCGCTGAGATGCTGCAGGCGGCGACCACTGGCGACGAGCTTGAGCTCGCCTCTCTCGACCGCGATTTCCATCGTCGCATCTTTCAAGATGCTCAACTTCCCGCTCTGGACCCGATCTTGCACCGCTGTCTGGTGCACAATCACCGCTTCAAGATTTCACGCAGCACCAGTCCCCGCGATCTTGTCGCAACAGCGCAGCGTCACGGCCCGATCATTGAAGCGGTAGAAAGTGGGGCCGTGGAAAGGGCGAGTGAAGCACTTCGGCACCACATCGCGACCATCGTGGACCTCGGTCCCGACGTTTTCCCGGATGCGAGCCAATGAACGCGTCTCCCCACATGTCCCGGCTTTCTCCCGAAATGGCGGCGCTCCTTGACCGTGTCGAGCGAGAAACCGGCCCGCAACCGGATCCGACGACGCTGTCTCCTGCGCAGGGGAGGGCGCTGACTGCGCAGAGCAATCGCCGCTGGAACCTCGATCTCCCCGAGATGGCTGCTGTGGGCGAGGCCTGGGTCGACGCGGATGAAATCCTTGGTTCTGCGCGCGTGCGGCTGAAGGTTCTCGTGCCGCCAGATCATCGGCCGGGCGCGGTCTTCTTCGTGCATGGCGGCGGTTTCGCGTTTTGCAGCCCCGAGACCCATGAGCGCTGTGCGCGGGTCCTTGCGCTGGAGTGCAGCCTGCCAGTGCTGCTGCCGGACTATCGGCTGTCGCCCGAATATCCTTATCCCGCGGGCCTGATGGACGTTGTCGCAGCGTTCCGCTCCGCCTTTGCCGTCACCGGCGCGTTCGGCGTCGGTGACGGCCCTCTCATCCTTGCAGGCGACTCGGCGGGTGCCAACCTGGCGCTGGCCGCCATGCTTCACGCGCAAGCCACAGTGAAGACCGCTGCGGCCGGCGCACTGCTTTTCTATGGAACCTATGCTGGCAATTTTCGTACGCAATCCTACTGCGATTTCGAGAATGGACCGGGTCTGACGACCGCAAAGATGCAACGCTATTGGCACTGGTATGTCGGCCACCGAGATATGTCAGCCGACCCCTTGGCCTGTCCGCTCGTCGCTTCGGACGAAACACTGAAGGCCCTGCCGCCACTTCACCTGATGGCCGCAGGTGTCGATCCGCTGCTTTCCGACAGCATCCTGCTGCACGCCCGCCTCAAGAGCCTCGGGCGCAGCGATACTCTGACGGTCGTGCCGGGTGTTACGCACGGCTTTCTACAGAATACCCTCGATCTGGCTGCCGCGCGGGAGGCGCTGGTGGCCGCGGGGGCGGCGGCAAAACGAATGGCTGCCGGTAACTGACGTGCGTTTTCAGAGGAGGAGACAATGAAAAACTGGAAGAAACTGGCAATCGGCGCTGCGTTCGCGACGTCGCTTCTCGCAGGCACTGCATCGGCGGAAACTGTCCGCTTCTGGTATCACTTCGACAATCCCGAAAATCCGATGGATGATCTGGTCGCCAAGTTCGAGGCCGCCAATCCGGGCATCGAGATCGAGGCGGAAAACGTTCCTTGGAACAGCTATTACGATAATCTCTACACCGCGCTTGTCGGGGGCAATGCCCCGGATGCTGCCATGGTGAAGCTGTTTGCGCAGCCGCGTCTCATCGAAATGGGAGCGCTGGAGCCGATCGGCGAGCGCATCGATGCCTGGCCCGGCAAGGCGGACCTGCTCGACAACCTGCTGGAACTCAACAAGGGTCCGGACGGCCAGCAGTATTATCTACCGATCCAGTACGTCGTGCTTTATCTCTATTATCGCGCCGACCTCTTCGAGCAGGCGGGCCTAAAGCCGCCTGCGACCTGCGAGGAGTTCCGCGACGCGGCAATAAAGCTCACCAAGGCGCCTGAGACCTACGGCTTCGGCCTGCGCGGCGGAAAGGGTGGATGGGACCAGTGGGGCGCCTTCGTGCTCTCGCAGGGCGCCAAGCTCGAGTCCGGTGGTCTAACGACGCCGGAGGCGATTGCCGCCAACCAGTGGCTGATCGATCTCTTCCAGAAGGACAAGGTCATTCCGCCATCGGCACCGAACGATGGCTTCCAGGAAATCACCGGTGCCTTCAAGAATGGCACGACGGCGATGACGATCCATCACATCGGCTCTTCCAACGACATGGTCAAGGCGCTCGGCGACAAGGTCTCCGCCGTGCCGGTGCCGGAATGCGGCGGTGGACGCTGGACGTCCTACGGCGATGAGTCCTTGGCTATCTTCACTTCGTCGGAGGTGAAGGATGCGGCGTGGAAGTGGATATCCTTCTTGGCCGAGGGTGACAACAACGTGGCCTTCAACAAGGCCACCGGCCAGATGACCGTGACGAAGAGCGGCGCAGAAAATTGGACGCTGCATGAGCGTCGTTTCGTGGACGCGACAGTTCAGTCACTGCCGTTCGCCCATGTGCTGCCGCAGAACACGGCGACGTCGGAGTTCGTCAATACGACCTGGCAGACGGCGATGCAGCAAGCGCTGACCGGCCAGATCACCTCCGAGCAGATGATGCAGCAGCTCGAGGCGCTATTCGCGCAGCAGTAGCCCCCCGGAGCGAGCAGTCTGCGCACGCTCCACCCTTGCCATCCGCCCGCCCGAACCTCAGGGCGGATGGCTTCCGAATGCCAACTGCCGGGAACGACCGCATGACCGCGACAACCGCTCCATCTCCGACGACGCCTGCCATTCCGACGCCCTGGAGCGTGCGGCTGATGCCATACATGCTGCTGGCGCCGGCCGTGGTCGTCACGCTGTTCATCGTCTTCTTTCCCATGGCCCAGGCGGTCTTCACCAGTCTCTACGATCTTGTCCTTTGGAAGCCGAACGCCAGCCGTTTCGTCGGGTTCGGGAATTATGTGAAGCTCTTCGCCGATCCCGTCTTCTGGACTGCACTCGGCAATACCGCCATCTGGATCGGCCTGACAGTGCCGCTTCAGATGGGGCTCGGCCTGTTGACTGCGCTGCTGCTCAACCGGGAATTTCCCTGGCGGGGACTTGCGCGCGCCCTCATCATCATTCCGTGGGCCCTGCCGAGCGTGGTGATCGCGTTGATGTGGCGCTGGATCTACGATCCCAATACGGGTGTCTTAAACGATATCCTCATCTATCTCTCCGTCGTGCAGTCCGCCGTGCCGTGGCTTGCCGATCCGAATCTGGCGCTTTATGCGATCATAGCGACGCTCACCTGGCAGGGCTTTCCCTTCTTCGCCGTCATGATCCTTGCCGGCCTCCAGGGAATTCCACGGAGCCACTATGAGGCCGCGTCCATCGACGGCGCCTCTCCATGGCGCCAGTTCGTGCATATCACGCTGCCTGGTATCGCCCCGGTGCTGGCGACGGCCGGACTGCTTCGCGTCATCTGGGTCGCCAATTCTATGGACGTCATCTTCGTCATGACCGGCGGCGGCCCGGGCTATGCCACTCATACCCTGCCGCTCTACGCCTTCGTCCGCGCCCGCCAGAACCTCGATTTCGGCTACGGCACGACGATCGCCGTGACTTTCACGATCCTGCTCGGCGCGATCGTCGCCGTCTATCTTGCCCGTACCATGCGGGAGGTTGAGCGATGAACAGACCCTCCACGTTCCGCCGTATCCTCACCACCGACCTGCCGGTACTCTTGATCGTGCTCTTCGCCATGGGGCCCTTCGTCTGGATGGTGCTGACTTCGCTGACGCCGACGGAGGCGCTGAACGCCACCGGCGTTTCCGTCTCGCCCGCCGGCTGGAGCCTCGACAACTATGTGCGCCTGCTCCAGCAGACCTCCTTCCTCGACAACATGCTCGACAGCCTGATCATAGCCTGCGGCACAGTGGTGCTCGGCCTTGCCGTCGCGGTGACGGCGGCCTACGCCTTCTCGCGCTTCCGCTTTGCGGGCCGCAAGCTTCTGATGTTGCAGTTCCTGCTCATCAACATGTTCCCGATCGTGCTCCTGATCCTGCCGCTCTTCGTGCTGATGCGGAAGGCTGGCATTCTCGACACCCATTTCGGCCTGATCCTCGCCAATGCAACGGTCGCCATTCCCTTCGCGGTCTGGATGCTAACGAGCTATGTCGGCGCGATCCCGAAAAGCCTTGACGAGGCGGCGATGATCGACGGCTGCTCGCGGCTGACGGCGTTGCTCCGGGTCGTGCTGCCACTCACGATACCAGGCATTATCTCCACCGGCATCTACATCTTCATCACGGCCTGGAATGAATATCTCTACGCGCTGACGCTCGGCGGCAGGAACGTCCGTCCGGTCACGGTGGCGATCCAGACGCTGATCGGAGAATACCAGATCGAATGGGGCCTGCTTGCGGCGGGCGCCGTCGTGGGCGCGATGCCGGCCACCATCCTTTTCCTTCTCGTGCAGCGCCGCCTGATCGGCGGGCTGACCCAAGGCGCGGTGAAGGGCTGAACCGAGTGAAAGAGGACAGACAATGAACCCCGTCGGGTTGATCTCCATGCAATATGCGCGGCCGTTTACGTCGGAGCATTTCCCGCTGTTTTCCGAGATGAAAAGGCTCGGCTACGATTTCGTCGAGCTTCTTGTGCCTGAACCGGGCGAGCTCGACCTGAAGGAGGCGCGCCATGCGCTCGAGGCTGCCGAGCTCCAGGTCGTTCTCGCCGCCCGCGTCAACCTGCAGCGCAATCTTTCGTCGGATGATCCGGGCGCGCATCGCGCCGGCGTCGACTACCTCAAATATGCGGCCGATTGCGCCGCAGCTCTCGGCGCCACGATCGTCGGCGGGCCGCTCACGGGCAACCCGCTCGTCTTTGCCGGTCGGCCGCCGCAGCCGGTGAGCGAGGAGGAGCGCTTTTCCCGCAAGGCTCGCTGCGTCGCGGGTTTGAAGGAAGCGGGCGATCATGCTGCCAGACTGAACGTCGCACTGGCGGTCGAGCCGCTCAACCGCTTCGAAAGCGACGTGCTCTGCACCACACAGCAGGCGATTGAACTGCTCGACGCTGTCGATCATCCAGCCATCCAGCTCATGCTCGACACGTTCCACATGCACATGGAGGAAGCCTCCATTGCCGAAGCGATCCGACTCGGCGGAAAGCGCGTCGTGCATTTTCAGGCCAACGAGAACCACCGCGGCTTTCCCGGTACAGGGGCGACGGATTGGGTCGAGGTATTCCGCGCGCTCCATGATATCGGTTACGGCGGCCCTATCTCGCTCGAACCCTTCCGTCGCAACGACGACCGCTTCGGCGTTCCCTTTGCGCAGTGGCGTGCTCCGCACGAGGACGAGAGCGAACGTCTCGCCGCGAGTGCCGCATTCATCAAGTCCCACATCCTGCTTACGGAATATCGTCGATGACACTCAAGATCGGTTGGATTGGCTGCGGCGTCCACGCCACTCAGATGCTGCTTCCGCAGCTCGTTCGCCATGATGTGCAGATCGGCGCGCTCTGCGATATCGACCGCAATCGTCTGACCTCCGCCGGGCGGCAGTTCGGCGTCTCAAACCTGACGAGTGATGCGGAGGAGCTCATACGCCGCTCCGACATCGACGCCGTCGGCATGGCGGTCGGGCCGGACCAGCATCTCCTGTTCGGCAAGATGGCGCTGGAGCGGGGCCTTCCCGTCTTCATGGAAAAGCCACCGTCCGGTAGCGCCGCCGGGGCACGCGAACTGCTCGCGGCCTCGGAAAAGTCGGGCAAGCCGCTGCTTCTCGGCTTCATGAAGCGCTATTCAGCAGGCAACAAGATCGCGGCCAACATCCTGCGGTCTGGTCATTTCGGGGAAATCTACGGCCTTACCGGTTACTACATGACCGCGCCCGGCTATTTCGCAGGCAATGTCGACTATACCGGCTTCTTCCTGCATCACTGTGTGCATTACATGGACCTCGTCTCCTTCCTCGTCTCGCCGGTCACCAAGCTGACGGCGCGCAAGGTCGAGAAGGGCAGGGGCAAGGTGCTCTTCCATGTGAACTTCGATTTCGAATGCGGCGCCATCGGCACGATCGCCATGGGCACCGCGCAATCGCGCGGCGCGCCCGTCGAACGCATCGAAATTATGGGCGATCACCAGCGCATCGAGGTCGACAACGTCATCGACGTACGCTGGAACCGCAACCCGCCCTTTAAGGTCGACGATCCCGCTGCCACGCTTGACGATGCCGTCGACACGTTAATCTGGAAACCCAACTTCACTGCGGCCGCCAACGAGGACCCAAAGGGTTACCATTCGCTGCTCGCCGACGTTATCCCGGCGTTAGCGGGACATAAAACTTCGGCCCCGACCATCGCAGACGGCGTGATTGCCATGGAACGTCTCGAAGCATTGCGCCGCGAGTTGGCGTTGTAGTGTTGGGTCAAGGCATGACAAGGTTGCGTCACAGCGGACACTGCGCGGGTTTGTCGAAGGGCGTCGCCGCGCGAGCGCATCGAGATCAACCTCAACGCCGTAACCTACGGCAGGGTGCCCGTCTCAGCCTCTCAGTGTTGCTAAGACTATGACGATCGCGAGAGCAGTGTCCAGCACGAAGCAGAACTCCGCCATCGACCGTACGACGACTTTGTTTTTGACGTGGTGATAGACGTCCCAGCCGGCATGCGCGACCAGTCCCGCCGCTACCAGCAGCGCTCCCACAAAGGGGCTGATAAAGAGGGCCACGGTGGCTAAACCGCCGAAGGCACTCATTGCGATGGCTTGCAGCGGCAGTTCGCGGTTAGGACGTCTCAGAGCGCGGATCACGCCATAGACCGCAAAGAGGGCGGCGAGGATAAGCATCGCCCATGTCGCATCGAAAGGTATGAGGCCGAACCTTGCGACGGTGATCACTACAACCGATAGCAGGAATACCGGCCAGGAAACCCACGGAATCTCCAAGGCAGCCGCTGCCAGGTACACGAGGCCCGAGGCGACGACGATCGCAGCCAAGTCCGTGCCGTGCTCCGAACCATTGAGCAGATCGACCGAAACGAAAGCCGCGAATGCCAGGCCGATAGCCGTGGGCCACCATTGTATCGACTGCCAGCCCGACGTGGGGGATTCGGGCGCTGACTTTGATGGTTGCGATGCTTCAGTCATGATTACTCCTCCCTGCGGTGGTGGTCCTTGGCCGACCACCAGTGTGAACACTAGCAGGCACACAGAGTTGGCAGGAATGACAAAAAGATGGTAATTCCTGCCAGTGCCTTGTCATATCGTCATTGTCGTCTATCAAGACTTCGAATTGCTGGATGCGACCGGCCCGGCTTCCGTTTTCGCATCCGCCAACCACGCACTCGCAGAGGATGGAGAGCCTGGACGCTATGCCGTGCATTTGGCCTCGCCGACCGGCGGTGCGGTGCCGAGTAGCAGCGGGGTCATCGTCGAAACCAAAGCATTGGCGAAGGTGCCACGAGAGGTTGACACAATCCTGGTGGCCGGGGCCGACGCCGGCGCGGTCACGGCAGCAACCCGGACGCCGGAACTAGGGCGGTGGTTGTCGCGGATCGCCTCGTCCGTCAGACGACTCGGGTCGGTTTGCGCCGGCTCCTTTGTGCTCGCAGCGGCGGGACTGGTGGACGGTAAACGTGTTGCCACACACTGGAGCGCCTGCGAAGCGCTCGCGCGACTCTACCCCTCCCTTGCGGTCGACGCCGATGCACTCTATGTCGTCGACGGCAACGTCTGGACATCGGCGGGAGTGACCACCGGTATTGACATGGCCCTCGCCATGGTCAGCGAGGATCTCGGCAGCGCGCTTGCCAGTCGGGTCGCCAAGCGCCTAGTCCTCTACGCACGCCGTCCCGGCTATCAGTCTCAGTTCAGCCCGCTGCTGCTTGCCCAGGCGAAAGCCGATGCTCCTCTCGCAGATCTCCTGGTGTGGGCACAAGCCAATCTCGATACCGCGCTGGATGTGCCGAGCCTTGCGGCCAGGGTTGGCCTCTCGGAGCGGACGTTTTACAGACGGTTTGTCGCCGCGATCGGCGAGACGCCGGCACAGTATATCGAGACCGTCCGGCTGGACGCGGCGCGTATCTTGCTCTCCCAAGAACTTCCGTTGAAGGAAATCGCAAGGCGGGTGGGGCTTGCGCCGACCGCACGCTTCACGCAGGTCTTCCAAAGACGCTTCGGGGTGACGCCGCGACTCTTCCGTGAAACCCATACGAACAGGTGAGCCATGTTAGACGCAAAGCTCAGCTGAACTCATACTAAAACAAATGTCCGTCAATTGGCCTAATGAGGCGAGTGAAGTGAAACGAACGGAAATGGTTATCTCTTCAAGCGCAGGACCATGATTAACTCGTCATTCTCCGCATCGTGACCCAGTAAGCCGTTCGGAATGCGGCCAACCTCTAGGAATCCGTGACGCTGATAGAAGCGTATCGCTGCCGAATTCTCGGCATTTACGGCAAGCTCCAGCTGCAGTGCTCCCCGGTCTCGTGCATGCTCCGTAACCTCATGCAAAAGGGTTGCCGCAACCCCGGTCCCTCGTTCGCCTTTCCGCACATACACGCTGACAAGCCTTGCACGATGCGCCATTTTCCTTGCACGCTCAAATCTTAGCCCCATCATGCCGACGGGCTCACCATTCAAGAATGCGGCGAAAACTGGCTGGTCGAGATGTCGGCGCCATTCGCGGTCGGAGAGATGGACCCAATCGCCATATACACTCGCAAACGAAAGCGGTTCATGTGAAAGCGCCTCCAGGCGTATGCGGCGAAACACGTCTACGTCCCGGACTGACAGGCGTCTGATTACCGCCTCTTCTTCAATCGACACATCGCCTCCAACAAAAGTTCCAGGTCAGGTCGGACGAAATCCCAGCATCGAAGCCGCTCAGCATCCTCGATCACGAGCCCGACCACTGCCACTCCTCGGACCCCAAGGTGATAGCTCCGCTGACGATGTGCCCTGAAAGGTCCGCCCAAATCGGATCGCTGATGAAACTTGCGAGGTCACCGCTCGATTGCACCAAAGGCATCGCCGCGTATGTTTCAAGAGGCGTCTCGGCTCCTCTGAAGAGCTTGATCTCCCGGAAGGGATTGCCGTTGAGAGGCTTCAAGACACGATGGCCCCAAAGCCCAGGTTGGTCGTCTTCACGCATTTCGGTCAGGAAATCGAAATCACCCGATTGCTCAAGCCCGATGACGGTGAGATAGCGCATAAGCGGGTAGTAGATCGTCTGGCGACATCCCCCAAGCGCTCTCACGCCGGGCAAAATGGAACTCACCAGGAACACAGTATAGAGGCTCGGCGCGATCGCTCGCTGCCGAAGCGCCGCAGCGATGCTGTCCGGCCGGAACTTCACTTCGAAGTCCGACGGACACTTGGCCCTGAGGGCGTTGTCCTGGAGGCGGAGCGGAACAATCCTCCCTTTTTCCATGCGCCAGAAGAGATCGGTCGTCCTGCGGACCCAACCCTGCCACGGTCCAATGTTCAGGCGATCCATGGCATCCAGGATGCTCTCGGCGACCTTTCCGTCTCCGATGAAATCAGCCGACATCCAGGATCCAGCGTCTTCAAGGTGGTCGGCGACCAGGTCCGCGATGTCGAAATCATCGAGCTGAAGCAGCTTGATGGGGGAGGGGAGTTTGCCGCGCCAGAGGGTTTGATTGGCCGCCCTGATTGCGTCGGCCGCAGAAGCAAATTCCTCGGACGGCAGTTCGCCGAGGAGACCGGCGGCAGTGGCATTGGGCGCCGGATCGCCTTTGGCATTCGAGAGCGCGAAGCGATAGGGACCATTCAACCCGCAGATGCTGAATGAATCCATCCGGCTCCGGGGTAAGCCGAAGACGTTGAGGGGCTCGTCTTGAAGCCAGAGCCAGCCGGGACCCTTCTTTGCCTTTTCCGAGAAACTGACCGTCGAGGCATGATAGGTGATGTACCATTCGCGGCCATGGGCCTGCAGGCCTAGCAGGCTGAACAGATGCGTGTAGAACGCATCCGGGTCGATCAGCAGCAGGCAATGCGGACCGGTTTGCAGTACCGGTGACCCCATCAACTGATGGCTGGCGCTTCGAGCCTCCTCAGGGCCGTAACCGGACCTCCGCGCCGCTCGCTCGACGCAACGGCATAGCAGCTCCATTGCATGGCGACGCGCGCAACACTCGGAATGGAATTTCTCGACGTGATGGGCAACCGACGCGTAGTGTCGAAGGGGACATTCCCAACAGGAGGTAAGATGCGGCATCAGGGCAGACAACGTGCGGCGCACGTCGGCTGCGCTCCAATGCTCGCCGGCCTTTCCGATTATCCTCATTTCATGACGCCGAGCTTCGGGGCGAGCATCATGGTATTCGCGCTACGCCACGTCAGATCAGGAGCCAAGGCCTCTGCCTCGGTATCGACGATCGCCGCTGGCAAACGTTCGTAGCAATAGTTCGGTGGAATTGCCGGCTTCACCATCAGCGAAACCAGTTCCAACATGGAAGCGCGGGAGTTGGATGACACGATGGTGTAGAAGTTCCCGCTGTTCCAGGTTAACACCGAATATCGGAAAAACGCCCTCAGAGCGGCTACCGTGGTCGCCAGATCGACTTGAAGATCCGTCATCGTGTTCAGGACCTCATCCTTTTTCCTGGATATGTGATCTGTCGAGAAGAACCGGGACTTAAAAAGCTCGTCCTTCTGCCGCTCGCGTTCCTCATAGATGTCGCGGTCTTCATGAGCGAGCTTTTGCACCTGCACGAGGAGGCCGCCAGGCCGGATGCGAGGAACAACGAACTCCAGCTGCTTTAGCCGATCGCGGTCGTACATCTGAAACGTCGTGTCTTCCAACAGCACGTCAAAGCCGCCCCGAAATGGGAGAAGATCCTTGTCGGTCGCGTATCGATCGTCGTCCAACTCAAAGAATGGGCCGTGGAAGAAGTGCGCGTGCTCGCTTCCCCGGTTCGCAAAGAACGACGCTCGATTGGCTGCGGTTGGACTGCAGCAGAGCGCCTCGATGCGACCGTCGCCAAGCGTGGCGAGCGTGCGCGCGAGGCAACCGGTGCCCGTGCCCAACGTGTATATTGTCGTTGGGGAGGCGTTGCGCGCCCAGGTCCTTAAGGCGAAGGAAAGTAGTGCAGCACCCAGACGGCACTCCTCTTCAAGCCTATATGGAATACTGGCAAAGTAATGGCTGTCAAAAGGACCCCAAAGACGCCGATGCGTATCCGCGAAAATTGCGCTCTCGAGATCAAAGTCGAGCAGGCTCATGTCAAGTTTCGGTTCGGCAAGATCCGGTGCTCCACCCTTTCCGCTGGCAGTTCTTTCGAAGAACTCTGCGAACGCGGTAAGTCTGGGAGCATTCCGCCAGTGTTCAATTGTTATTCGATCCACCATCGCTACCTCCCGATATAGCCATCGGGTGGCGTGCTTCATCTCAGCCATCGTCGAGACGTTTTATTTGCCGCCCGCATCTGCCATGCGTGAGCTTCCGATCTCATCTGTGGACCGAGCGGAGCGGGTAGCCAATCTACCTAATTCGGGAGGTTGACCGTTCCGGGAATGTCGAAAGAGAGGGAAGGGCCGCAAATGCGATCGGGCGCGCAGTCAGATTTTGATCAACTCGAGGAAGCTTGCCTTGGCAACGGCGTGATAACTTGTAAAAGCACTGAGTTTTTGTCTTGCCGATCTCAGGTACAACTTCACCGCGTTTTCTGATATGCCTAGATCCGCTGCTATTTGTTTGGAAATCCGACCTGTTGCAAGAAGCTGAAGGCACTGGCTTTCGCGCCTGGAGAGGCTCCGGTAGCGGCCAATCTCTCGAAGACCGCTTGCAGACAGCATCGTCTCATGAAGAAGTGGGAAAGGATCTGCAGCTCGTGAATGCTCGAAGCGCGTAGCCGCGACCAGTCGCGCTTGGGCAGGTTCGAGGTCACGGAAAAGAGAGACCGTTCGCCTTTCGAGCCTCGGATGGGGATCGTCAAGCCATAGGGGCCAATATCGTAGGAACGCGCTTCCTTAAACAATCGGTAGACCTGTGCTGACCGCCGATCGAGAGAGGACCAGTCCACCGGGAGGAACCCCCAACGGGCGACGTCAATTACCGGATCTATGTCGAAATAGCCCTTGTCGACGTATATCTCAGTCCACGTATCTGGATATGTCGTGCAGTAGTCGGGGTACAAACCCGACCTGCCTCCGTTGCAAACCACAAGCAATGTCATGTGCGACAGGCCGTGTCGCACGCAAATTTTGCGCAATGCGGGGTGAAGGTCCTCGCGATGCTTCGCTGCGTGGAGCGTCCTCAGGGACAGTGAGAGTCTGCGGTTGTCGACCATCGGTGGAAATTTCAGTTTGCTGCCATCGCTCTGTGTTTCGACCTTGACTGTTCAGATCGGAGAACCGGATCTTAATGGCAGCGCTCGGGCAGCGAAATTGTAGGAAGATGCAAGTGCTGAAATCGTCGCCAGTGCGCAATCTCATTGGGTTCACTTCAGCGCGCTGGTAGGCGCTCCTCAGATCTCGACAAATTCTGGCTGCACGTTCCTCCCCGGAAGACGAGCCGTAAGGTCGACGTAAGGCACCGGCGTGCGAATGTATGTGGTGAACGACCATGTTCCCGCCTCAGTTCAATGTCGAACCCACATTGCGCAGCATGCTTTATGGCCGCATTGAAGGTGTGCAGAGCCTCGGTCAGTCGGCGCTCAGCCTCCTGCTCTTCGGCGGTCTTCGGGAACAGATAAATCTCGACCATGGGCTCGGTTCCTCGTTAGTTTTCCCCGGTGCGCACTTGATACGGCTTCCGCTGAGAGTACAATATGGTCAGCGACGTTCGAAGCGGTTCCCTTAGATGGAACAGGCGAGAGCCGATGACCTTGGAAAATGTCGCTTATGGAGCTGCAGCGGTCCTCACTTCCACCACTGCAGCTCTATTCGTGTCAGGCCAGCGGGGGCTGCCGCCGTCGCCGCCTCCATCGTCATTTGGCCACCAGCCTTGCCAGTCGTCGCCTAGCGCTTCCTTCGCCTGGCTCCCGTCGAGACGGGCGATGAGCATCTGCACCAGCTCGTGCTCAGTAATGCCGCTCTCGTCGGGCAGGTATTCGGCGATGTCTTTCTGACAATCCCAGATCAGAGGAACTGGCGGGCGATCTCTGTAAGGGCGACCCGGAACTGATTGAGATCATCCCACAGTTCGCGGCTTCCGATCCGCTTCTGGAGCAACTGGCTATCGGGATCTCCGAGATCGCTCGTGACCCCATTCCATCGTCCGCTCTCTACGTAGACCAGTTGGGCAGAGCATTCGCTACGCGTCTGCCGCAGCGACATTCCAACAAGACGGGCAAAAGCGAACCTCCGTTGACAGCAACTCCGCTTGGTCAGCGCCAGTTCAAATGAGTTGCCGAATTCGTTGATGCCAATCTTGCTAGGCCATTGTCGTTGGCGGACAGGAACGCTTCCGAAGCCAGGGCCCCGATCGATTTCACGCTCGCCCATCACCAGGGCGGGTTCGTCCGTATCTATACGGATGTCTCACGGATCTTGCAGGATGGCTAACCGCGTGCGGGCAAAGCAGACCCACGTATCACCGCAACTCGCGCTGGTCAGTCAGGCACTCGGTTGATCTTGGTTAAAAACTGCGTGGACCCGCTTGTCACACTCGACGGTGCGATCTGCCTCAGCCACTCGCCGTCCTATCGCGGCCATCGGCGCGCGGGTGCTGAAACGGCCAACGGCGCAACTGTCACACTGCGAACGCCAAATGCCTTTATAGCGCTTGATACATAACGAAGGCGTCAACGTAGCCATGCGTCGGGTGCCTGAACGCGCCGGGCAACGTGCCCACGACTTCAAAACCCATTTTCTGCCATAGCGAAATGGCCCGCAGGTTGGTGCTCACTACGAAGTTGAACTGCATCGCCCGATACCCGAGGGCGCGGGCGGTTGCCATTGAGTGTTCGCACAAACTACGTGCGACGCCTTTACCGGTCGCATTAGGTGCTGTGACGTATCCACAGTTGCAAACATGCTGACCACCACCCGCCTGATTGGAACGCATGTAATAGGTGCCGAGGATGGCGCCCGCTTGTTCGGCAACGAAGACTTCCTTGTCTGCTCCCATCCAGTACGCGAGAGCCTCTGCCCGGCTCAGGTTGGGATCAAGCGCATAGGTCTCTCCCGCTCGGATTATGGGCTCAATAATTGACCAGACGACCGGAGCGTCTGCGGATGCGGCGGGGCGAATATACATGGCGGCATCATTAGCCTTTGCGGCAGGCGCTGAGAAGCGGGTCATGGTGTTTTATCCTTTGCTGACTGGCGATGGCGGCTCGCCTCGGCGCCTCGAGATTGCATCACCCTCCACGCGAAATCGAAAGAGCCAACCTGACCTTTCGTCCAGAATCTGTGCTGATGGGCCGAGGAGTCCGGCCGGTACAGCGGCTGAGGCGCGGCCCACGATTGCTCATATCGGAAACAGATTCCGCCAAAAAGGGCGAAGCGCATGACCACTTTCCGCCCGAAATACATCACTTCGACTGGCACGGCACACTGATCAACCTCAGATCGCAGAGGCACACGCGATCTTTACGGCAGTCGAATGAGGGAATCGAGGTCTGCCACGAGGTTACTGCTGGAACAGGCTTGCCAGCGGCAAATGCGCTTTGACAAGGGGCGATTTCAGCACGACGAAGCTGAAGTACTTGTCGATGCCGATCTCCGAATCCAGGAGCCGCTCCATCAGCGTCTGATACTCTTCGATTCCAGCGGTGACGCATTTTACGAGGTAGTCGTAGTCTCCCGAAACCAGATGGCACTCGATGACCTGATCGACCTTCTTAATCGCAGCAAGAAATTTCGCGAAGTCGACTTGGCGGTGGTTCTTCAGCGTGATTTCGGTGAACACCGTCACCGTCTGGCCCAGTTTTCCGATATTGATCTGCGCAGAATAGCCCTCGATATAGCCCTCCGCCTGCAGTTTTTTCACTCGCAGCAAACAGGGACTTGGCGAGAGATTGACCATTTCCGCAAGCTCGACATTCGTCATTCGCCCGTTCCTCTGCAATGCGTTGAGTATCTTGACGTCGATCCGATCAAGTTTCATTGGCTTGCTCCCGCTCGCGCGGATCTCGTTGATGTTGGTGAGAGTTGGGCCGGTGACCACGAGATCTCCGATGGCTCGAAAGCCGTATACCTATCGCGGCGCGCGGCTTCAGCCCAAGGCTCGTCGGAGCCTCGGCAGCTGCTGCAAGCGCCAGCGCCAGCGCGGGCGCCGCCACGACACGTACTGCTGCCGGCGGCTCCAGTCCCTTCGGCGTTTCTTCCCATACTCGAGCACCCGAAGGGCTGCCGGCGGACGCCGCCGATTACGACACATCTGCCTCTTGGTGGGGGCGGCAGATCCCGCGGGACGAAAAACGCGGTGTCGGCACTGCCGACAGCAGCGTCAAAGATCCGGCGCAATGACTTCCTTGCTTTCTGATTGTCCAAGACCATAGTCGGCCACGTCTCCCTAGACGTTAGAGGAGTGGATCGCGTCGCAGACTGCCTCGGTAACCTCCCGGGTGGTGGCAGTACCGCCAACGTCAGGGGTAAGGATGCCCGCGCCTGTCACCCGCGCGACAGCGCGCATGAGGCGGGACGAAGCCTCCCGCTCGCCGAGGTGGTCGAGCATCTGGGCAGCAGTCCAGAGGGCGGCAACCGGGTTAGCGATGCCTTTGCCGGTAATGTCGAAGGCGGAGCCGTGGATCGGCTCGAACATCGAGGGAAATCGGCGCTCCGGATCGATGTTCGCCGTCGGTGCAACCCCCAGGCTACCGGCAAGCGCGCCAGCGAGATCGGAGAGAATGTCGGCGTGCAGGTTGGTTGCCACGATGGTATCGAGGCTCTGCGGCTTGAGCGTCATCCGCACCGTCATGGCATCGACCAGCATCTTGTCCCAGGTGACGTCAGGGAATTTCTCGGCCACCTCGGCGGCGATCTCGTCCCACAGGACCATGCCATGGCGTTGGGCATTCGATTTCGTGACGACCGTGAGAAACTTCCGAGGCCGCGATTGCGCCAACTTGAAGGCGTAGCGCATGATGCGGCTGACGCCGACGCGGGTGAAGATGGCGACCTCAGTTCCGACCTCCTCCGGCAGGCCGCGATGGGCGCGGCCGCCATGACCGGAGTATTCGCCCTCGGAGTTCTCACGCACGATCACCCAGTCGAGGTCGCCGGGGCCGCAATTGCGCAGCGGAGGGGTTATCCCAGGCAGGATCTTGGTTGGCCGGACATTGGCGTACTGGTCGAAGCCCTGGCAAATCGGCAATCTGAGCCCCCAAAGGGTGATATGGTCCGGAACATCCGGTGCTCCGACCGCGCCGAAATAGATAGCGTCGAATTTCTTGAGCTGCTCCAGCCCATGCGAGGGCATCATCACACCATGTTTCTTGTAGTAGTCAGATCCCCAGTCGAAATTTTCCACGGTGAATTTTACGTCGCCGAGTCGCTTCTCGAGGTTCGCAAGAACCGTCTGGCCGGCGGCGATCACCTCAGGTCCGATACCGTCGGCGGGTATGCTTGCGATAAAGTATTCACGCATCGAACTTCTCCGTGGCGTAATTCGCTCAAATTGGCAGCGGCCGTTACTGCGCCTTCGGCGCCATGCGGCTGGCGGCGACGCCGCGACTCCGCCGAAAAGCAGGCTCTGGCGGAGAGGAAGGACCCGAGATGGTGCTTGCTCCGCGTCGAACCGGCGGCGCCGGCATCCACAGCGTCGGCTCGCCGGTTATGGGCGCGGAGCGCTGGTCAGCGATGATCGAGCAATTTGATCTGGAGATCTTCCCAGTGCTCCTGGAACGCCTCCCGCGCCGTGTCGTAGTGGCGGCTTTTCAAGCTGTTGATGAGCCGCTCGTGTTCTTCCGCCATTTCTTCGGCAGTGGCGTAGAAATCCTGCCGCTGTGCGAGGAGAAGCTCGATCTCGCCCTCGAGGTCTGAATAGGTTCGCTTCAGCCGAGCGCTGCCGCTTGCGGCGATAATCGCGCGGTGGAAGTCACGGTCCGCGCCAACCAACAGGGATCTGTCGGTGGATAGAGTCGACCTGTGCATAACCTCGACCGCCTCCAGCGCCTGAGATGGGATGACGCCGGTCAGCACGATCAGACGAATGGCCTCGCCTTCGATGGCGCCGCGCACGCGTGTGATATCAACGATATCGTCGGGCCCGAATTCAGGCACCACAAAGCCTCTGTTCGGTATCTGCCGCAGCAGGCCCTGCGTGACGAGCACTTGGGCTGCTGTACGGAATGTGTGCCGCGAGGTCGAATGCTCCTCGCACATCCTCACGTCGCGAAGGAACTCGCCCGGATGGAAATCTCCCGACAAGATGCGCCGTCGCAAGGCGTGTGTCAGGGTTTCCACCGCGCTAGCCGGCATGGGCTCGACTTTCATCTCAAGATCATCGGCTTGATTCGTGGCGTGCAGCGTCGGCATGGCTGTGGCTTTTCTCGTTTATTTGCTTTCATACCTACGCCACATGCGGCGGCATAGGGCAAGGGAGATGATATTGTGCCGCCCGGGTCCTAGATCTGGACGGACCGAAGCGCCTCGTCGACACCCTCGAGCAGACGCGCCGCATTGGCCGATGTGAAGACGAGCGGGGGCCTAATCTTGAGGATATGCGCGTCCGCTCCCGTCGCGGAAATGAGGATGCGCCGGTCGCGCAATGCATTGACGGCAGCAAGCGCCCGGTCCATGTCCGGCGTTTTCCGATCTCGATCCCTGACGAGTTCGACGGCGAAATAGAGGCCGGCCCCGCGAACATCGCCGACGAGTTCATATTTCTTCTGCAGGTCCCGCAGGCCGTCGAGGATTTCGCCGCCGACCTTGGCGGCGTTGTCCAACAGGCCCTCTTCGAGGATCGTGTCTAGCACGGCCCTTGCAGCGGCGATAGCGACGGAGTTGCCGCCAAACGTGTTGAAGTAGCGCATGCTGGAACCGAATTCGGCGATGAGTTCAGGCCGCAGGACTACGCCGGCAACGGGATAGCCGTTGCCCATGGGCTTGCCCATTGTCACGATGTCCGGATCGACCTTGTGACGGGAGTGACCCCAAAAATGGGTGCTGGTCCGCCCGAATCCGGACTGCACCTCGTCGGCGATGAACAGGCCGCCTGCCTTGCGCACCACTTCCGCCACCGGCGCCAATACTTCCGTCGGATCGACATAGAGGCCATCGGAGGAGAAGACGGAGTCGGCGATAAAGGCCGCCAGGCCGCCGCCGTGCCGCTCGATGTCCGCGATCTGCCGTGCGACGTCCTCCGCCATCCGCCGGCCGATTTCCTCGGCGGGTAGGCGGTAGGAATCGGGCGCGGCGACCGTGCGGACATAGGGATCCAGAGCCGACTTCTTGCCGAGCGAGGGCGAGATTGCCGCTATCGCGCCGCTGTTGCCGTGATAGGCTTCGGCCGTGACGATGACGCCGGTCTTGCGTGTGTGGTAACGCGCGATACGCAAGGCGAGATCGTTGGCTTCCGAGCCGGTGCATGTGAACATCGCGCATCCGGTTCGGCCGAGTTCGCCACCGAACGTATTGATCAGGGCTTCGGCATAGTCCAGCAGGGGCTCCTGCATGTAACGCGTGTGGGTACAGAGTACCTCGAGCTGCTTCTGGATCGCCTCGATGACGCGTGGATGAGAGTGACCCAGCGATACCACGTTGTTATAGGCGTCGAGATATTCGTCGCCGTGCCTGTCATAGAGGAAGACGCCCTTGGCACGGGAGATCTCAACCGGCGACTTGTAGAAGAGCCGATAAGCGGGCCCGAGCAGCCTTTGCCGCCTGGCGATATGCGCCAAATCTTCACTTGTGAGATGAGACGTGTCCTGGGGGTTGAAGCCATTTGGCATGTCGCCACGGAAGCCCTTGGGCAGGGTAGTCGATTGCTGGGACATCACGGTTCCTATCGTGTCAGAAGATCGGAAATCTGCGCGGCCGAAATCGAGTGGAACCACTCGAGGTGGGTCCAGCCGGCTTCGGTATGGCGCAGAATATAGCGGCTATTCTCCGGGAAGATTTCGGCACGCCAGCACGTCAGAAGCGCACGGACCGCAAGACGGCCCATCGACAGGAAGGGGATGAGCCGAAGTTCCTCGTCCGTCAGTTCGGCTTGGCGGAGATAACCGCGCAGAACGTCGCGCGGTTCGTCGAACAGGTCACGCCGGTTCCCATGGTCGAACGTTTTTGGCATCTGATTCATCAACGCCGTGGAGACATCGACGGCGATGGCGGTACGGACCGCATCGCCGAAGTCGATGACGCCGGTCAGGAACTGCGGGCTGGCGTGATCGACGACGAGGTTCGACGTATTGAAGTCGTTGTGGAGCACCTGCCGCCGGCACTGGTCGAGGCTCGGCTTGACTTCGGCAAACCGCTCGAGCGCGCGGACGGTCCAGGCCCGCTTGCCGCCCCCGGGGATGAAACTCAACAAATCGGTGAGATCGAGCAGATGGGTGACGTCCCATGCCAGCGTCCGGCCGTCTGCGGGATGCGAGAAATCGGCCATGGAATGACGCAGCTTTGCCAGGATTTCACCGATCCGCTCGCGCTGTGGGGCTGTGGCAGATGTCCGGTCGAGCGGCGTACCGGGGAGGAAGGTGATGAGCCGCACCACCCGCCGCTCGCCGGCCGTGGTGGTGACGCTGGGCAAATCCACACCGTCGGCGTCGCGAAGTGCACGGGGGACGGGTAGATCTGGCGCCCGCTGCTCGAGATGACGCAGCAGGGCGACCTGAAAATCGAGCTCCTCCATCCGCTCGGAAGGATGAGCGATCTTCAGCACAAACTTCCCCCGGGCCGCGCAGTTGAGGAGGAACGTGTCGTCTTTCTCGGTTTGAAAGCGCGTGGCCGAGCCTCGCGCGCCATATAGCCGTTCGGCGATTTCTTCG
This sequence comes from Sinorhizobium sp. P24N7, assembly GCF_042436655.1. Taxonomy (NCBI): domain Bacteria; kingdom Pseudomonadati; phylum Pseudomonadota; class Alphaproteobacteria; order Hyphomicrobiales; family Rhizobiaceae; genus Sinorhizobium; species Sinorhizobium sp. P24N7. The sequence continues at coordinate 173,546 of NZ_JBHMIW010000009.1, read as the reverse complement.
GCTTCCGCAGCGCCCACGGGGTGGCACACCTCGGAAAGCTCAGGGACGCGGGCTGGCCCGCACTGATGCTTGTGACCCATCTTTAACTCATTCAGATCCTGCCTCGGGAATGGGCAGCTCGAGGCTTTAGTATCTCACTTTCCAATTTTTGTACAACAATTTCTTTTTTGATTGAAATTTCTTGCCGTTTGAATGGTCTTTCTCTGCCCAAGGAAGATTAACGAATTCGCGAGATTTTCTGGTGAATGCGTACACCAAAACGAGCGAATACCAGGGAATTGCGTCGCATCACCGCGCAGTTTGTGTTGTGCGAATAACGACGCACTCAAGCTGCCGGAAAGCAGCAGGACGATCAGTCTCGAAAAATTGTTGGACAATTTAATTGCCATGGCCACAAAGTTATGCCAATGTCTTCCCCACTGGCCGGAGTGCAGCAAGCAAGTTGGAGTGCTCCGCTGGGTGAATTGGCCCGATACCAAAAGAGGCGAAGGCAATGAAACTGATCAGATACGCTGCCGCATTGCGGTCTATCGGCACCGCGACTCTTTAGACGAGGCGGCATGCCCAGCAACCTGACCTTGTATAGGCACACTGTGCCGTGAAAATTGGAAGGAATACACGCCATGACTCGATTTCGACCGAAGTACGTCACCTTCGACTGCTACGGCACACTCACCAATTTCGATATGGCCGGCGCTGCGCGACGCGTCTACGCCGAGCGCCTCTCCCCAGAAACGATGGCCCGCTTTGTCGAGGCTTTTAGAGGCTATCGCCTTGACGAGGTGCTAGGGCCATGGAAACCCTTCCTCGAAGTGGTGCACAATTCCATCGAACGCAGTTGCAAACGCATCGGTATCCCGTTCAAACCGGAAGACGCGCAACGCATCTATGACGAAGTGCCAACCTGGGGTCCGCACCCGGACGTCCCGGCTGGCCTGTCCAGGGTGGCCGAGGAAATTCCGCTGGTCATCCTGTCGAACTCCATGAACAGCCTGATCATGTCGAACGTGGAAAAGCTGGGCGCGCCCATCCATATGGTCATCACGGCGGAAGAAGTCGGGGCATACAAACCTCTGATGAAGGGCTTCGAATACATGCTCGACAAGCTCGGCTGCGGGCCCGAAGACATTACTCATGTGTCCTCATCCTTCCGTTACGACCTGATGACCGCCTATGACCTGGGCATCAAGAGCAAGGTCTGGGTCAACCGCGGCCATGAGCCAGCCAATCCCTATTACGAATATACCGAGATCGAGGATATCGGCGGGTTAGCCGCCGCCGTTGGCCTGGAGCCCGCACTCAAGCGCGCCTGAAAAAATAACGCTCAGGCACTGTTGCTACGATGAGACCGGGGCGGTTCATTCGCCCCTTCTCTTTATCGTTCGAAGGGGAGCAAAGCACGGCCTTTCCGGGGACCCCTTCCGCACGAGTGACCTGCTGGCGTTAGAGGATGGTGTGATCCGAACGTGACGCAACGGCACATCGCTCTCGGGACGCGTTCGTTGCACGGCCGCTATCGAGTCCGCTTCGAATAACAGGGCTGTTCCTCAACGACCGGGGCGTACAGCGGTCGTCCGCGAAGGGTGCGGGAATGACTGGACCGGGTGGCAAGCGGTCGCTCGCAGCGATTAGCATGAAGGGGCGCGATGCGAGACGAGCCGCCGTTCAGCGTGACCTGCTTCATTTCGGATCTGCGAGGATCCTTGGGGCGACGGCAAAGATCAGAGATTTGCCAAGGTGGAATTCTGGGAACCTATGACTGCAGAAGGAAGCGAGCGGGCGCTAAACCAAAGTTTTTCCAGGCCCGGACGCACCTCTTGGAACGCGATGTCGATGCCCGTTTGCTCGAGAAACTGGCACGCAAATTGCCACTGTCATACTCCAGTTAAGGCACCCGGTCAGGTGCAACTATACCGCCTTCATTCTCAAGAATGTCGATGCGTTTAGCTTCTGATCCAGTAAATTTCAGGCGCACACCAATGCCGGCGCCATTGTCAGGAATGAAGACGGCGCCGGCTCTTTCCAGAGCCGATTGCAAGGCAAACATTTCATCATCACCCGGTTTGTCGAGCTTGCGCTCAAAACGCAGCACGGTTTCCACGCCCACGCCGGCAGATATTGCGAGACGCTCGGGCGAGAGGTCGGTAAGTGCACGTGCCGCACGACATTGGGAGCCAGTGATCATGGTTATTCTCCTTTTCTACAAACAAGACCGCCCCAGCATCGGGGCGATCAATCGTAGCCATTCGGCCAGCAAGGTGGCGAATTTGCCACGCTCGAGCTGATCGGGGAAAGGATCCCGACGCCAGCGATAATCGTTCTCTACTTTATGCTTGACGTCTCGGAGGAACGGAGGACTTCGCTTTCCGCCCGATGTTGAGTAACCGCAAACACCGTCAGCTTGTGCCCCCTATCATCCCGTCCGCTCCAATCCATGGTCTGACCGGCGGACAAGCCGAGAAGGCCAGTTCCGATGGGGGTCAGGATGGATATCCTGCCTTCGGAAATATCTGCGTCTATCGGGAATACGAGTATCACTGTTCGCCCATCAACGGTGTCAGCTTCATACTCAACCGTCGATCCCATTCGAACGACATTCGGAGGCCCCGAGGTGCCCGCAACCACGAGTGCGCGTTCGAGCTCAATCAAGAGACCATCGGAAACCTCGGGAAGGCGATCAGCCGCAGCAAGAGCAAGTTTATTCAATCGCTGGTGATCCGTCTCGCCAATCACGATCGAAGGCTTTTGTGAGTTCTGGAGGTGCTTCTTCATTTTCCGTTCCTCAGTGTTCATCTTAGTGCCACCGAGTGCGCGACATTGGTCCGCCATGGGATACCGTTGACCTGCCTTGCCTCGATCATAAAAATCGCCATCACCTCCTCGGGGGATTGGGCCAGCCGGAGCCCCTCCCTGATCAGCGGCGCGCGCACCATACGGAATAGTCGCGACAGCGCAGGCAAGAAGGTACGAGCCTCAGAGCGGGGCCAAAGCACGGTAAGGACGAGATCGACGGGATCGCTGTCGGGGGTGTTGAAATCTATCGGAGGAGCCAGTCGCGTAAATGACGCTACAGGCGACGAGATTGAGCGCAGCAATGCGTGCGGGACGGCGATGCCACGGCCGATGGCGGTTGAGCCGAGCCGCTCCCGCCTCCAAATGCTCCGAAGAATCGCTTGGTCATCAAGCCCGGTTCCTCGCGCAAGTTTGACAGCGATCCTGGACAGCGCCGAGTGCTTTCCCTTTGTCGCAAGGTCAAGAGTAATATTTTCTTCTGACAGGTTGCCGAACGTCATCATGGTTGCCTCTAAGCCGATACGCGCGAGCGCAAACGAACTGCGTTTGGCACGCCGTCTGCTGCGCTTACTGATTTAATCGAGGATGTGGCTGACCCGGACGCGAAGCCGGTAGAGTTCACGTCCGGGCTAGAGGCCTGCTTTGAGGCGTTGTGGCTCTCTCTGTGGTGCGAAAGTATTCATAGTAACTAAAACATGGGGACGGAATTCTCGAAATCAAGCGCGCGGCTAGGACGTGGATCGCTCTGAATTCGTGGATATCTCGCGTTCAGTAGACTTCCGGCCATCAGAGGGCGGTGAGGCCAAAAATTCGGAGGGATGCAGAAATACTGCACTGAAATGCCAGTTTATTTCATTGGACTAATATTACCGCCTGGTTCTTGAATGGCTGCACGCGACAGGTCGTACGAGCAGCCATTAGCCGCCGGAATTTCCGCGATCTCGGCTTTGAACGGAGAAAAGGATCTCCCCGATGAAAAAACTCTTCCTCGTTCCTGTTCTGACACTGGCCAGCACGCTTGGTGCCATGGCTGCGGATGAAGCCGCAAAGGCGCCGCCGGCCGCCCCTTATCAGCAGGTCAGCAAGCTGGTGAAGTTACCCGATTTCCTCCCCGGCATTGGCCAGCTCTTCGTCGATCCGGCGACACTGCCGGCTGGTCCGTTCCTCGCATATAATCATGACGGAAAGCTTGTCAGCACGATCTACATGCTGCCGACCAAGGATCTCAATCCGGACAGGTCGTTCGATAATCTTGCAGCGCCCGGAGGCAGCGTCGACCATGTCGACGTCTACTACAATGCCGGCCATCCAGGCGTGGAAGAGCCGCATGTCCATGTCGTCCTGTGGCATGTTGCAACTGCCGGCGAAGCGAGCGTCGCCAAATGAGTGTCGCGCGGCGTGAAGTGCTGGGTCTCGGTGGCGGGCTCGTCGCCGTCCTTTCGCTGTCCGGGCGGGACGTATGGGCCGAGGAGGTAGTGGAGATCCGGATGCAAGGGCGCGCCTATGGCTCACATGCCTGGTTTGACCCGATCGGTCTCCTGATCAAGCCGGGTCAGATGGTCCGCTGGACCAACACCAACCCCGGCAATTCGCATACGACGACCGCCTATCATCCAGCAAACTTCGGGAGGCCGCGGCGCATTCCTGAAAGGGCTAAGTCCTGGGATTCGGACTATCTCCTGCCCGACGCGAGCTTCTCGGTAACCTTCACCGAGCAAGGAGTTTATGACTACTATTGCGTTCCCCATGAGCTGGCGGGAATGGTCGGACGCATCATAGTCGGCGAACCAGAACCGCATGGCGGCTGGATGAAGGCGATCGCTTCAGGGAGCGGCCTACCGGATCAGACCCTCAAGGCGTTTCCAACGGTCGAAGAAATAATGGCAAAGCGGATAGTCCGGCGGGTTTAGAGCCCCCGCGTTTCGACGCTGGCCAGCCAACGAGCGAACAAATGAGTCCGATGGCGAAGGGACCGTAGTCCGCGCACCGGCAACCACGAGGGGCTACCATGACAGACACTGCGTTTCGGGCAGACCTGCAGCCGCAGGCGGGAAGCAGCGGCGGGACAGTGGCAGCCAAACAGCGCGAAGGCGCAATGCGTCGGCTTCACTCCTTGGGCGAGATGACCGGCGGTATTGCCCATGATCTCAGAAACATCCTGGCGATCGTTGACTCCGGCCTGAGGCTCGCCGCACGAAGAGCCGACCAGCCGGAGAGCGTGCGCGCCTATATTGCCGCGGCGCAGGAAGGCGTCGACCGGGGTGTCGCATTGATTACGCAGTTGCTCGCTTTTGCAGACCATAGGGAACTCGACCTCAGAGTGCGCGACCTGAACGCGTGCGTCAGCGCTGCCGCGCCATTCCTTAGATATGGTGCGGGACCCGACGTCCGCGTCAGGTTCGAGCTGGGTTGCGACGTACCAAGCTGCCAGATCGAACCAACGCTTTTCGACGCCGCGGTTCTCAATCTTGTCCTCAACGCTCGCGATGCCATGCCAGGCGGCGGCGAGATTTGCATCGGAACGGAGCGGCTGGTTGAGCCCGACAGTGCGCCTGGCCTGCCGGCGCCGGGAACCTATGCCCGGCTTCGCGTCGACGACCACGGCTGCGGCATACTACCGGACGTTCTGCAAAAGGTGCTGGACCCGTTCTTCACGACCAAGGGCGAGAACGGCACCGGAATGGGATTAGCGCAGGTGCGCGCCTTCATGCAGATGGTCGGGGGTCATCTCCGAATTGCCAGCGAGCGAGGCACCGGAACCACAGTCGATCTGCTATTTCCATCGACCGACGCGGCCGCTTAGGCCTCGATGTTGCCTTCGGAGATCGCGCGCAAGCCGGCAAGCGCCGGTCCCACAACACTCTCGTCGGCATTTGCCGACCTCACCGAGTAAATCGGATAGGAGAATTGCGGCATGTCGGGTACGAGATGGAGCTCACCCGCCGCTAAATGGGGCTCCACCGCGCTCATCCTGAAGTAACCTGAGCCGCCGCTCGCAAGGACATAGCTAAGTGCCAGCGGACCGAGATCGAAGGCGAGGTCCGGTGCGACATCCGGGAAATTCATGTCGTGTTGTCGCCCGAAATCCGGCCCCCAATCCATGTAAACGTAACTCGTCTCCTCAAGGCGCTTCGCTTCCGGATCGGTTGTCATAAGCACGAGCTTTTCTTCCATCAGCAAATCGATCTGGAGGCCGGGGCGAATTTGGGGCGCATACATGATCGCCACATCGACCATCCCCGAGGCGACCTGATTATTCAAATCCTGGGGCACGTCGACATGGACGCGAAGCGAGATATCCGGAAGGGATTGACGAATCCATCTGACCCAGTTCAGCAGGAGTGGTTGCGCAAGCGTGACTTCGCTGCCGACCGTCAGCACTGCTCGGCGCCCTGCCGGCACTTTGACCTGTTGACGAGTGCGCTGCCATAACTGGACGAAAGTCGGCGCGTGGCGCAGGAACTGCTCGCCCGCCGGGGTAAGAGACGCGCCACCCTTGTTCCGAACGAACAGCGGCCGGCCAAGCAGTTGTTCGAGGTGGCGAATCCGCGCGCTGACCGTGGTCTGAGCAACATTCAAGCGCTCCGCGGCGCGAATAAAACTTCCCGTTGAAACTATTTCCAGGAAAGTACGGGCGAGCTCAATATCCATTTTGATATAGCATAAACGTTGCTCTTAAATGTCAATCAAATTCGTTTGCTATATATTAGCTCGTCCGTAAGAGTGGGTGGAAGCGCCAGGCGAGCGCGGAATTCGTAACCAGTCTCATGAGCTCGGCGTGGCTAGGCAGGCAGTGAGCACTGCGCCGAGGTGTTGCCGGACAAGCCGGTTGGCTTGGCAGACAACACGTACTAACCGCACAGCCATGACCGACGGCCAAGTCGATCCTCGGCGACCACGACACCTCTCGGTAGGCATTTTATCGATGTGCCAGCAAGATCTCCTTGATGACAACAGCATCGTTGTGCTTCTCGTCGCGCGCCGCGTAGACAAGTGTGATCGGACCGTTGAGCGCCAGGTTGCGCAACCGATCAAATTCCTCGCGATGCTCCTTGATCTCCTCGGCATACCGCCGGCGGAATTCCTCCCATCGGGAGGGATCGTGAGCGAACCATTTCCGCAGCTCGGTGCTTGGCGCCAGTTCCTTCGCCCAATAGTCAATTGCCGCATCGGTCTTGCTCACTCCGCGCGGCCACAGCCGGTCAACCAGGACACGCTTGCCGTCACCGTCCGTCGGACTCTCATAGGCACGCTTCAGTTTGACGTTCTTCTCGGAGATTTTGGCGCTCATGCACGTCGCTCCTGCCCTGCCATCACGGAGATAGGGCGCGCAATCACATCTGCTACGGCCCAATCGACTTGAAGACGGCGTTGCCCACGGATCACGCGACTATGACAGGAGAAAAGTGATGAAGTTCTTTGTCGACACCGCCGAGATTGCCGAAATCCGCGGGCTAGCCGCGGTAGGTGTTGTAGACGGAGTGACCACGAACCCCTCGTTGGTCGCAAAGACCGGTCGACCGATCCGGGAGGTTGTCAAGGAGATCTGCGAGGCGATCGAGGGCCCCGTCTCAGCGGAGGTCACCGCGACTGATTTCGACGGCATGGTCACCGAGGGGGAGCGCTTGGCCAGCATAGCTGCGAATGTGGCCATCAAGGTGCCCTCCACCTGGGATGGGTTCAGGGCTTGCCGGGCACTCTGCGAACGCGGGCTGAAGGTCAATGTTACCCTCTGCTTTTCAGCCAACCAGGCATTACTCGCGGCAAAAGCCGGTGCGGCCTATATTTCCCCTTTCGTCGGCAGGCTCGAAGATATCGGCCTCGATGGCATAGACGTCGTCCGGGAAATTCGGGCGATCTACGACAACGACAAATCCTTCAATACGCAAGTTCTGGCTTCCTCAATTCGCACGCCGCGGCATGTCACGCAGGCTGCAATGGCGGGCGCCGATATCGCGACGGTGCCACCGGGAGTGCTTAGGAAGCTGGCCAACCACCCACTCACGGAACAGGGGCTGGCTTCCTTCCTTGCCGACTGGGGCAGGACGGGTCAAGCCATTCGTTAGTTATCCTGTTGCCGTTTGTCCTGACCGGTCCAGCAGAAAAACTGCACAAAACAGGCGACTAAATTCGTTTGCTTCATAGGCGCAGCGGTAACAAGCTGCCGTGTGAGATCAAAAGACCCGACCTGCAAAGGCGCTATCAGCAGTCACGGCGAAACCCCATCTCGATACCGAAAGGAGATACGAATGGCTCCTGGACACACAAGCATGAGTGGGCCTGATCTGGCGCGCGGTATCAGGCTTGCCGATCTTCCCGACGGCAGCAAGCTCGTCGGCCATTGCGGCGATGCGCAGGTGTTGCTTGTGCGCCGCGGGGCCGAGATCTTCGCCGTCGACGCGCATTGTACTCACTACAATGGCCCGCTCGGCGACGGACTGGTTGATGGCGACAGCGTCCGATGCCCATGGCATCACGCATGTTTCAGCTTGAGGACCGGGGAGGCCCTGCGCGCGCCCGCCTTCAGGCCGCTGGCATGTTGGTGGGTGGAACAGCGCGACGGCCATATCTTCGTCGTTGGCAAGCGCAAGCGTGCAGAGGCGGCAACAAGCGAGCGTCCTGTCGAAGCAATGCCCGAGAAGATCGTCATCGTCGGTGGCGGAGCGGCCAGCTTTTCCGCCGCTGAAATGCTGCGGCGTGAGCAGTATGCCGGCAGCATTCTCATGCTCAGCGACGACGAAGCGCCGCCTGTCGACCGGCCGAACCTTTCCAAGGACTACCTTGCCGGCAAGGCGCCGGAGAGCTGGGTTCCGCTACGGGGGGAGAGCTATTACTCCAAGAACCAGATCGACCTGCGTCTCGCTACGAAAGCGGTTCGCATCGAGCCGCAGAACCGCGAGGTCATCCTCGCTGGCGGAGGCTCGATCCCCTATGACAGGTTGCTGCTTGCGACCGGTGCAGAGCCGGTTCGCCTGACGATTCCGGGTGCCGACCAGCCCCATGTTCATACGTTGCGCTCGCTCGCCGACTGCCGCGCCATAATCGAGCGGGCCGCGACGGCCCGCCGGGTGGTCGTGCTTGGAGCGAGCTTTATCGGTCTCGAAGTCGCCGCGGCCCTGCGCGCTCGCGGTATCGAAGTCCATGTCGTCGCCCCCGACAAGCACCCGATGGGGCGGTTCCTGGGTCCGCAGACGGGCGACTTCATCCGGACCCTTCATGAAAAGAATGGCGTCGTTTTCCACCTCGAGGAGACTGCTAGCAGCATTAATGGAAGCGAGGTGAAAGTGCGCAGTGGCGAAACGCTGGCCGCGGACCTCGTGGTCGCCGGCATCGGCGTGCGGCCACGCACGGAGCTCGCCGAAACGGCAGGGTTGGCAACGGACCGCGGCGTCGTCGTGAATGGTTTTCTGGAAACCAGCGAACCGGGGATCTTCGCGGCCGGTGACATCGCGCGCTGGCCGGATCCCCATAGCCGAGAGAACATCCGCGTCGAACATTGGGTGGTGGCCGAGAGGCAAGGGCAGACCGCGGCGCTGAATATGCTCGGCCGGAGCGAGAAGTTTGCAGCCGTGCCGTTCTTCTGGAGCCAGCACTACGACGTCAGGATCAATTATGTCGGCCATGCGGAGCGATGGGACGAGATCATGGTCGAAGGCGACATCTCGGGCAGGGACTGTCTGCTGCGATTCAAGCGCGACGGACGCGTACTGGCTGCCGCCTCGATATCCCGCGACATCGAAAATCTGATGACCGAGGTGGCGATGGAGCACGAAACGGCCTTCTGATGACGAGGCGGGCGCCGAACGCTCGCACGCCACAGCGATGAAGAGGAGTTGAACTATGTCAACGTCGCCCGACCGCAACCCGCCTCCCGGCGTGCACACGCCCGCCAGGCATTACTCGAGGTCAATCATTTTCATAGACGAGATCGCCAAGCATGAGCCGCACCCCACCTCGGTCGAAATTTTCTCACACGATGGCAACAAATGGTATTGCCAGGTCCGCTGCGGCGAACAGAAAACTCAGCCAATGGGACCCTTTACCGAGCGACAAGCGGAGCGAGTTCAGGAGGCCCGCAGGTCGAGGATCGCAGAAAAGGGCACCGCGTGGCTCGTCTTCGAGCGAACCGGAGAGGATTGGTGATGAGGCAAGTTACGCGAGTTGCAGTGAAAAAAATCCTGGCCCGAACGGAAACGCCATGTCCAGAAAGCCTTGCGTTGAGTGTGACCAGCGTTCGTCTAGGGAAGCGACGCAGCGCGGATAACGCATCGGCTGTCTATCGTCTGCTGGCTGCAGAAGACCCGGATTTCGTCCGACATTCGCGACGACTCCATCGTTTTCTGGCTGAAGGCGGTAGCTCCGTTTCAGGAGCGTGAGCCCTGGCGCCATACTGGCGGCCAGGGAAATCGAACGGAGATCCAGTTGATTTTGCCGGGGCGGATCTGCTCCGGGGAGTTATGACATGAGCAATCGGCTTCAATGCTATCTAACGCCAAACGATCATGCAATCCTTAGGGAAATACTTGATCGGGGGCCTCGCGACACTGCTTATAGCCGATTGCTTGAGAGAAAGCTGGTACAGGCTGAAACTTGCGCCTTCAGGAATGTCCCCGATGACGTCGTGACGATAAACAGTCGCGTGACCTTCTGCGTTGATGCAGGTGTCCCGAGAACAGCTAATCTGGTCCGCAATGAGAGCCTGGACTTTCCTAATTACACTGTCTCGGTAGGGTCGCTTTTGGGGTTAGGGCTGCTCGGCTTGAGAGCGGGTCGGGCAATTGCCGTGGACACAGAAAAGGGTAGCTTACAGAAGATCAACGTGATCCGGATTGATTTTCAAGCTCTTGCGTTTCCAGGTACCCCAATGGTGATCACCTCGACGTTATGCCAAGGATCCCGTTGGGATCGCAGTCAGGATGTCCTCCAAGGATGAGGAGGCCCGTGTCCGGAAATGCAGGACCTGCAGTGGGCCGATTGATTCCAAGCCATATCATCCTGGCAACCGACTTCAGCGCAAGATGCGACCGAACGCAGGACCGCGCGTTCAGCTAGCGACGATCGGCATCCGCACCGCAAGCCCGATCTATTTCGAGGCCGCCTTGATCATCGGAGTCCTGGGGTTCGTCTCGAGCGTCGCGCTGGCAAAGTTCCTTATGCGCGCGAGATGATCGAATGACGCATGCCGAGATTTTGCCCGCGTGGGCGCCGTTGCTAACGGCTTTCCTCGTGCTTCTCGGCGCCGGGCTGACGCTGATCGGAGCCATCGGAACCCTGCGGTTCGGCGCCTTTTTCGAGCGCGTGCATGCACCGACCCTCGGCACAAGCTGGGGAACCGGAGCCATCGCGCTCGCGTCGATCGTCTGTTTTTCTGCGTTGGGTTCGAGGTCTGTGGCGCGAGATCCTGATCGGCGTCTTCATCGCCATTAACGCGCCAGTCACCCTCATCCTCCCGCGCGGCCCTCTATCGGGACCGGACCGAAGGGATCAAGGGCATTCCGGCACGATCAGTCATGCGGCCTCCGCAAGGAAACGACCGGCCGGGCGGGGTTGGAACCGGCGGTGACGAGCCGCCGCCGTCTGCGCCAGAGAGTGACGGCTAGCGCCCGTCAAGCAAGTCCGGCCCGCGAGCGCCGTGTCGGCTCGAGCTGCGGATTCGCGCGAATTGCAATTGTCTGACCAGCGTCCAAAGGCCGCATCTCGAGCGATGGAATCCTATACCTCAAGTGACCATATCGAAGTCATGACTACTTCACGTCGACACAAGAAATACCTGGTCCTCTCAGCGTCTCTTCTGACGCGACCGTAACCCCGAGCGGCTCGAACGCAAGCGTTCGCCGCCTCGGGGATCCCCTCTCACATAGACAGTCTGGCACGCGGCTACGCGCGTGCGGCGCTCAAGCGGGGCGCCGCCGCGTCTGCAGGCCGCTGATGCTTCCCGAACGCCCGTTCGCCGCGTCGCTTCTGCGGACCACGCGACCGGGCCGATCAATACTGCTCATGGAGGGCAACAATGTCCGCACACGAACACTCACCAACCGAAGTCCGCCAGGATCCGACGCTGCGCAGTCCCAGGATAACTGTCACGGGATTTTTTCTACGTGCGCTGCAACGCCGGCAGCGCAGGCGGGCGGCCGCCGCGCTTCAAAACCTCGACGACAGGCTGCTCGAGGACATTGGTATAACGAGAAATGACATCCCGCGGATTGTCGAAGGACTCTTCCGGCCGTCGGGACAGGTACAGGCGGAATCTCCGGCAACTGTCTCGCAGCCCGTCGGCCTAGTATTGAAAAGCGGCCTGAATGGCTGCCGTGCGTCAAGGCCAGCGAGGCATCGCGCCGTCCGGTGGCCTGCTGGAGGCAACGATGGATAGGACAACGAAAGCGATCATCGCGGTGGGCATCTTTGGCTTGATGATCGTCGCTTTCACGATGCTCTGAGACTGGGCCCGACTTTCCGGCGAAATTTCGTCGGCTGTAAACGATAGGTCCATAGGCCAGGTGGTTGTCATGTGCACGGAGACTTTCGCCAGGATTTCGAGGCTTGCCGGGGAGGGACGAGTCCTTTCCCGGAGCAGGCTCTCTAACCTCGAATTCCGTTCCCGCGGCGCCTCGCGGCGCCGCACGAAATGGAGCAAAGCATGAGAAGATTCCGTTCAAGGCGCACCTGCCTTTCCTGCAGCCGTTAGGTAGCAAGAGCGGCCGTCCGGTGCCCTTGGTGGATGGCCTCGGTTGTCGTGCCTGCGGCGTTTACGGACCCACCGGGACCGCGCCCTCGTCCATCGGGCCGTGCGACCTAGTCATTGTTAAGGGTGGTCCGGTCCGCGTTTCCCGAGCCTTGCATTTCGCCCGGACACGAAATCTGCTGCTGCGGACAGAGTTTCTGAAGAAAACATAGCCAGTCCGGATCAGGCCCGATGGCTAAATGTGCAGAATGATGAAGACCAGTATCGCTATGGGGAGCGCAACGCACAGGGTGAGAAGCGTATCGCGGCCAACGGCTTCGCTGCGGCTGCGCGCATTCGGGTCAGGACGACGCATGCTCGTGTCCTCCGTTTTATTTGTTGTATTTTACCGCCGTTCTCGATGAAAATCACGGAGACATGTATCCCGTCAGCCGCCGCGGTTAATCTTGACGGAAGGACAGAGTGGTGACCGGATCATTCCCCGACACATTGCTCGATGCGCTGACAACGCCGAAAGGGATGACGAGAAGGCCGAACAACAGCACCATCCAAGGCATGGTGCGATCGTCCAGGCCGCGGTTACAGTAGTGCTCGTGCCCTATTCGAACAGTGTTAGCGGCCTGCCAGTATCTCTACCGCTCAACAAAAGCAGGTGAGCCGTTGTGGCGAACCTTCCGGACCGGCGGTCCGGCACATCACGGCTTCCTGCCCACGACAAGGCAGGTCGACGTGCCATGCGCGTAGATCCGACCTTCAGCGTCCTCGATGCAGCCTTCCAGCGTGATGACGGTCCGGCCGCCGGACACCACGTGGCCGGTCACACGCATTTCGCCGGAGTCGGCGAAGATCGGGGACAAACTTGGCGGTGGTTTCGTGCGACGGGCAGGTTTCGCCGACCGAGAGCGTCGTCTGGGCGGCAAGCGCCATGACGGCGTCGAGCATCATCATGATCCAGCCGCCGTGAACCGTATTCGTCAGGTTAGAAAAGCGCGGCTCGGGCGTGCCAGCAGCCCGACCTTGCCTTCTTCCGGAGGGAGCAAGCTGAACGGGAGTATTTCCGCCATCGGTGGTCGGCGGATGCTCCCGTCCGCCAGTTTCGCAATGAGCTCCAGCCCGGAGCAGAGCTCCTGGTCGGCAGTTGCGCTGTGCGCTTCGGCCGGACGCATCGTCATTGGCGAGCTCCCGGTTCTGTATCCCCCGCAGACGACATCAGCACGCTCTCGGCGGCCGCCTCCAGGAACCGCTTCGACATCTGCTCGTCATTGACAGCGCGCGAGAGGAGCACCGCACCGACCATCGTCGACAGAATGGCCATGGCTTTGCCGTCCGCCTCCTCGCTGTCGGTCGCGCCAATCCAATTACCGAGCATTTCAAGGTATTCCCTGATCCCGGCTTCGAACGACGCTTTTACGTCGACGCCTTGCCTGGCAGCATCCGAGCCGAGCGCAACGACAGGGCAGCCGTCCATCTTCTCTTCTCGATGTGCAATGCTGAGATAGAATGCGACCACCGCGCCAAAGGGATCCTGCGGATTGGCCGCGGCAGCAGCGGACCATCGACGAAAGGCGCTCTCCAGCGCCCGCCTGGACGCCTGCGCCGCCAGATCATCCTTGGATTCGAACTGCTTGTAGAATCCACCTTGGGTCAGGCCGGCTCCCTTCATCAGATCCTTGAGCCCGATGCCATCAAAACCGTGCTTACGAAAAAGCCGGCTCGCCACATCGATGACTGCTTCGCGATTTGCTTCCGCCTGTGCGCGACTAACTCTCATAATCGACCTCGCAATTAGATTTCACTTGACATCTATACCACGTTTAGATTTAGATCGCAATCCAAATAGAGGCGGCACCCGCCAACAAGGGTCATCGGACATGAACCGCAAATTTCTTCTCACATCGATCGGCCTTGTGGCTGCCGCCGGGGGCGCGGCGTTCGCCTTCGTTTTCGAAACGCCAGCACGGCATGCGGAGGCCGCCGATCCCCGCCTCGCGTCACCGCTTGTAAGAATGGCTGAAGCCACCAGACCGGTAAGCGCCGAGCGGGCCTTTACAGGTACGATCGCCGCCCGAGTGCAGAGCAATCTTGGCTTTCGCGTACCTGGCAAGATCGTTGAGCGAATGATCGACGTCGGTCAGCAGGTCAAGGCGGGTCAAGCTCTGATGCGCATCGACGAAACCGATTTGCGTCTTGCGCTGACTGCCAAGCGCAATGCGGTCGCGGCGGCCCGCGCGGTCCTCGTTCAGGCAAGCGCGGACGAGAGGCGCTATGCCGCTCTTGTCAAAGGCGGAGTCGCTGCTACTCCCCAGCGTTACGAGCAGGCCAAGGCGGCGCGCGACACCGCCGCGGCGCAACTCGCCGTCGCGGAAGCGGAAGCCAAAGTGGCAGAGAATGAAGCGACGTACTCGATTGTTGTGGCGGATGCGGACGGAACGGTGGTCGCGACGCTCGGCGAACCCGGACAGGTCATCGCGGCGGGACAGACGGTAGTCCAACTCGCGCATGCAGGCCCGCGCGAGGCCCTGGTCGCGCTACCCGAAACCGTTCGTCCCGCGATCGGATCGGACGCCGAAGCAAGTGTCTATGGAAGTGATGGACGGCGCGGAAGAGCGCGTCTGCGGCAGATTTCCGATGCCGCTGATCCTCAGACCCGCACATACGAAGCGCGCTACGTGCTCGATGGCGACGCCGCCTCGGCGCCGCTTGGTGCGACGGTTACGATCAGCATCCTAAACGGCGAAGGGAAGTCGGAGGTCGCGGTGCCGGTCGGCGCCGTGTTGAATGACGGCAGCCGGACGGGGGTTTGGGTTGTCGATCAAGCTTCTTCCACGGTGCGCTTTGTTCCGATCCAGATCAAACGGCTTGGTGAAGAAACAGCATTTGTCACCGGGATCGAGTCGGGGGAGCAGGTCGTCGCCCTCGGGGCGCATCTCCTCAATGATGGCGCGTCCGTCAGGACCGAGCTCAAGGCGGAGGTGTCCAACCGATGAGCTTCAATCTTTCCGCGCTCGCGGTTCGCGAGCGAGCCGTCACCTTGTTCTTCATTGTTCTGCTGGCCGCTGCCGGCGTCTACGCGTTCATCAATCTTGGGCGCGCGGAGGATCCCTCTTTCACCATCAAGACCCTGACGGTCACTACCGTATGGCCAGGCGCTACGGCGCGGGAAATGCAGGATCTTGTCGCGGAGCCGCTCGAAAAGCGCATCCAGGAACTGACCTGGTACGATCGCGTCGAGACGACGACAAGGCCGGGCTACGCGTACCTGACCGTGACGCTGAAAGACAGCACGCCGGCGACGGCTGTCGAAGAGGAGTTCTATCAGGCGCGCAAGAAGTTGGGGGACGAAGCCCGCAACCTGCCTTCTGGCGTCGTCGGCCCCTTCGTAAACGATGAATATTCGGACGTGAGCTTCGCGCTTTATGCGCTAAAGGCCAAGGGCATGCCCATGCGCGAGCTTGTGCGGCAGGCAGAGGTGATCCGCCAGGATCTTCTGCACGTTCCGGGCGTCAAAAAGATCAACATTTTGGGGGAGCGACCGGAACAGATCTTTGTCGAGTTCTCGTTTGCCAAGCTCGCGACCCTTGGCATTCCAGCACAGGACATCGCTGCGGCTTTGCAAAGGCAAAACACCGTGACGCCGGCAGGCTCGATTGATACACGCGGGCCGCAGGTCTTTATCCGGTTCGATGGCGCCTACAATAGTGTGCAGGCAATTGCAGACACCCCGATCGTCGCTGCCGGACGCACGTTGAAACTCTCTGATTTCGCGGAGGTGCGGCGCGGCTATCAAGACCCCGAGACCTACATCATCCGCCATGAAGGCGAGCCCGCCATCATGTTGGGCGCGGTGATGCAGCAGGGCTGGAACGGTCTGGAACTCGGAAAGGCGCTCGAAGAAAGATCTGCCGCGATCGCACAGACGCTGCCGCTCGGTATGACGCTCGCCAAGGTCAGCGACCAGGCCGTCAACATCGACGCCGCGGTCGGCGAGTTCATGCTGAAGTTTGCGATGGCGCTCGGGGTTGTATTGCTCGTGAGCCTGCTCAGCCTCGGTTGGCGTGTCGGGATCGTCGTGGCACTGGCCGTTCCGCTGACGCTTGCCGTCGTCTTCCTCATCATGCTGGAAACCGGCCGGTTCTTCGATCGCATCACACTCGGCGCTCTTATCCTGGCGCTCGGCCTTCTCGTCGACGACGCCATCATCGCCATTGAGGTGATGGTGGTGAAGATGGAAGAGGGCATGGACCGCATCAAGGCGGCCGCCTATGCCTGGAGCCATACGGCAGCGCCGATGCTCTCCGGTACACTCGTGACCATCATCGGACTAATGCCCGTTGGTTTCGCCAGATCAACCGCCGGCGAATACGCCGGCAACATCTTCTGGGTCGTGGGCTTCGCGCTCATCGTTTCCTGGATCGTCGCGGTGATCTTCACGCCCTACCTCGGCGTCAAGATGCTGCCGGCGATCAAACCAGTCGAGGGCGGCCACCACGCTATCTACGACACGCCGAATTACCGGCGCCTGCGGGGGGTCATCAAGTTTGCCGTGCGCCACAAGTTCGTCACGTGCGCGGTCGTCGGCGTCGTCATGGCTCTTTCGGTTGTTGGAATGGGAGGGGTGAAACAGCAGTTCTTCCCGACGTCAGATCGTCCCGAGGTGCTGGTCGAAGTTCGCATGCCCGAAGGTACGAGCATCGAGACGACGACAGCCGCGGTCGAGAAAGTCGAAAGCTGGCTGCAAAACCAGCCCAAGGCAAAGATCGTCACCAGCTATGTCGGGCAGGGCGCTCCCCGCTTCTTCTTTGCGATGGCACCGGAATTGCCGGACCCGGCTTTCGGCAAGATCGTTGTGCTCACCCCTGACTCTCACGCGCGCGAGGCTTTGAAGCTGCGCCTTCGGGCTGCCGTTTCAGACGGGCTGGTTCCCGAAGCCTACGTCCGTGTCACCCAGCTTGTGTTTGGTCCGTATACGCCGTTTCCGGTCGAGTTCCGCATCATGGGGCCGGATCCTGCGCAATTGTACCAGATCTCCGAGAAAGCCCTCGAAATCATGAAAGGTGTACCGGACGTCCGTCAGGCAAACCGCGACTGGGGCAATCGTACGCCCGTGCTTCGCTTTGTCCCCGACCAGGACCGGCTCAATCTGATTGGCCTTTCGCCGGCTGAGGCAGCCCAGCAGATGCAGTTGCTGCTGAGTGGCATTCCGGTGACGCAGGTTCGCGAGAACATCCGCAACGTGCCCGTCGTCGCACGCAGTGCTGGCCAGAGCCGTCTCGATCCGGCGAGGCTCGCCGACTTCTCGCTGATGAGCAGGGACGGCCGTCAGGTTCCGCTCGATCAGATCGGCCATTCCGAAATCCGGTTTGAGGAACCGATCATGAAGCGTCGCGATCGAACGCCGGTCATCACGATCCGAGCGGACATCAACGAGGCGACGCAGCCCCCGGAGGTCTCACAGCAGATCATGAAAGCACTTCAGCCGTTGATCGCCTCGCTCCCCGTCGGATATCGCATCGAGATGGGTGGAAACATCGAGGAATCGCTCAAGGCCAATGTCGCGCTGGTCAAAATCTTCCCGGCCATGATTGCCGCCATGTTGATCGTCATCATCCTCCAGGTTCGCAGCCTCTCAACGATGACCATGGTCATGTTGACGGCGCCGCTCGGTCTTGCCGGGGTGGTTCCGGTGTTGCTCCTCTTCAATCAGCCTTTCGGCTTCAATGCCATTCTCGGATTGATAGGACTGGCGGGAATCCTGATGCGCAACACCTTGATTCTGACCGAACAGATCAAAGAGAACCAAAAGGCGGGCCTCGACGACTATCACGCCGTTATCGAGGCGACGGTACAGCGGACACGCCCGGTTATCCTGACCGCACTTGCCGCCGTCCTTGCCTTCATTCCGCTTACCCATTCGGTGTTTTGGGGATCGATGGCCTATACGCTGATCGGCGGCACGGCAGTCGGCACGGTGATGATCCTGCTCTTCCTTCCGGCACTGTACGCGGCGTGGTTCAGGATCAGGCCGACTGCAGATGACATCCATGAGGAGCCGACTGGGGAGCCGGAATTGCGAATAGCAATGGCTGCCGAGTAGCGTCTGTCGCGGGCTCGATGGGCTTGCCCGAACGCGAGCTGGGCCAGCCTCGCGACTCTACCGCTCGCAGAGGCGACACGGCCGGAACGTTTCGTTCATCCAATCTGGGGACATCTATAGATTATCCGAACCGACCGGGGGCAGATACCGAGCGCATGCGGGCGCGCATCCTGGAGGTGGCGGAGGAGCACTTCCGCCGCATAGGCCATCATAAGACTTCGGTAGCCGACATTGCCTCCGAACTCGCCATGAGCCGGGCGAACGTCTACCGTTTCTTTCCCTCGAGGGATGCAATCAAGGAATCCATCTGCAGGCAAGTCTTGAACGGCACCGCCGAGGTCGCCCTTACCATCGCACGCAGGAGCGCGCCGCCCTCGGTGAAACTCGAGGAACTGCTGACCGCCGTTCACCACCACAACAAGACGAAACTGCTCAACGACAAGCGCATGCACGACCTGATTGTAGCGGCCATGCAGGAGAACCGGCCGGTCACCAAGGCGCATGCTGAGCAGATGGTGACGATCTTCGAGACAATCATCCGCGAGGGCATCGAAACGGGCGAGTTCGAGATCGAAGATCCCGCCGAAAGCGGCGCGCGCAGTAAAGACCGCATTCATGCCGTTCTTCCATCCGGTTCTGATCGAGCACCACCTTCGGCACGGAGAAGATACCGAAGCAGGCCCGCGTGAGCAAATTCGGTTCATCCTAAAGGCCCTCGGAAGGTCCGACCATGCCCGCTGACCAGCCCGATGCGGACCTAGCCGCCTCAGGATCCGACAGTCGGCTTAGGGTCGAACTTTCGCCTCAGCAGACCAGCGAGCGGCGATTCGAAGCGAAGCGCCGCCCTTGAGTGCTACAGTTCCACTTGCTCAGAAATGGCTAAGGCGTCGTCGACCTCTATCCCGAGGTATTGTACGGTGCTCTCCAGCTTTTTGTGGCCGAGCAAGAGCTGGACGGCGCGCAGGTTCCCTGTCTTCTTGTATATATGAGCCGCTTTCGTCCTCCTCATCGAATGCGTGCCGAAACGCTTCGGATCAAGCCCGATGCTCGACACCCCCCGCTCGACGATACGGCCATACTGCCGCGTCGAAAGATGCGGCTTGCGTGCACTGGGAAACAGATAATCCCTTTCACTGAGCCGGCCATGTCCAATCCAGGCACCGACAGCATCCCACGTTTGGTCGGCAGTTCGAACTGCACTGGTCGGCCTGCTTTTCGTTGCACGATGATTGCCCGCTCGCGAACCCTTCCGGAAATTGCAACATCGGCAACGGAGATCGCGACGAGATCACAAGCTCGCAATTTGCTGTCAATCGCGAGATTGAACAGTGCCAGGTCGCGTACCGCACCCGACATCTGCAGGCGGGTTCGAACGGCCCAGACCTCCTTTGGCTTCAATGGAGGCTTCCTGACCGATAATGCGGCCAGAGTTCCAGCTAGACATAGCCTCTCTCCCAAGAGCCCCCCGCAGCGCTCAACCTTCAAGCAGGTTGAGAGTACTTCGAGAAGCGACTATTCGGATGGATAGCGGCCCTTTTCCTTGCTCATTTGAACGAGCAAGTTGCGCCACAGTGGGGTGACCGGGTTGGCTTCCGGTCGCGGCGTGCTCGCGTGATCGATGTCTACTCGTGCTTCTGCTGGCCACTCCGAAGCCGGAATGTGCGGAATCCTGTGCACATTAGCCTCGGAAGAAGGCGTTTTAGGACACGTTTCGTCGCTCGACGGTGAAATGTGCGCGACGTCTGATGGTAGTGTCCATGCCATCGCTCATGGGCGCATGTCACGGCATAAGACGCAGGGAGGCACATGTCGCAGGACGGTGGAGGCCGAGTTTTGGTCGCGGAGCGCAACCCGTTGGTGATTGCCGCTCTTCGTGGACTTTTTCCGAAAATGCCAGGTTTTCCATGGTTGATACGGCGCGGACATCGGCCGAACTTTGCGAGAAGCTTGCCTCAGTCGAGACGGACTGCGTGCTGCTCAGTTGGCAGCTCGACGATGCCGAGGCGCCCGAGGTGCTCGCCGATCTCGGCCGGCTCGGGCTCGACCCCCGGATCGTTCTCTTCGCCGACACCAGCAATCCTTCGGTCGTCAACGAGACGATCCGGCTTGGTGTCAACGGTCTCTGCTACCAGTTCGAAGATCCTGAAATCCTGTTCGCGACGCTCACCGCCGTAATGCAGGGTCGGATCTGCATTCCCTATACGGTGCTCTCGAAAATCTCGAACACGCCGTTCCAACAGCTCACCTCTCGGGAAAGCGAGCTGCTCGGCATGCTGGCCAATGGTTGGACCAATATTCAAATCGCCGCCAGAACAGGCATTTCCGAGAATACCGTGAAATACCACCTCAAAAATCTGTACGACAAGCTCGAGGTGCGCAATCGCGCCATGGCGGTCGCCCTTTACGCCAAGGAGCGCCGGCGCAATCAGGAGTGACTACCTGCGGGTAGTCTTCCCCTACCCATCTCCTCCAGGCGACCACCCGTCAGGGGCGCGCTCGCGCTGCCCGTCCGGCATTCTTTTCTGCCTGAGCGAGTGTTGTGCGGGCATGCCCCGAAAGGCAGCTTTGGTGCCGAGGAAACGCCGTCCGCGGACGCAGCCATTGGAGGAACGATGTCAGGCTACAATCATCTCTTCATTCCGGGCCCCACCAACATTCCCGAGCAGGTTCGCCAGGCGATGAACCTGCCGATGGAGGACATGCGCTCTCCACGCTTTCCGGAGCTCACGCTGCCGCTCTTTGCCGACATCAAGAAGGTCTTCAAGAACCAGACCGGTCGCGTTTTCATCTATCCGTCGTCCGGCACCGGCGCCTGGGAAGCGGCAATGACCAATGTGCTCTCCCCCGGCGACAGGGTACTGATGAGCCGCTTCGGCCAGTTCTCGCATCTCTGGGTCGACATGGCCGAACGCCTCGGTTTCGAGGTCGATTGCCTCGACCGGGAGTGGGGAACAGGCGTGCCGGTCGAGCTCTACGCCGAGTTGGCTCGCCGCCGACAAGGCGCACCGGATCAAGGCCGTCTTCGTAACGCATAACGAAACCGCGACCGGCGTCACCTCGGATGTCGCCGCGGTGCGCGCCGCGCTCGACGCCTGCGGCCATCCGGCACTGCTCTTCGTCGATGGCGTCTCCTCGATCGGCTCGATCGATTTCCGCCAGGACGAATGGGGCGTCGACTGTGCTGTCTCCGGTTCGCAGAAGGGCTTCATGATGCCCGCCGGCCTCGGCTTCCTGTCTGTCAGCCAGAAGGCGCTCGAGGCGGCCAAGACCGCGCGCCACATGCGCTGCTACTTCTCCTTCGAGGACATGATCAAGACCAACGACACCGGCTACTTTCCCTACACGCCGCCGACGCAGCTGCTGCGCGGCCTCAGGGCCGCGCTGGACGTGATTTTCGAAGAAGGCCTGGAGACTATCTTCGTCCGCCATCATCACCTCGCCAACGGCGTCCGCGCCGCGGTCTCCGCCTGGGGGCTCAAGCTCTGCGCGACCGAACCGAAGTGGCATTCCGACACCGTCTCGGCGATCCGTCTGCCGGAGGGCATCGATGGGGTTGAGGTCATCCGCCACGCCTACCAAGCCTACAACACCTCGCTTGGCAGTGGGCTCAGCAAGGTAGCCGGCAAGGTCTTCCGCATTGGCCATCTCGGCTCGCTGAACGACGTCATGGTCCTGGGCGCGCTTTCCGCCGCCGAACTGACGCTGCTCGATTGCGGCGTGAAGATCGAAGCGGGCGCGGGCGTGGGTGCGGCGATCAGCCAATTCCGTTCTGCCGCCGCCGCGTCGTCAGCCAAGGCAGCCTGAAAACCGGGAAGGAGAGGAAATCATGAGCCACACGATAAACCATCTCCGCCGCCTGCGGCTGCAGCGCAGCGAACTCGCAGTACCGGGCTCGAACCCTGAAATGATCGGGAAGGCCGTCAATACCGACGCCGACTACATCTTCCTCGACATCGAGGATGCGGTGGCGCCGCCGGACAAGGAGCGGGCCCGCGCCAATATCATCGCGGCGCTGAACGAGATCGACTGGCGCGGCCGCGGGAAGACCATTTCGGTACGCATCAACGGGCTGGACACGCATTACATGTACCGCGACGTCGTCGACCTGATGGAGCAGGCCGGGGACCGGATCGACACCCTGCTGGTGCCGAAGGTCGGCGTGCCCGCCGACCTCTACATGGTCGAAGCCATGGTCAACCAGATCGAGATCGCCAAGGGCTACAAGACCCGCGTCGGCCTCGAGGCGCTGATCGAGACCGCGCTCGGCATGGCCAATGTCGAATCCATCGCATCCTTCGGCGGACGCCTCGAAGCGCTGCATTTCGGTGTCGCCGACTACGCCGCGAGCCTGAAGGCCCGTACGGTCAATATCGGCGGGCTCAACCCGGATTATCCCGGCGACCAGTGGCATTTCGGCCTTTCGCGCATGACGGTCGCCTGCCGAGCCTATGGTTTGCGCGCCATCGATGGCCCCTTCGGAGATTTCTCCGATCCCGACGGCTACAAGGCGGCTGCGCGCCGTGCCGCAGCCCTCGGCATCGAAGGCAAGTGGGCGATCCATCCGAGCCAGATCGCACTCGCCAACGATATCTTCTCTCCACCGGAAAACGAGGTCGACCGCGCCCGCCGCATCATTGAGGCGCTGAAGCTCGCCGAGAGCCAAGGCAAGGGTGCCGCATCGCTCGAGGGCAAAATGATCGACGCGGCATCCGAGCGCATGGCCCGCAACGTGCTCGCCACCCACGAAGCAATCATCGCCAGCCGCTGAGGGAGACAGAGATGGACATTCACGAATATCAGGCCAAGGAACTTCTCGCCCGCTACCAGATCCATATCCCGCGCGGCGGCCTTGCCTATAGTCCCGAGCAGGCGGCTTATCGTGCCAGGGAGATCGGCGGTGACCGATGGGTGGTGAAGGCGCAGGTCCACTCCGGTGCGCGCGGCAAGGCGGGCGGTGTTAAGCTCTGCTCGTCGGACCACGAGATCGTCGAGGCCGCCGATTCCATGCTCGGCCGCACGCTTGTGACGCACCAGACCGGCCCGCAGGGAAAACTGGTCAGCCGCCTCTATGTCGAGGAGGCGATGGATATCGCACGCGAGATCTATATCGGCTTCGTGCTCGACCGAAAATCCGAGCGCATCATGATCGTCGCCTCGTCTTCGGGCGGCATGGAGATCGAGGAGATCGCCGAGGCCGAGCCGGACTCGATCATCCGCGCGACCGTCGATCCCGGTGTCGGCATGCAGGACTTCCAGGCCCGCGAGATCGCATTCGGGCTCGGCATCGACAATGCCCTGATCGGCCGCGCCACGCAGACCCTGCTCGGCTGCTATCGCGCCTTCGTCGACTATGACGCCTCGATGCTGGAGATCAATCCGCTGGTCGTGACCCGTCGGGGTGACCTCGTGGCGCTCGACGCGAAAATGAGCTTCGACGAGAACGCGCTGTTTCGCCGGCCGCATATCTCCGAGATGCGCGACAAGAGCCAAGAGGATCCGCGCGAAACCTACGCGTCCGACCGTGGGCTCTCCTATGTCGGTCTCGACGGCAATATCGGCTGCATCATCAACGGTGCGGGCCTGGCGATGGCGACCATGGACATGATCAAGATCGCCGGCGGTGAGCCCGCGAATTTTCTCGACATCGGCGGCGGCGCCTCGCCCGATCGCGTGGCGAAATCCTTCCGTGCCGTGTTGCACGACAGACAAGTCGAGACGGTCCTCGTCAACATCTTCGCCGGCATCAACCGCTGCGACTGGGTGGCCGAAGGCGTGATCAAGGCTTTGCGCGAAGTCGGCGTGCCGGTTCCACTCGTCGTCCGCCTCTCCGGCACCAACATGGAAGAGGGCCGGCGCATCCTCGCCGAATCCGGCGAAAACATCATCGTCGCGGAAACGCTGGCCGAAGCTGCCGACAAGGCAGTCGCCGCATGGCGTTCGTTCACTGCCGGCAAGGCTGCTTGAGGAGGCCAGACATGTCCATTCTGCTCGACAAGAATACCCGCGTCATCGTCCAGGGCTTCACCGGCAAGATCGGCAGCTTCCACGCCGAAGATATGAAGCGCTACGGCACCAACGTGGTCGGCGGCGTCACCCCGGGCAAGGGTGGCCAGACCCATCTCGGCATGCCGGTCTTCAACACGGTGAAGGGCGCTGTGCAGGAAACCGGCGCGGATGCCTCAATCGTCTTCGTACCGCCGCCCTTTGCGGCCGACTCGATCATGGAAGCGGCCGACGCCGGCATCAGGCTCTGCGTCTGCATCACAGACGGGATCCCGTCCCAGGACATGATCAGGGTCAAGCGATACATGCGGCGCTACCGCTATGAGGACCGCATGACGCTGATCGGGCCGAATTGCGCCGGCATGATCACGCCCGGCGAGGCGCTGATGGGGATTATGCCCGGATCGATCTATCTGTCCGGCCGCATCGGCATCGTCGGCCGCTCGGGCACGCTCGGCTATGAGGCCGCAAGCCAAATGAAGGCACTCGGCATCGGCGTGTCGACCTCGGTTGGTATCGGCGGCGACCCGGTCAACGGCTCGTCCTTCAAGGACATGCTGGAGCTCTTCGAGCAAGATCCAAACACCGATGCGGTCTTGATGATCGGCGAGATCGGCGGCCCGCAGGAGGCTGAAGCCGCGCTATGGGCGCGCGACCACATGAAGAAGCCGCTGATCGCCTATATCGCAGGCCTTTCGGCGCCGAAGGGCCGCCGCATGGGCCATGCTGGCGCGATCATCTCCGCCTTCGGCGAATCGGCGCAGGAAAAGGTCGAAATCCTGAAGAGTGCGGGTGTCGCGATCGTTCCGACCCCGTCGTCCTTCGGCGACACGGTGGCGGACGTGCTGTCCGCCATGGGCAAGGCTGCCTGATTGGGAAAGCCCGTCGGGAGCGCGACAAAACAGACGCGGACAGCGATGGGGATGAAGGTGGTCGAGAATACCACGCCTCGACGGCCGCGATCCGCCGGATTGGGTCGCATGAGGATGGGCCGCGCGGTAGCACCGGTCCGCCGAGGGAATAACTAGGAGGAGGAAAAAATGCAGCAATCACGACCTAGTCGGATCGATCCGGCCGTATTCTGGCCGGCCATCTTCATCATCCTCGGATTCGTCGGCTGGGGGACGGTGTTTCCTGAAAGCCTGTCCTCTATCTCCAAGGTGGTTCTCAACAGCATTATCGACGGCTTCGGCTGGGGCTTCGTCGTTTCTTCGGCCGGCTTCCTGATCTTCGCACTCTTCCTGGCCGTGAGCCGCTTCGGCAAGATCCGGCTCGGACAGGATGACGAGCGGCCGGAATTCCGTACCGCCTCGTGGATCTGCATGATGTTCAGCGTCGGCATGGGCATCGGCCTGATGTTCTGGGCGTTGCCGAACCCATCTATCATTTCGACAGCCCGCCGCATGGGCAGGCCGCCCCGAGGAGTCTCGAATCGGCCCTCGTCGCGATGAAGTATTCCTACTTCCACTGGGCGCTTCACCCCTGGGCCATCTACGCGGTGGTTGGCCTCGCCATCGCCTATTTCACCTTCCGCAAGGGAAAGTCGAACCTGATTTCCGCTGCCTTCACGCCGATCCTCGGCGAGGCCGCAAGCGGGCCGATCGGCAAGGCAATCGACGTGCTTGCGCTAATCGCGACACTGTTCGGAACCGCTACCTCGCTCGGCCTCGGCGCGCAGCAGATCAACAGCGGCATGAACTTCCTCTGGGGCACGGGCGTTTCCAACGGCATCGCGCTGACCATCATCGGCGTCATGACCGTGCTGTTCATTCTTTCGGCGGTATCCGGCGTGGGCAAGGGGATCCAGTTCCTCTCCAACATGAACATGATCATCGCGATGGTGCTGTTGGTCTTCCTGGTGTGCATCGGACCGACAATTTTCATCTTCAACACCTTCGCGGAGTCGCTGGGCTTCTATTTGAGCGACCTGGTGACCATGTCGTTCCGCACGGCGGCCTTCAGTGACGGCAAGTGGCTCGGCAGCTGGACCATCTTCTACTGGGCCTGGTGGGTCTCCTGGGCGCCCTTCGTCGGCGTGTTCATCGCCCGCATCTCGCGCGGTCGCACGATCCGCGAATTCATCATCGGCGTGCTGCTGATCCCGAGCGGCGTCACCTTCATCTGGTTCACGATCATGGGTGGCACTGCGCTCCATTCCGAACTCTTCGGCGCCGGCGGCATCGTCGATGCTGTCAACAACCAGGGCGCGGCAGTCTCGCTCTTTGCGCTTCTGGCGCAGTATCCATTCGCCTGGTTGACATCGTTGATCGCCATTTTTCTGGTCGCGATCTTCTTCGTCTCTGGCGCGGATGCAGGCGCGGTCGTGATGGGAATGCTTTCATCACGCGGGGCACTTGACCCCAAGCCCGGCGTTGTCGTCCTTTGGGGCGCGCTTGCCGGTGCTTCGGCCGCGGTACTCCTCGTCATGGGCGGGCTTCAGGGCCTCCAGACCGCGTCGATAATCGCGGCTGCACCGTTCCTGCTGGTGATGGTCGGGCTTTGCGTTTCGCTATGGCATGCCCTTCTCGATGAGCTTGAAGAAAGAAGGGAGCGTCGACCGGTGGCAGTATCCGCTGCGGCGGAAGCGGAAAAGGTCGAAGCTTCCGGGCGTGTGCCTGACGCAGTGTCGATCTGAGATCTTGCAACTGCACGGCCGGTCCCACGAGACCGGCCGTGCAGTTGTGGACTCCAACTGTTGCGCCAAAGGATCGCCTGTGGCAGTGCCTGTCGCCGCCCAGTTTTTTGTCGGGCCGTTGCTTAAGAAGACGCGCTGCTTCCTGCGCATTGTCGCACTGTCCTTCGGCCCTTCGGGCGTGACGATGATGTTGTACTTGCCCTGGGGCGAGAAGATCGGCGTCGAAGCCGTCGATGGCGCCGAAGATCGTCCGGTCGGTGCCGCGAAATTCGAAGGTGATGGAGATCTCGTCCGTCGAAATGCTATCTCTTTTTCTCGGTGAAGTCGAAGGTCTACCACTTCAGAGGCTGTGCCGCTGCCGGACGGGCGACCGCCAGAGCAAGACCAATTGCAACCGGGTACTGCCGCGCTGCGGTGAGATTTTGGCGCGTCTACTTGCGCCCGCGCTAGTTGCGACCGCTACTTCGAGAAGCGCTGCGCTCGCTTGCCATGCTCGGCTTTCCTGGACATCCGCCACGGTAGGGCGCCGGCGTCGAACTCGCGTGCGCCACCAGGGCCTGGCCACAGCCCCGGTAGGCTATCGCGAGACTGTGACAGCGGCTCGGTGACAATTCACGACACAGTTTGCAGTACCTATAAAGTGCCAAGCGGCATCAGGCACCGCCCATATAGATGTCCATGATCTGTCGGTCGTTGCGGACATCTCCGGGCGTGCCTTCGAAGCGCTTTTCTCCGGCGGCCAGGATATAGAGCCGGTCGGCAATCGGCATGGCTTCGCGAATGTTCTGCTCGACCATGAGAATTCCGATGCCGCGCGCGGTCAGCACCTTGATGCGCTCCAGCGTCTCGCTCACCATGGCCGGCGATAGGCCGGCGGACGGTTCGTCGAGCAGGATGAAACGCGGTTCCGACACCAGCGCGCGCGCCAGTGCCAGCATCGCCTGTTCGCCGCCCGAAAGGGCTCCGGCCGTGGTCTTGCGCCGCCGCGCCAGCGATGGATATTGGTCGACCAGAGCCTCGATGCGCCTGTCCACGAGCTTCCGGTCGGCAATGGCGTAGCCGCCCATGCGCAGATTTTCTATCACCGTCAGCCGTGGAAACACGCCGCCGCCCTGCGGCATCAGCACCAGGCCCTGGCGCACGACTTCATGGACCGGCAAATTGCTGATCGTTTCGCCGCCAAGCCCGATTGCGCCGCCCCATACCGGCAGCGCGCCGGCGATCGCTTTCAGCAAGGTCGACTTGCCGCAGCCATTGGGGCCGAAGATGCAGGTGATCTTGCCGGCTTCCGCGACGAGCGAGACGCCATGGACGATCTCCTGCTTGCCGTAACCCGCAACGACGCTGTCTGCGACCAACGTGTTCATGTCGGACGCCCTAGATAGGTCTGCATGACTTCGGAATTTTGCACGACGTCCTCGAATGCGCCGCTAGTCACCACCCGCCCGGAATCCATGACGATGATGCGATCGCAGACATTGCGCACCATTTCCATGTCATGCTCGATGACGAAGAAGCTTGTTCCCTGCTCGCGCAGCCTGGCGATCGCTTCCAAGATGATCTTGCGGATGTTGGGGTGGACGCCGGCCGTCACCTCGTCGAGCAGGATGAGGGACGCCTGGCGCATGGTCACGCGGCCGAATTCGAGCAGCTTCTGCTGGCCGCCGGACAAGTCGGACGCGCGGTTGTTGGCGACCTGTTCGAGATGCAGCAGCTCCAGCGTCTCGTCCGCCCGCTGTTGCGCGCCATCCCAATGACCCTCGGCAGCCGCTGCCAGAAGGTTCTCGATGACCGTCATGTTCTCGAACAACGCCGGGATCTGAAAGGTGCGCGCGAGGCCGAGGCGGGCGATCGTATAGGCCTTTTTGCCGCCGATCTCATGGCCGTCGAACAGGATCTGCCCCCGATCGGGCGTCTCCATGCCGGCCACGAGGTTGAA
Organism: Sinorhizobium sp. P24N7; assembly: GCF_042436655.1. Classification (NCBI taxonomy): domain Bacteria; kingdom Pseudomonadati; phylum Pseudomonadota; class Alphaproteobacteria; order Hyphomicrobiales; family Rhizobiaceae; genus Sinorhizobium; species Sinorhizobium sp. P24N7. The sequence goes on along the minus strand of NZ_JBHMIW010000009.1, from coordinate 144,400 downwards.
CAGGGTCGATTTGCCCGAGCCGTTGGGGCCGATGAGGCCGGCGATCTCACCGCGTCCGACCTCCAGGTCGACGCCGGCGGCTGCCTGGATGCCGCCGAAATGCTTGTGCACGTCGCGCACGAAGAGGATGGGCTGGTCGCTTGGCGCTTGCGCGGTCATGCTCACGAGCGTCCTCCCTGGCGAGAGCCGAGAATGCGTCCGAGCACCGTGTCGAGCACGCTGCCTGATTTCCCACTTCGCCGCGCAAACAGGCCGGCGATGCCGTTGGGCAGGAACAGCACCACCAGGATGATGGCGGCACCGAGAATAGTGATATAGAACGCGGTATCGCCATAGTACATCCAGACAAGCCGGTTGACGAAGAACAGCGCGACGCCGCCGACGGCCGGCCCCCACAGGCTGCCGAGCCCGCCGAGCAAGACCATGACGACCATCTGGTCGGTGATGTCGCCGCCGAACACGCTCTTTGGATTGATGAAGGTCACCCAGTAGGCGAAGATACTGCCGAAGACGGAGGCGACGACGGCGCTGAGCACGAAGGTCTGCAACTTGACCAGCGAGGTGTTGATGCCCATGGCTTCGGCCGCCGGTTCGTGATCCCGTAAGGCCTTGACCTTCAAGCCGAAGCGGGAGCGCTCAAACAGCAACCAGGTGAGGAAATAGGTTAGGACGGCGGCCGCGAACATAGCGAAATAGAAGAAGCGCTCGTTGAGGAAGGGAGGCAGGCCGATACCGCCGGTTCCGCCGGTGAAATCGACGACGGTGGCGAACTGCATGAGCACTTCGGCGAAGGCCCAGGTGGCGATGGCGAAATAAGCGCCGCGCAGCCGCAATGTCGGTGCGCCGATGACGACCGCGAACAGGGCTGTGACGATCATGCCGATGGGAATGGTGGGGAGGAACGGCACAGGGAAATGCGCCCCCATCAGGATGGCGGTTGCGTAGGCGCCGATGCCGAAGAAGGCCGAATGGCCGAAATTGATGTAGCCGGCATAGCCGCCTAGCATGTTCCAGGAACAGGCGAGCCCCGCCCACATCAGCGCGCCGGTGGCGATACGCAGCCAGTAATTGTTCACCAGCACCGGCAGCAACGCCAGCACGACGAGGATGACGACGAGGAGAAGCAGGCCGACCCAACGCTTTTTCATGGTCTGGGCCATCTCACAGTCCGCGCCGGAGGATGCCGCGCGGGGAAACCAGCAGGACAAGGAAGAGCGTTGCGAAGATCGCGAGATGCGAGTAGCTGGATCCGCCATAAGTCGCGACAAAGGCTTCGATGACGCCCAGAAGCAGGGCCGCCACAAGCGCGCCGCCCACCGAGCCCAGCCCTGCCAGCACGGCGACGAAGAAGGCGAACAGCGTATAGCGCAGGCCGATCTCCGGATTGACCGAATAGATGGCTCCCATCAGAACGCCCGATATCGCCGTGATCCCCGCGTAGAGCCCGTAAACATTGGCGCTGAGACGCCGGATGTTGACCCCCATCAAGGCGGCGTTCTGGCGGTTTTCGGCCGTCGCCCGGATCGCCAGCCCGTAGCGCGTGCGAAAGAGAAAGAAAAACAGCCCGCCGGCGATGAGCACCGCGAACACCGCCGCCGCCACCCGGATCAGGGGCACCGTGACCGGGCCGATCATGATGCTGTGACCGCTGAGCGCCGTCGGTACGCTATGCGTATTGAAACCCCAGACGGTCAGCATTCCGCCGCGCAGCAAGGTGAAGATGCCGAAGGTCAGCGCGAGCGCCATCAGTTCGGGACGCGCCGTGCGGCTGTTTCGAACATTGTAGATCATCGGTCCCATGAGATACCCGATCGCGCCGAACAGGACGAAGGCCATCGGCATGGCGAGGAACCCGTCTATGCCGAGAAAGGCCGCCATGTAGTAGGCGAAGTAGCCGCCGAGCACGACCCACGCGCCGACCGCAAAGTCGATGACATGGAGCACGCCGAAGGTCAGTTGGAAGGCGATCGAAAACGTGGCGATGACGCCGCCTATCAGCAGGCCGTTGAGCAGGGTTTGAAGAAAAAGATCCAATGGCAAACCTGTCCGTCAGTCCGAGAAGTCGGCAACATGCTTTTGGCGCGGGTGCGAATTGACGCCCGCAGTATAAAGCCCAATCTGGCCTTTGGAAGAGCCGGCCGTCATCATGCTGCCCGCTGGCATAGCATGTGAGGGGGCGACGGCGGATAGCGCCTCCGCCCGCCTCAAATCGCGATTATTTCCAGCCTGGCAACGGGTAGATGAACTCGGCCGCGGCCGCTTCCTTCGGGCCGACAGCGACGGTCTTTCCATCCTGGATCTGGATCACGACTGGCACCGGCTGGATGTTGTCGTGGTAGTGGTCACCTTCCTTCTCGAACTTGATCGGTCCGTAGAAAGTCGTGATGTCGGTGTCGGCGATGGCGTCCTTGAGGGCGACGCGGTCCTCGGGGGTGAGCGAAGGCTTCTTGCCCAGTCGCTTGGCGGCATCGGCGAAGACGAGGCCGCTGGCCGAGCAGGCGGCTTCCGTGTAGTCGGGCTCATGGCCGAACTTTGCCTGGGCCCGCGCGACATAGTCCTGTGCGGTGCCGAACAGGTCGTCCTTGTAGGGCACCGTAGGCAGCCATACGGCGACGCCGGAGGTGCCGTTCGCATCGGCGCCGAGCGCTTTGGCGAAGGCCGGATTGGTCACGCCGTAATGCATGATTAGGGCTTTTGGCCGATAATTCAGCGATTTCGACGTCTTGATCACATTTATTAGCGGCTCTTCATGCCCGCCCACCGCGACGATGTCAGGGTTGAGGGCGGCGATCTTGGACATTACGGGGGTGAGATCGCCGGAAGCAGGAACGAGCTCGTAGGCGACGACTTCGAGACCCGCTTCCTTGGCGCCGCGCTGGAAGCCTTCGCCGGTCTCCTTCGAAAAGGGTTCGTTGACCCCGATCACCGCGATCGTCTTCGCCTTCGGGTTTGATAGCGCCACCAGCACGCCCAGCGACCGGCCGGAGGTCGTGTCGACGGAAGGGATGATGCCGAAATTGAATTCCGGCTTTGCCAACCAGACATTGGGCGACTCGGCCGAACCCGAAATCATCGGAACCTGGTATTTCTGGCAGATCGGCTGAACGGCGATTGTCGAGCCACTGGTGTAGGGGCCGAGCAGGAAATCGACCTCGTTCTGCACGATCAGCCGTTCGGCGGCGTCGGCGCCGGTGGCCGGATTGCTCTGGTCGTCGCCATAGAACATCTCGACCATGAAACGCTCACCGCCGACCTCGACACCGCCCTTCTCGTTGGCGGCCTCGGCCCAGAGCTCGTATCCGTTCTTGGTCAAATTGCCGCCCGAAATATTCTCGCCCGACAGAGACGTGATGACGCCGGCCTTGAAAGTCGGCGCCTGGGCGCGCGCGGTCCGCACGAACGGCATGGCAATCGTGCCGCTGGCAAGCGCCAGGGCGCTGCCGCCGAGAAATGTGCGTCGAGAAAAGCTTACGTCTTTCTTTGGCATGATGTTCCTCCCTGCATTCGTTCCTCAAGTTGCAGGATAGGTCCGCACACCACACAAATCTACCGGAAACGCTCACTGCAGCTCTATGGAAATCCGTATTTGCAGCGCATCCCAGCACTTCGTGCTGGTCGCCCCTATGGCGACCCGCGCGACAGAAGCCATGTTGGTCCTCCCTTTCGAATGCCGTCGAATCGCATTCCGTTGACCTTGGCGTAATATTACGCTCATGCACCAAGTTGACCAAGAATTCGGCATTCTCTTTTCTGAGATCGCGCCTGCGAATCTGAGACAATGCTCCCCGCGGAAGCGCCAAATCCCGTCGTATGCCCCAAGGCGAAACGCCTTTGGGATAGCTCCCAGGGGCCGAGATCCGACTTCGAGCGCCCCCTGCCTCTGCTGAGGGACCGCTATTGGGCGAAGGAGACCTGGACGTCTCCGATGGATGGGAGAGCGACCGCCGAGAAGCGGGGTGCGACGGCTGCGATGCGCCGAAATTCCTCGTCGCGGAGACCCGCATTTCCCTTGCCTTTGTGAAAGCGCTATACCGCCAAGGATGAGGGCGATACCGGTTGTGGAGGGAAGGCAACCAACGCCTGGAAACAGTCGACTGCGGGACAGGAGAGGCGCAGGCAAGGCATGCTGACGTTCGTGACGCTCACCTAGCCGCGGCGCGAACGTCGCGCCGGAAATCCGAAAGCGGCATGCCGGCGATCTGCCGGAAAGCCTTGTTGAAGGCGCTCGCCGAACCGAAGCCGCTATCCATCGCCACCTGCAGAATGCTGTCGTTGCCATTAATAGAACAGGCGGGAGCAGAGGGTCAGTTGCAACCTTTGCCGACGGAAACCGGCACCAAACCAAATCCCATCGCCCCAAGAATTCCGTAGATTGCCTTTTCACACGTGCCGAAGAGTTCTCAACTCCCTGAATGCAACGATGCTCGCGCGTTCGCCACCGAGTCATGATAAAGCGGGACCTGGTGAGGTTGCGCGCCGATAGCCGGTCGCGCAATCCACGCCTTGAGAAGCACCTCTCTTCCGTATTCTCTGGGAAGTGGTTTCAGCGGAGTTGGAGTGCTTGCCACAGAGGGCGCAGTTTGCTTTCGTTCCTGCGTTTCAATTTGGGAAGAAACCAATGACGGTGCAGCGGCGGAGGCGGATCATAAAACGGCGGCGGAGTTCTGTTGGTCTTGCGCTTGTCGCTGCAATATCGTTCCTGGCGGGCATGACCGACGCCATAGGACTCATGTCCATCGGAGACTTCGTGTCCTTCATGAGCGGCAACACGACTCGTGCGTCCGTCGCCCTCGTCCAAGGCGATGCCGCTCAAGGGTTGCTTCTCATCGGAGGGCTGGTCAGCTTCGTATTCGGGAACGCCGCGGGCGTGATCGTATCGATCCGGCTTAGACCGCAAGCCGCCTTGTTGTTTGTATCGGTTCTCCTCGCATGCGCCGCGTTGCAAGAAGGCCAACCAGAACTCCGTTTCGTTTTGCTCATTTTCGCCATGGGAGCGGTCAACGCCTCTGTCGAGCAGATCGAAGGTCTGCCGGTTGGTTTGACGTACGTCACGGGGGCACTCTCGCGCTTCGGCCGTGGACTCGGGCGGTGGGCGATGGGCGTCCGCAACACGCAGTGGATCATTCAGATCGTGCCGTGGCTCGGCATGTTTGCAGGAGCCATCATGGGCGCGGTCCTGGTGCGAGAAGCAGGGGATCTCGCTCTATGGGTGCCGTCGCTTGCTGCCCTGTTGCTTACTGCCGCAGCGTTCCAGATACCCCGCCGCTGGCAAAGTAGGTTCATCCAAAATCGTTAAGGCGAATGTGCCCGTGCTGTCCCTCTGCCACCGCATCCAAGTCAGGGTTGCCAGCCAGGTCGAGCGGCCCTGGTTTGTGCGGGCCACCGTCTCGCTTCTGAGACAGCTTCCTCGTGGAAATGCCCTTCTTTGATACCCGTCAAGGAACGGCGGCTCGCCCAGCGGCTAAGCTCTTGCTCGTTAGCGCTGCTCGAAGGAGGTGCGCAATGCCGGCTCCGCCGGCGCCAACATCGAGCTTTGGAGGATATCGACATGACGATGACAGCCGCTGTGGTCCGAGAGTTCGGCAAGCCGCTTGTGATTGAGGAAGTTCCGGTTCCGCAGCCAGGACCCGGACAGGTCCTGATCAAATACGAGGCCACGGGCGTGTGCCACACCGACCTGCATGCCGCCAAGGGCGACTGGCCGGTGAGACCCAGTCCGCCTTTCATTCCCGGTCACGAGGGCGTCGGCTACGTTGCCAAGCTCGGCGCCGGCGTCACGCGCCTGAAGGAAGGGGACCGGGTCGGCGTGCCGTGGTTGCACACCGCCTGCGGCTGCTGCACGCCGTGCCGCACCGGATGGGAGACGCTCTGCGGCAGCCAGCAGAATACCGGCTACTCGGTCGACGGCACTTTTGCCCAATATGGCCTAGCTGATCCCGATTACGTCGGGCAGCTGCCCACGACCTTGGAATTCGGACCGGCCGCTCCGGTGCTCTGTGCCGGCGTGACAGTCTACAAAGGCCTAAAGGAGACGGAGGTCAGACCCGGAGAATGGGTTCTCATCTCCGGCATCGGCGGCCTCGGCCACATGGCCGTCCAGTACGCCAAGGCCATGGGCATGCATGTCGCCGCAGCCGACATATTCTCCGACAAGCTCGCCCTTGCCGAGAACCTTGGCGCCGATCTTGTTGTCGACGCGCGGGAGCCCGACGTCGTCAAAGAGGTGCAGAGGCGAACAGGCGGCCTGCACGGCGCGCTGGTCACGGCAGTCTCGCCTAAGGCCATGGAACAGGCCTACAGCATGCTGCGTTCGAAAGGTACGATGGCACTGGTCGGTCTGCCGCCCGGCCAGATCTGCCTGCCGGTGTTCGACACGGTGCTGAAGCGTATCACGGTGCGCGGTTCGATCGTCGGCACCCGCCAGGATCTCGAGGAGGCATTAGAATTTGCCGGCGAGGGCAAGGTCGCGGCCCACTTCTCATGGGACAAGATCGAGAACATCAACGCCATCTTCGAGCGGATGGAAGAAGGCAAGATAGACGGCCGTATCGTTCTCGATCTGAACGGTTGAGTCTTCGATTACAGACCGCGGTGTCGACGAGACTACCGCCTGGCGACCTATCCGGTAGACAGACGGTAGTCTCACTCTTGGTCTAAGCGGCAGCGAGGTGAGTCGCGCGGGAGCGCCTGGGAAGGCCGATGTCAATCTAATTCACTCTCACGCCATGTATGTAACTGGGGAGGGCGCAAAGCTTATTTATTGGATTCAGCGAGTTCCCCGAAGAGCAGACCAATTATCAAAGCTTGCGCTCCCAACAGTCGGCTATCGCGGCGTCATTTTCTTACCGGCCGTCAGGGTCGGATAAGGAGAGGACGGCACGTGTCACGAAGAACACGCCGATCTGTACCGCCGGCGTGCTTTTGCTCCTCCTGGAGCGCTTCGAAAAGAGAACTCATCTCCCCAAGAGCGATGGTCTGAGACATGACGATGTCCAGTGCCGCTTCTCGCCACGGGGTTCGCTTCAAGGCGTTCATACAGTCCATCCCTTCATTATACTGAGTGGCTTTACTCATCGATGCCAGCAGACGCGCAACTGGCGCTTTCAGAAACCTCCTTCACCATGTCGCTTACAAACCGAAGCTGGCGCGATTGTCTCAACAGACTTGAACCCAGTTCTGCGGTCGCGGCGATGTCGCCGAAGAGCAGGCCGGCTTCAACAATCATGCCGTCGTCCAGCGCCGCGGGTTCGTTCGAGTCGAAATCAGCAAGCAGCACGAGCAGCGCCTCGATCCTTCGCCGTTGCTCATCGGCAGCGGCCAGCAGGCGCTGCGCGATTCGGTTCCGTTCAAGTCTTTCCAGGTCGCGCAGCGCCCCGTCCACTCGGTCGCGGCATTCACAATCGATGGCGCTGCTCAGGACCGCGCCACGCATGCGCCCGACTGCGCTTCTGATCTCCTCGTTTGCTTGTGCGAAGGTCGAGGCGATTTCCAATGCGGAATCGTTCGCTTTCATGCGTTTGCTCCGTGTGCAATGTTGCGTGCGCGGGCGACCCAGGCGGCGCCTTCCTGTCCGTGGTGAAACCCGTTGGAGAACGGGGCGGCGGGATAGATCTGCCGCAGCCGGACGAGACCGTCTTCAGCATCCACGCGGCCCTGCAGGACCTCGTCGTAGAGACGGGCGACCGCCACCATGTCGCAATCCTGTGGCGAAAGGCGAAAGCGCCTCACTCCGGAACCGATGAGGTCCGACAGATCGGCTAGGAGCGCCTGACAGGTGAAGGAAACCGTCTGCACGCCGTTGAGTGCCAGAAAGGACTGCCCGTCGAGCGTGTTCACGGCCAGTCCGTCAGGATCGTCCTTGCAGACGAACTGGCAGTTGTCCTTGATGTGCCCCTTGGCGCGGGCATGAGCGCAGCGGGCCGAAATTGCAAGTGGCATGCGGCCGAAGGCGAGCACTTCGAAGGCGACGCCGGGCGTTTGCGAAACGATCTCGTCGATTGAACTTGCCGGAAGTTCGGGGGGCAGGCATATGCTCCTTGCGCCCCGCCTCGCAAGCACACGGGCCGTCGCAGCGTTGTAGACGTTGACAAGCGGCCCGATCCAGTGCGGCTCGCCTTCGAGCAGGGCCAGAGCGGAGAGATCGTTCGCCTCGACGGGGTAGGGGCTGTCGGCAACCAGACTGCGCACATACTGGCTCTCGCGCTCGAGCGTCACGAGGGCGAGGGTGGAAAAGACGATGCGTTTTCCCGCCGCCAGGAGCCGCTCGATCACCGGCGGGAAATGGGGATCGGTAAAGTGCAGCCGCTTCGAGCAGACGGTCTCTCCGATGACGACGTGGGTCACCGGAGCCTCGTCTGCGATGCGAAAGTAGAAGTCCCGCCATTTTTCCCCCTCCCAGAGATAGAGGACCGGACCGAGCGTCAGCGTGGGTTTGCCGGGATTCATGCCTGTTTACCTCCAGCGTTTTTCGTAGGCGCCGGACGTCGTCCGCTGCCCCTCGCTCAACAGCCTGAGGCGGGCCAGAAGCGTACGGCGCTCTTCCGGGCGAGCATCGAGTGCCTTGCGTAGGGTTGCAACGACTTCGGCGACATAGGCCTTGCCTCGCTGCCGCCCTTCGATCTTGAGTGCACTGACGCCCGCCTCCCGCAGGGCGTCGATCTGTTCCATGACGTCGAGCGAGACCGGATCCTCGAAGGCGTAGCCGCGGGCATTCGCAATGTCGAACCTCCCCTTGCAGAGCGTCGGATAGCCGGCCGCCTCGTCACGGGGAAAGCGGTTGATGGTGTAGGCGCCAAGCTCGGAGACGAGATCACCCCGGTCCTGCCGATAGCGCACGTGGCTTGCGGGGGAGCACACGCCGTTCATGTTGGGCGACTTGCCGGTGCCGTAGGATGACAGCGAGCAGCGACCTTCCGCCATAACGCAGAGCCCGCCGAAGACGAAGACCTCGATCTCGCAGCGGATCTGGCGGGCGAGCCGCGCGATGTCGGAGATCGTCAGCGTGCGCGGGAGCACGACCCGCTTTGCGCCGAAGGCCCCCACCAGGAAATTCACCGCATCCGGATTGGACGCGGATGCCTGCACCGACACGTGCAGCCGCTGCTTGGGATAGGTCTCCGCGACATGGGCCATTAGGCCGAAGTCCGCAAGGATGAGCGCGTCTGCGCCGAGCCGGACCGCGTCCGCCGCTGCCTGGTACCACAAGCCTTCATGTCCGGCGCGCATGAAGGTGTTGAGCGCGACGAAGGTCTGAGCGCCTCTCCGATGGGCATAAGCGATGGTTTCGCCGAGTTCCTCACGCGAGAAGTTGAGGCCGGGGAAATTCCGCGCATTGGTTTCGTCGCGGAAGCCGCAATAGACGGCTTCAGCACCGGCATCGACGGCTTCGCGGAAAGCGGCGGGCGTCCCCGCCGGGCAGATCAGTTCCATGCGGCATTCTCCCCGGAAAGCGCGCGGCGGCGGATTGCTGCCGCGGTGCGGCTGACCAGCGGTCCGAGCGGCCCGGCGGAAGCGCCAAGGTCGCGCGGCAGGTCGATCTCGCAGCCGTCGAGTGCGTTGCGGAGGGCCAGCATCGCCTCCATGTCTCCGCCGACGGTGAGCGCCCGCGAGAAGAACAGGGCGTCTGCGTCGCAGCGGCCTTCCAGAAGCGCCAGTAGCAGGAATAGGGGGCCCTCCACGACAGCGTCTGCAGCGCAATCGGTTGGCTTGCGCGTTACCGACACCGCCGCGCGTGACGGCTCCACCACAAAGACGAGCGGCACGTCGAGCGGACAAAAGGCATAGCGCTTCCCCCTGTGCTCCCCGAGGCGGTCGAAGAGCGCGGGATGCCTTTCGAGCAAGCTTTTGAACATCAACTTCACGGCCCCGTCGATCAAAGCGATAGGCACGACGGCAAGTGGTGCGGCCAGCGGGCGTTGAAATTCCATATCTCTTGCCTTTGCAAATGACGACTCGGCTACTTCTGCGGAGAACCTAGCGGCAACCTCAGTGGGCAATTTGCGCTGGAGCAAAGACAGAAGGGTTTTCGCGGGCGAGACACCTCGCATGTATCGCAGCGATCAAGTCATCCGCCGCTTTTCCGACCTCCAGGACTTCGCCGCCATGCTCGAGCGGCGCGGCCGCTTGCGCCGTATAGCGCGGCCCGTTTCGCTCGTGCATGAGGTCACCGAGATCCACCGGCGCGTCCTCCTCGCGGGCGGGCCAGCCCTGCTGTTCGAGAAGCCGGTCGACGCTTCTGGCCGCATTTGCGACATTCCGCTGCTCGCCAATCTGTTCGGCACGATCGAGCGGATAGAGTGGGGTTTCGGGCTGCCCGCAGGGAGTCTTCCGGGCCTTGCGGAAATGCTGGCGGAACTGCGGGAACCGAGATCGCCGCGATCGCTGTCGGACGCCTGGGGAAAGCTGCCCCTGCTGAAGACCGCGTTTGCGATGCGGCCGCGAAGCGTCGCGCGACCGCCGGCGCAGGAAACGGTGTGGCGCGGCGCGGAGGCCGACCTTTCGCGGCTGCCGATCCAATGGTGCTGGCCGGGAGAGCCGGCGCCGCTCGTCACCTGGCCACTGGTGATCACCCGTGCGCCGGACGATCCGAGCGACGTCAATGTCGGCATCTATCGCATGCAGGTGCTCGGACCGAACCGGCTCATCCTGCGCTGGCTCGCGCATCGCGGCGGCGCTCGACACCATCGCATGTGGCAACAGCGCGGCGAAGCCATGCCGGTGGCGGTCGCCATCGGCGCCGACCCGGCAACGATCCTCGCCGCGGTGATGCCGCTGCCGGAAGGCATGAGCGAGCTTGCCTTCGCCGGGCTGCTGAAGGCGGAGCGGCCAGCGGTCGCGGCGGCGGTCACGGTGCCGCTGTCTGTTCCGGCCAATGCCGAGATCGTCCTCGAGGGGGTCGTCGCGGCAGACGACACCGCCGAGGAGGGTCCCTATGGCGATCACACCGGATACTACAACTCCGTCGAACGTTTTCCGGTGATGTCGTTGTCGGCGATCACAATGCGCCGCAGGCCATTCTATCTCTCGACCTTTACCGGCCGCCCGCCCGACGAGCCGTCGAAGCTCGGCGAGGCTATGATGGAGCTTTTCCTGCCGCTGGTGAAGCGGCAGTTCCCGGAGATCGTCGATCTTTACCTGCCTCCGGAGGCCTGCTCGTATCGTGCGATGGTCGTCTCCATCGACAAGCGCTACCCCGGTCAGGCGAAGCGTATCATGATGGGGCTCTGGTCGATGCTGCCGCAGTTCAACTATACGAAGCTCATCGTCGCGGTCGACCCCGATATCCACGTCAGGAACTGGAGCGACGTCATCTGGGCGCTGTCGACCCGGTTCGACGCCAGCCGCGATGTGACCATCCTCCACGACACGCCGATCGACTACCTCGATTTCGCGTCTCCGAAGCCGGGGCTCGGTGGCAAGCTCGGGCTCGACGCGACGCGCAAGCTCGAGCCGGAGACAACCCGCGAATGGGGACGCGTGCTTGAGATGCCGGCGGAAGTTGTCGGGAAGGTCGATCAAGTTTGGACTGAACTGGGCCTGGGAGCAACGCCATGAGTAAGAAACGGGTCGTGGTCGGCGTCTCGGGTGCATCGGGTGCCGCGCTGGCGCTCCGGGTCGTCCAGCGCCTTGCGGAAATCCCTTCCGTCGAGACGCATCTGATCGTCTCGGATTCCGCAAGGCGCACGCTGCTCCACGAGGTCGGCCCGCACGCGCTGCATCAATTGCTGACGATCGCCGATCGTAGCTATCAGATCCGGGACATCGGAGCGGCAACGGCTAGCGGCTCGTTTAGGACTGCCGGTATGATTGTCGTTCCCTGTTCGATGCGGACTCTGGCGGCAATCGCTGCCGGTCTTGCGGACAATCTCATCGTGCGAGCGGCGGACGTGCACCTCAAGGAGCGGCGAAGGCTCGTGCTGATGACGCGCGAGACGCCGCTGCATCTCGGTCACCTGCGCAACATGATGGCAGTTACCGAAATGGGAGCGGTCGTGATGCCGCCGGTGCCGGCCTTCTATCAACGGCCGCAAAGCGTCGAAGAGATCATCGACCATCTTGCAGCGCGCGCGATCGATCTGGTCGGCCTGCCGAGGGAGCCACTTGCAACCGAATGGGATCCGCAGTCCCACCGTCAGCACACTGCGGCGAGATAGGGCTCCGGGTGGGCAAGCGCCGCATTACCGCTGGTGGCGAGCGGCATGAAGCCAAGCAAGACGGTTGAATCTGCTACGTCCGAAGTTCGGGTCGGGAGGCCACTGAGATGGACTGAGGCATGGCTAACTATTGTGCCGTCGCGAGGAGGAGAGGGTCGGCATAGAACAGGGCGGCATGGCCTCCGGCAAGCAGCCACAGGGTCAATAGTGCCGTTGCCGCGGTGGCGATGGCGATTGGCGTGTCGCCGGACAAAAGGGTGCGCCCTGAGAAGAGGGCGGCGAACGGAAGAATGGAGGTCTTCGCAGACTGGTGCTGCCATTGATCTCCAAGTCGGCGCCGGGCGCGCTTTTCGATCATAGGTATGGTGCCGAGAGCAAAAAGCGCAAAGCCGCCGAAGAGGAGCAGCGAGCGCACGTCGCCGTTGGCGACGAGATGGCCGATCGCCCAGATGGCGAACCCCCAGAGAACCGGATGGCGAGTAACCGAGACGATTGAGCCCACTCTCTGTCCTTGGCGGATCGAGACCGATAGCGGATTGATACTGAAGAGACCGGCAAGCACGAGAAACACGCCGACTGGAGCGGCAATCAAGGTCACCCAGGCCTGCCAGGCGGCAGGCTGCCAGAGCGGGATATAGTCGACATCAAGCGCTGCGTAGAGCACCCAAGCGAGTGCGAGTATGGAAGCGAGCGAATAGATCGAGAAATAGGCCGCCCTGCCGAGCAGGATCAACAGCCGCTCGCGGATGGCGGGGATCGCCGGAACCGAGTGAAGGATGAGAAAGACAAACAGTGCCAGAAGGAACTCGGCCATAGTCGTCTTCCTCAGTGCGCTGTATTCGACCGCTTTATCGCGGCGATGATTGCCTGTTCCGCTGCAACATGGTGGCGGAGCCCCTCGAGGAAAGCGTGTAGCATCAAAGCGACTGTCTCCCAAGAAACTGCGCATCGATCTGATGCGGCCGATCGGAGCGTGTCTGCGACGTGGCTATCGTCTAGGGCGACTGCTCGACCCGCACGGGTCGTACGTACATCAAGCGGCGAAGGCTGCGGCTCATTGGACGTTTGTCCAAGGCTCAATGATCGGATCTTTGCCGCGGTCGCTATGCAGAGGTCCCGGTCCATGGGGCCCCCAAGCGAATCGATGATGGACTCGACCGCATCGCAAAGCGCGAGCAACTCGCCATACTTCGCCTCAAGACGATGGAGCGGAGATGAGATAGCCACGTTGTTTCTCCCGCATTCAGCGTTCAATGAACAGCACGGCGGCGCAGGCGAGCGACGCCAGCACGGCGGCGGCCGTTCCAGTCCGTTGCAGGACACCCATGCGATAGAGCACGAGCGCGAAGATGATGATGATCGGGGTGGCTACCGAGAGGCCGATCTGCGCATCAGACATGGTGATCTCCTTTTCGTCGGAACATAGCGGGTCGGCTGGACCGGTCTTTGATCGAGAGCAAAGAACCGGACGCTCCTTTCTCCTATTCCGCTTCGGCAACCGATGCGGAGATGGGGCATGGAAAACGCGATGACGGCCGGCGCGGCCGACGAAGAGGAAGCCGATACGTTCATCCTCTGGGTCCTGATCTGGAGCGAACTCGCCGCCTTCGGGATCCTTATCGCCGCCTTCCTGGTCGCCTCGCTGATTGCTGCCGACGATTTCGCCGTCGCACGGCTGCACCTCAAACCGGCTATAGCCGCCTTCAACACGCTCGTCCTGCTGACGAGCGGCTGGCAGGCGGCGGTTGCGGCAGGAAAGGGCGCGTCAGTCGCCAGGCGGCGCCGGGCACTTGTGCTGGCGGCGCTTCTCGGCTTCGCCTTCGTTGCCATAAAGATCTACGAGTACGGCACGGAGATCCGTTTTGCTGGCGAGGTCGCGTTTCACTCATTCTTTGAACTCTATTTCCTCCTGACCGGCTTTCATCTCGTCCATGTCGGCTTCGTCGCCATCGTGCTGCTCGTCGTCGCCTGGAAGCCGCGCCGCGCCAATGTCGACCTCGTTACCACCCTCTGGCATGTGATCGATCTCGTCTGGATCGTCATGTTCCCCATTCTCTATCTGGTTTGAGCACCATGACCGACCACGACCCCCGACAGTTGCAGAGGACCTGGATGGTCCTTGTCCTGATGGTTCTCGCCGGCATGCTGCTCTCCCTCAAGGCCCAGGATCCCGCAGCTCCGCTGGTGGTCACGCTCGCCTTGCTGACGCTCGCGTTGTTGAAAGCCCGTCTCGTCGTGCTGGACTTTCTAGGCTTGCGTTCGGGACCGCGGGTCTTGCAGGTCGGCCTTATCGCCTGGCCGTTCTTCTTTGCGCTCGCGGCTGCGGCAAAAGCGCTCATCGCGACCGTCTCGCCCTTCGGTTGAAGGGCTCTTCGTCACTTGTTTGCCGAAACGCAAAGAACGCCGGCGCGCAGACCTTAGAAGAGATCACGTTTACCGGTGGGCGGGGGGATCCGCGGCCGACCGGCGGGAATTGCTCAGGCCGGCCCGCGCAATGCGGCCTGCGGGAATTGAAAGGACCACGGGATGGCAGAACGCCTTACCAAGACAGGGGCACGCAACGTCTTCTACGGCGGCTCCATCTTCTTCTTCGCGATCTTTGTCGGCCTGACGGCCCACAGCCACTACTACATGAGAACCGTATCCACCGACGAGTCGACGCTGACCGACTCCGTGGCGCGCGGCAAGCACGTCTGGGAGAAGAACTCCTGCATCAACTGCCACACTCTCCTCGGCGAAGGCGCCTATTTCGCGCCGGAGCTCGGCAATGTCTGGAAGAGGTGGGGCGGCGAGTCCGACCCGGAAGGCGCGCGCGAGACGCTCAAATCCTGGATGGCGGCGCAGCCCTCCGGCGCCGAGGGGCGGCGGCAGATGCCGCAGTTCGATCTCACCGAGCAGGAACTGAACGACCTTGCCGATTTCCTCGAATGGACGAGCCGCATCAAGACGCAGAAGTGGCCCCCGAACGAGGCCGGCTGAGACGACGGGACAAGGAGAAATGACATGAAATATCAAACCCAAAAGGTCGCGATGCTGTATTTCTACGGTGCGCTCGGCCTGTTTCTCGCCCAGATCCTCTTCGGTGTGCTCGCCGGCACCATCTACGTGCTTCCCAACACGCTCTCCGAACTGCTGCCGTTCAACATCGTCCGCATGGTGCACACCAACGCGCTGATCGTCTGGCTGCTGATGGGGTTCATGGGCGCCACCTATTACCTGCTCCCGGAAGAGGCGGAGACGGAGCTCTATAGCCCCAAGATCGCGGTCGCACAGTTCTGGATCTTCCTGGTGGCCGCGGCCGTTGCGGTCGTCGGGTATCTCCTCCATATCCACGAAGGCCGCGAATTTCTTGAGCAGCCCGTCGCGATCAAGGTCGGCATCGTCGTCGTGGCCCTGATGTTTCTCTTCAACATCACCCTCACCGTACTGAAGGGTCGCAAGACCACGGTTACGAACATCCTGATCTTCGGCCTCTGGGGCGTGGCGATCTTCTTCCTCTTCGCCTTCTACAATCCGGTCAATCTCGCGCTCGACAAGATGTACTGGTGGTACGTCGTCCATCTGTGGGTCGAAGGCGTCTGGGAACTGATCATGGCCTCGGTTCTGGCCTTCCTGATGATCAAGCTCAACGGCATCGACCGCGAGGTCGTCGAAAAGTGGCTCTATGTCATCGTCGGCCTGGCGCTCTTCTCCGGCATCCTCGGTACCGGCCACCATTATTACTGGATCGGCGCACCGGGCTACTGGCAGTGGATCGGCTCGCTCTTCTCCACGCTCGAGGTCGCCCCTTTCTTCACCATGGTGGCCTTCACCTTCGTCATGACCTGGAAGGCCGGCCGCAAGCATCCGAACAAGGCCGCGCTCCTGTGGTCGATCGGCTGCTCGGTGATGGCCTTCTTCGGCGCCGGCGTCTGGGGCTTCCTGCACACGCTTTCGTCGGTCAACTATTACACCCATGGCACCCAAGTCACCGCTGCGCACGGGCATCTCGCCTTCTTCGGCGCCTATGTGATGCTCAACCTCGCCGTGATGGCCTATGCCATTCCGGAGATCAAGGGACGGGCGCCCTACAACCAGTGGCTGTCGATTGCGAGCTTCTGGGCCATGTGCAGCGCCATGTCCGTCATGACCTTCGCGCTCACCTTCGCCGGTGTCGTCCAGGTCCACCTGCAGCGCGTCCTCGGCGAGAGCTTCATGGCCGTGCAGGAGCAACTGGCTCTCTTCTACTGGATCCGCCTCGGCTCGGGCGTCGTCGTACTCATCTCGGCGCTGATGTTCTTCTGGGCAGTCCTTGTTCCCGGCAGGAGCGCTAGCCCGGCCCTCAACCAAGCCGTCCAACCGGCGGAATGAAGGGAAGCGGCCGGCCCACGTGGCCGGCCGCCTCGCCTGAAGTTCGAAACTCGGAGATTACCATGAACATCGCCCTCAAGGCTCAGCCCATGCCGGATCCGGCCATCCCGGCCTATTCCCCTTCAGGTCGGGAATGCGAGCTCTTCCAAAGCGCCTGGACGCGCCAGCTTCCGCTTCTGCTGAAAGGCCCGACCGGTTGCGGAAAGACACGCTTCGTAGCCCATATGGCGGCGAAGCTCGGCCTGCCGCTTTCGACCGTTTCGTGCCATGACGATCTCGCCGCCGCGGACCTGACCGGCCGCTATCTCCTCAAAGGAGGCGACACCGTCTGGGTAGATGGTCCCCTGACCAGGGCCGTGCGCGAGGGCGGCATCTGCTACCTCGACGAGATCGTCGAGGCCCGCAAGGATGTCGCGGTGGTGCTGCATCCGCTCACCGACGACCGGCGCATCCTGCCGCTCGAACGCACCGGTGAGCTCCTGGAGGCTCCGCCCGGCTTCATGCTGGTGGTCTCCTACAATCCGGGCTACCAGAACCTGCTCAAGACCCTCAAGCCGAGCACGCGCCAGCGCTTCGTCGCCATCGAGTTCGACTTCCTGCCGAGGGCGAGCGAGACTGCTGTCGTTTGCAAGGAGAGCGGGCTCGACGAGAGCCGGGTCGCGCCGCTTGTCGATCTCGCGCATCGACTACGGAGTCTAAAAGGGCATGATCTTGAGGAGGGTGTCTCGACGCGCCTGCTCGTCTATTGCGCCAGTCTTGTCGACAACGGAGTGCCGCTGCGCGACGCCGTCCTGGCGACGATGATCGAACCGCTCACCGACGAGCCGGACGTCAAGGCCGCACTGATCGAGATCGCAGACGCGGTGGTCCGCCAAGGATAAGAAAATGCTGGACTTCCTCGAACTCGAAGAAACGGTCGGCCGCGCCTGGCATCGCTTGATCGGCAACACGCGCACCTGGCCGCGCTTTCCGCACGAGGCGGTCCGGCTCGAGGACGTCCAGGCCGTGCTCGCCGTGTACTTCCGCGGTCTTGGCGGCGAGCGGGCGGTGCAGATCGCGCCAGCCCGCGGCCGGACCTCCGCGCACCGGCTGCGTTTCCGCCAGCGCATAGGCCTTGGCGAGGAGAAGCTCGTCCAGCCGGCGCGCGACCATGCGACGCTGATGCTGCCGGCCGAGGTCGATCTCTTTCCCTCGCGGCGTCTCAACCGCGACCTGTATTTCTGGCTGGCGGCGATGATGGCCGCCATGCCGCTCAAGCCTGTCGGCGCCGCAGACCCGCTGTCGCGCGATCTGGCACTCCTTTCACGTGCCGGTGTGACAGTAAGGTCGGTGCTCGCCACCTATCCCGCAATGCGGCAACGCTATCGTCGCCTCTGCAGGGCGGTGCTCAAGGTCCGGCAGCGGCGCTCGCTTCCTTCCGTCGAGCAGCACGTCGAAAACCGGATACTCTACATGCTCAGGGCCGGTGCCGGCCTCGACGACGACGTGCCGCCGCTCATCATTCCCAAGCACGCGCCACCCGGTTATCTGCCGATGCTTCCGGTGCCGCTCTGGCCCGACGCGATCCTGCGCGAAGAAACGGAGAGGCGAAACGGCGAAGACGAGCCCGCTCGCGGTGGCGACAGAGCGGGAGGGCCGGAGACGACGCGCCATGTGGCGACACGCGAGGCACAGCGCCAGTCCGAGCGGAGCCCGTTCATCCTCAACCGCTTCGAAAAGATCCTCGCCATGACGGAAATGGTCAATGTCGACCGTCCGGCGGACGACACCGATGACCACGACGCTAGCGCCGCGGACGAACTCGACGACATGACACTCGGCGAACGCAAGGGACGCCCGGCCGCGCGCTTTCGTTTCGACCTCGACCTGCCCCCGGAAGCGCTGGACCGCACGCCGCTTATGGCGGAACTCACCTATCCCGAATGGGACTATCGCAGCGGCGGCTACCTCAAGGACCATTGCCGGGTGCTTGCCGTGCCCGCCTCGGCAGAAAACCTGCCGGGAGAGGCGGATCCGACGACGAAGAACCTGATCCGGCGTGTGCGACGTCAGTTCGAGGTGTTGCGACCGCGTCACGAGATGCTGAGGGCGCAGATCGATGGCGCAGATCTCGACCTCGACGCGGTTGTGCGGGCTCGCACAGACCTGAGGGCCGGGGGGCAGGGCAGCGACCGCATCCACATGATGAGCCGTCCGCAGACGCACGACCTTGCGGTGACGATCCTCGTGGACGTGTCGCTCTCGACCGACGCCTGGTTCGACGATCTTCGCGTGCTCGATGTCGAGAAGCAAGCGCTTCAGATCCTGGCGCATGGGCTTTCCGCCTGTGGCGACGCCCATGAAATCCTCACCTTCACGTCCCGGCGGCGGGATTGGGTGCGCATCGAGACCGTGAAGGCTTTCGACGAGGCGATGAGCGCGACGATCGAAGCGCGCATCGCGGCACTGAAACCCGGCTACTACACCCGCATGGGCGCGGCCATCCGCCACGCCGCAGCGCGTCTTGTCGAACGGCCGAACCGCCGCAAGCTCCTCATCGTACTGACCGACGGCAAGCCGAACGACGTCGACCAGTACGAGGGGCGTTTCGCGCTCGAGGACAGCCGCCGCGCCGTCGGCGAAGCGCGCCGCTCGGGCATAAGCGTGTTCGGGGTGACAGTGGATCGCGAGGCGAGATCCTATGTGCCGGTCATATTCGGTCAGAACGGCTACGCCGTCGTCAGCAATATCGGCAGGCTGCCTGCGGCCCTGCCGGCGATTTATCGCGGCCTTGTAAGATAGGCGGGGGCAGGCCGCGAGACGGAAGGCCCGGCATGCGCGTACATGCCGGGCCTTTCTGTTCTCAGCTTGAGGCGGCCTTCACGCCGCCTTGCTATGCGTCCGTCCTGATTGATCGATATAGGCGTCGAAGGCTGCAGCGGCGGCACGGATAAGGAAGCGTCCCCCCTCGCGCAGCCGTATGACGCCGTCGGCGATATCAAGGATGCCGTCGCTTTGCAGCATCGCGAGCCTCTTATTGCCGTGGAGCAGCAACTCCGGATCGAAGCCGTGCGCAGTGGCAAGGGCGGGAACATCGACGCCGAAGTCGCACATCAGCCGCTCTATGATGCTTGCCCGCAACCGATCCTCCAGCGTCATCCGGTAGCCTTTCACCGTTGCAAGACGACCCGAGGCTATGCGCTGAGCGTAAAGTCCCGGCGGCACCTCGTTCTGCACATACCCGTCCCTCATCCGCCCGATCGCCGAGGCGCCGAAGCCGATAAGCGTTTCGCAGGAATCCGTCGTGTAACCCTGGAAATTGCGGTGCAGTTGACCTCTTGCCTGCGCGATCGCTAGGTCGTCGTCGGGAAGGGCGAAATGGTCGAGACCGATGCGGCGGTAGCCGGCGGCGGCGAGCGTCGCCGCTATGGCTTCGGCCTGAGCGACGCGGCCTTCCGCATCAGCAAGCGCCTGTTCGTCGATCAGCTTCTGGTGCTTCTTGAACGACGGGATATGAGCGTACCCGAAGACGGCGAAGCGCTCGGGTCCCATCCGGATCGCCGCCTCAGCGGTCGCGATGCAAGATTCGATTGTCTGGTTCGGCAGGCCGTAGATGAGATCGAAATTTATGCTATCGACGCCGGACTGACGCAGGCGCGAAACGGCCTCCATCGTCTGCTCCTCGCTCTGGATCCGGTTGATCGCCTTCTGCACGACCGGATCGAAGCTCTGCACTCCGAGGCTCGCCCTACGGACACCGGCTTCGCCGAGGGCCATCGCCATTTCCGGCTCAAGGGTTCGCGGGTCTATTTCCACGGCGATCTCGGCGGTGCTCGCGAAATCGAAATGCTTGCGCAGCAGCGATATAAGCGCCCGGAACTCCTCCGGCTGCATGATTGTCGGAGTGCCCCCGCCGAAATGCACGTGGTCGATGCTGAGCGGCGCACACGTGTTTGCCGAGACTAGACGGACCTCCTCGCGAAGCATGTCGAGATAATCCAGGATTGGCTGGTCGCGCTGGGTGATCGTCGTGTGACAGCCACAGTACCAACACATCGATCGACAGAACGGAATGTGCAGGTAGAGCGACGTGGGCTTTCCCGGCGCAATGGCTGCGAGCCAGTCGCCATAGGTGCTGGCGTCGACAGCGGGCGAAAAGCGGGGCGCCGTCGGATAACTCGTGTAACGGGGCAGGCGTGCCTCGCCATATTTTGCGACAAGAGCCGGTTGCATGGAGAGTCCTTCCGGTGAGCTGGCATTGCGATCGGATGCCATTCTAGGCGCGAACCGGACCTTCCTCTTTGAGCAAAGTCAAAGGATGTCGACGGCCTAGTGGTGTCGACCATGTCGACGCGGCCGCCGATGATTTCAGGCGAGCTACGCTAGGAAGCCGATCACTCCATGGAACTGGCAAAGCTCCCCGGCCAAATAAGTCGGGAGCAGGTAGAAAACGTCCCAGTGGGGAGAAGATGTCGATGGGGCTTCAGAGACTAAGGTTTGACCTCGGCCGCAGAAGAATCTCAAGTGCATTGCCCATAGAGCCTGCTGTTTGGCAAGGGAGAAGCATTGCCGTGCTTGTGCTTATTGCAAGAAATATAGTTTGAACATCATTAAGCCTGGATCGCTAGGATCCGGGCTTCTTTCAATCACTTTACCAGCGCCCTGACGAAAGGGTTGGTCGAGGCAAACCTGAGGTCGAATTCAGCGTGCCCCTTCTTTCTCGTGTGTATGCCGGAGCCTATACAGCATTGAAGAACCAACGGTATCGAGTCTGGCAAGTTGCGAAGACCGCCTCCAATCCCGCAGTTGTCTCCATTTCTTCAGCACTCGGATGAGGATGGCTGGTGGTATTTTTCGGTGGTCGCCCACCGTCCCCTTCCGGGTGATCGGTGCGTCAGGATCAATCAAGAATGCGACGACCAGGCTCCGGGTCCTCGATTCTAGCAATAGCGCCCGATCGGAGAGCAGCAGACCTTGTTCGCCTTCGGCAAACGTCTGGTCCTCCGCAAGCAGCAAGCCGCTGAAAACATAGAAGTAGAGGTTGCGACCTCGCATTTGCGGGAATACTAGCCGCGCACCTGGCTCGAGCGCGATGTCAAACAGGTCGATTGTATTACGGACGTGGAATGGGGCGTCGCCCCCTTCAGGGCCGACCAGGTGTCGCCAGGTGTTTGGGCTCCGCGAGGGGATCGGCCCATGTTGTATCCTGGGATCGAGATCGACTGCACGCGGCCGGACGAAGATCTGGAGCATGCGCAGGGGCGGATCGGATGACAACGTCTCTTCAGAATGCCAGAAACTGCGTCCGGCGTTCATCACCATCAAATGCTTGCCGTCCGTTACCAGACGGCCGGTTGTCTTGTCGTCGTGGCGCATGACGCCGTCAGGCACCCACGAAATGATTTCGTCGTTACGGTGCTCGTGCATGGCGATGAGCCTTCCGGGATCAAGGCTCGATTCCACGATCATTGCAAGCGGACCGTGACCGTGATCGGTTGGCCTCGGTTTCAGCCATCCCGGCATGTTGACGCGAACGACAAATCCTCCCATGTCGCGCACAATAAACGTGCGATCGCCTTTGAGCAGCACGGCGTCCTCCAGCGTGAACATGACCTCAATCATTAGCAGCCCGCCGGAAGGTCGCGTCAATCGAAAGCATCACCGGTCCATCGATTGGGGCGTCCGTCGCGGCTGGTCAAGGACAGTCCGAGACCGATTCTCCGACTGTTTGCTCCCCGTCAAAGTGTGACTGCCCTCGCAGGGATAGGGTCGGCAAGTTCCGATCTGGTTCCAGCCGCCGCCGCATCGGAATGCACAAGGGGCGGTTAACAGGGGAACTCCATGACAATGACGGAAACACAGCCGAAACCATCCATTGACGTCCGCACCGTCCCGCCGCGCGAGCGTCACCCGCGCATCTTCGGAATGCTCGGAACGCTTCCTGCAGGCAGCTCTATGTTGATCACCAGCGACCACGATCCCCGGCCGCTCCACTACCAGTTAGAAACGACTTTCCCAGGCGAATTCGGCTGGGATTATCTGCAAGAGGGGCCTGAAGTCTGGCGAGTCGAGATCGCCCGTCTCGAGAGCAGCTCCGGCTGCGAATGCTGCTGCGGGTCGGATCATTGATCCGGCCGCGGCGAAAGTGACCGGTAGCGCGCATGGTGATTTAGATGCCAGGAGCTACGCTTTCCCCATGGACGATGTCCTATTTCGCCGCCGCCTGTGTTTTTCTGGTGGTCGGCCAGTGCGCGATGGTCGCGGGCTACGGCTACCCGTTCGCCGCCGTCGAAGCCCCGGCCACCTTGGCGGTTGTGCACGTCGTCGCCATCGGCTGGCTCGGCCTGCTGATGGCGGGGGCGCTGTTGCAGTTCGTGCCGGTGCTGGTTGCGGCGCCCCTTCGCGGCGGGCGGCTTGCACTCCCGGCTTTGGCGCTGCTCATTCCCGGACTTCTTCTGCTCGTCGGCGGCTTTGCCGCACTTGCCGGTGTGGAAGGAGTATCGCCAGTCATGTTGCCGTCGGGCGCGCTGCTACTGGCAATGGGCTTCGGTCTCGTCATCATCATGCTTGCGGCTACGCTCCTGGCGGCGCGACCGCTGCCGCTTCCCGCCCGCTTCGTCGCCACGGGTCTCGGCGCGCTGATCGCCGCGGTCCTTGCCGGCGGCGCCTTCACGCTCGTGTTAAGCGGCACCGTCACGAGTCCTGCGGCGATCGCGCTTCTCCTCAAGGGAGTACCGCTGCACGCGGCGCTTGGCCTTGGAGGCTGGCTGACCTTCACCGCGATCGGCGTCAGCTATCGGCTGCTGTCGATGTTCATGCTTTCGCCGGATGACACGCGGGCCACAAGCAGGGCCGTCTGGTGGATGGGCGCCGCGGCCCTGGCGATCGTCGTAGCCAGCATCGTCTTGATTGCTGTCGACAGCGACGGGATGGAAGGGGCGACGAGCGTCGCAACATTTCTGGCCGTCTCCGCCGCCGTCCTCTATTCCGCCGACGTCTTGCGCCTCTATCGCGAGCGCCGCCGCAACGTCCTGGAACTCAACACCCGTGCGAGCTATGCGGCCTTTGCTGCGCTTCTCGCTTCCGTCATCATGTTCGCCCTGCCAATCACACGGGCCGCGGCCGGCGAAGGCGCCGCGGCTCTCGTCTATCTCTTCGTCTTTGGCTGGTTGACCGGCCTCGGCCTCGCGCAGCTCTACAAGATCGTTCCGTTTTTGACCTGGCTCGAATGCTATGGCCCCGTTCTCGGGCGGGTCGCAGTGCCGCGTGTTCAGGACTTGGTCGAGGAGAATCGCGCAAGCCTATGGTTTTTCGTCTATTACTTGGCCGTGATTGCGGCTACTCTTTCGCTCTTTGCCGAAAGTCCGGCGGCGTTCCGCGTCGCCACGCTAGCGCAACTCTGCGCGACAGTCGGCCTGATGGTGGAGCTCGTCCGCGCCCGCATGCTTTCCTCCGTCGCAGCGCCCCTGCGCCTTCCCGCCGGCGCGCCGAGACCGCATCTCTTTCTCCCAATCTCTCGACCACAGGAGTGACCGATGACCATCGTAACCCAGAACCCAGCACCAAGAGAATTCGACGTCCGACCTATATTGAAGAGCGGCGGCGAGCCGTTCCAGGCGATCATGGAGGCGGTGAACGGGTTGAGACCGGGCCAGGCGTTGCGGCTGCTTGCTCCCTTTCGTCCGCAGCCGCTGTTCAAAGTGATGGAGGGCCGCGGCTTCAGCCACGAGGCACAGGAGATACATGGCGGTGACTGGGAAGTCTTGTTCACGCCGAAGGCAGCGGGTGCCCCCGTCGAGGTGTCTGCAGGTGCTGACAACCCGGACTCCTGGCCCGATCCCGTAGAAAACCTCGACCTGACCGAGCTCGATCCCCCGGAACCTATGGTCCGCATCCTCGCGGCTGTAGAGCGGCTGCAGTCGGGCGAGGTGTTGTTTGCGCTACTTTCCCGCGAGCCTATCTTCCTCTTCCCGGAGCTCTCCAAGCGGGGCCACCAGTGGGCGGGCAATTTCGACGAAACACGAACCACCTTCCGCATCTTCATCCGAGTCGGTGACAAGGGCTGAAGCGATGAGCGAACCGAAGAACGACACCATCTGCGACTCGATCCGCGATGCGCTGCGAATGATCATCGACCCTGAGCTTGGCCGCAATATAGTCGATCTCGGTCTTATCTACGATGTATTCGTCGAGGATGGCGGCATCGCCCATGTCACGATGACAACAACCACGAAGGGCTGCCCGGCCAGCGAATATCTGAAGGAGGCAGTGCGCAACTGCGTCTGGTATGTGCCGGGTGTTGAGTATGCAGAAGTTCGGCTGACCTACGAGCCGGCTTGGACGCCGGATATGATGGCCGGCTGAGACGATAGGCTTGCTGTTTGGAAAGCAGAGGCGGGTGCTAATGACGACGTCGATGATGGCATCGACTGAATGATGCAGAGGAAGGTGAGATCGTGCATCTCGTCCCACAGCGTCTGTTCGACTTCTCCGCTGATCTCGGAAGCCTTGGCGAGGGCGATGGCGAACTTTCCGCTGCCGCACGGCCACGGCGACCAGGTCAAGCGGGGTGGCGCCCGTCAGCGTCGATCCTTCCGGTCCAGATCACGCCCCGGTAAGATCCGCGGTGATAGGCGCGGCTATATCGCAGTTGACCTGTTTAAACGGTAATACTCGTGCTCATTTCGCCGTTCAACAGGCGCCTGAGGTGAAAGCTCGCGAGCCGGTCCTCCGCGTTGCGGCCGACGAGGGCTGCAAACGACGCGACCGCACCAGGATCACCAGCCTCCAGCTTTTTGAAGGCGTGCAGATAGGCCTGTGTATCTGCGTCGCCACAATTTTCGGCTTCGAGCGGTTCGAAAGCGCGGATCGGCACGGCTCGCCCCCGAAGCACAAGATCGCCCACAGGCCGCCCGCAGAAGTCCTGTGCGTTGGCCGCAATGGTCGCGCTCACGCACACTCGGGTACCAAACGTCTTGTTGGCTGCTTGCAGGCGCGCGGCAACATTAATCGTATCCCCATACGCGCTGTAGTCGAAGAACCTTCCTCCCCCGAAGTTTCCCACTACGGCGGGGCCGGCATGCACTCCAATCCGCGTGTGGCCGAGAGCTATTCCTTCTCCGCTCCAGTGCTCGCAGAACGAGCAGGCGAAGGAGTCAAGTTCGAGTGAACAGGCAACTGCGCGCGTGGCGTGGTCCGGCTGATCGGACGGAGCCCCGAACAGCACGTGGAGCGCATCACCGATGATTTTGGCGACCGTGCCGTCATGCGCGAACACAATATCGGTCATACCGGCGATGTAGCCATTGAGAAGCTGGCCGAGCAGCTTCGGTTCGATAGTCTCCACGAGGGTAGTAAAACCGGTCAAATCGGTAAAAAGCGATGCGACCTCCCGGCGCGTGCCGCCGAGACTGACGGCGTCCGTACCGCTGGCCAGGCGTTCGGCCAAGTTGGGAGAAAAGTAGCGGGACAGCGATGCGCGCGCCTGCTCGGCCGCCGCCTGTCGGCGCTGAGCCTCGCGCAGTGCCTCGACGTGGTGAATCGTCTTTGCAATCGTCGCTTCGAGGTCACAAAAATCGATTGGCTTCGTAACAAAGTCATAGGCACCCCGGTTCATAGCAGTGCGGATGTTGGCCATGTCGCTGTATGCTGAGACAACGATCGTCGAGAGTTCGTCCCGCCTCTCCTGAAGCTTGGACAGTAGCGATAGCCCGTCCATGCGCGGCATGTTGATGTCGCTCAGCACCAAATCCACGTCCTGGTGTTCAGCCAGTACGGACAACGCCTCAATACCGTCGCGGGCGAAGAGAAACCGCAGCGTCCCGCCTCGGATCTGCTTGCGGAACTTCTGGACGAGAAGGAGCTCCAGATCCGGCTCATCGTCGACAACGAGGATGCAGGTGCTCATCGCAGGCTACCTAAACGGTTCTCAATTTCTTCTCTGAGTTCAACGAAGTCGATCGGCTTCGCAAACAA
This sequence comes from Sinorhizobium sp. P24N7, assembly GCF_042436655.1. Taxonomy (NCBI): domain Bacteria; kingdom Pseudomonadati; phylum Pseudomonadota; class Alphaproteobacteria; order Hyphomicrobiales; family Rhizobiaceae; genus Sinorhizobium; species Sinorhizobium sp. P24N7. The sequence goes on along the minus strand of NZ_JBHMIW010000009.1, from coordinate 117,944 downwards.
CGCCTCGGCGCCACCTTCAAGGGCTCTGCGCTTCGTTTCAGGATCACCATAGGCCGTAATCATGATCACCGGCACATCAGGCCGTAAGCTCCGCGCCTTCGGCAGTAATTCGAAGCCGCTCATGCCCGGCATATTGATATCCGATAGGATGAGAATAAGCGTGACATCGCTGGCATCGGCAATCCGCTGGAGGGCAGTCGCCGCCGAGTGCGCAAATTCCATTGCGAAACGTCCAGCACGCAGGTCACGGCGGAATTGCTGTCGGAAAAGCGGCTCGATGTCCGGTTCGTCATCTACCACCAGAATTAGAAGGCTCATGATTTGACCTCCAGGTTTCCAGTCGGAGCAGTTATTCGGGGCAACCGGATGCGAAACTCGGTGTATTGACCGAGTTCCGTATCAACTTCGATCGAGCCTCCGTGCTGCTTGACAACAATGTCGTGGCTGAGGGAGAGGCCGAGCCCTGTTCCCTCGCCAGCAGGTTTGGTCGTGAAGAAGGGATTGAACATTTGCTCCCGTACCCCGGCCGGGATCCCAGGTCCGTTGTCACGGATTATGATCTCCACGCAATCGCCGCGGTTCCTGGTGGTTGCGGCCAACGTGGGCTCATACGCTTCGCCGGCATCGGAGGCTGCACGGCGGCTCGTCGCATAGAAGCCGTTCGCTATCAGATTGAGAAGCACGCGCGTGATCTCTTGTGGGTAAAGATCGACCTCACCAGCCGCCGGATCGAGCGATTTCTCAAGCGTTATGTTGAAGCCCTGCTTCTCGGCACGGGCGCCGTGATAGGCGAGATTGAGGCTCTCCTCGACGAGGGCATTTACATTGACTGCCCGCCGCTCTCCCACTCCCTGGCGCGAGTGCAGAAGCATATTCTTGACGATTGAGTCGGCACGCTTGCCATGTTCGACGATCTTTCCGAGATTGCCCCTCAGCATGGCCGCGAGCTCATCGATCTCGGCCCGCGCGCTCCCCTCGAAGGCTGCACCTTCAAGCGCCCGTTTCAACTCCTCGATCAGTTCGATCGAGATCTCCGAAAAGTTGTTCACGAAGTTTAGAGGATTTTTAATTTCATGCGCGATGCCCGCGGTCAGTTGCCCAAGCGAGGCGAGTTTTTCGGTTTGGACCAACCTGTCCTGCGCGGTCCTCAGCTCATCGAGCGAGCGTGACAGCTCCTCGGTACTCTCCTGCACCTCCTGAAAAAGCCGCACGTTCTCAATGGCTATTACTGCCTGGTCGGCGAAAATTGACGCCAATTCGACCTGCTTGCGGGTGAATGGCCGTACCGTCGACCGAGTCAATGCAAGTACGCCGATCGGGCTCCCGTCGCGCAAGAGCGGCACCCCGAGGACCGTACGAAATCCACCAAGCCTTTGCCCCTCGTGCAGGTCATATTCCGGATCATCAAGGACGTCGGTTACCTGAATAGGCCGCATCTCAAGCAGGGTTCGCCCAACGATCGTGCCGCGCCCCGGCTCCAGCGGGAGAGCACGAAGATACTGTTCGAACTCGTGCGATAAACCATGACTGGCCACTGGATAATGCGCGTCTCCCATCGGTCGGGTCATTGTTGCCATGTCAGCCTCGCAAAGACGGGCGGCGGACGCCACAAGCGTGTCCAGCACCACTTGGAGGTCGAATGCCGATCGGCTGATAACCCTCAGGACGTCAGCCGTCGCCGTCTGCTGCTCCAGCGCCTCTGCGAGCTCGGCTGTCCGCTCGTTGACTTCGTCAAATAGTCGCACGTTCTCGATCGCAATCACCGCCTGGTCGGCGAAGGTCTGGAGAAGGCCAATCTGCCTTGCGGTGAATGGCTTGACCTCGGTTCTTCGGATGATAAGCCCGCCGATTGCTTCCTGCTGTCGCAGCAGAGGCGCTGCCAAGATGGTGCGGTGTCCCATTCGAACAGCCATATTTTGGCCGTCCGGGAACTCGTCGGCCTCGGCGGTCAGATCGGAAACATGAATCGGCTTTCGGTCCAGGACGGCTCGCCCTGTGACCCAGGTCGGAGACACTGGCCAGCAACCGAAATCGATCGGGATTGGTCCGTGATGCGACCTTAGACGGAGCATATTTCCATCTTTCAGGAATATGGCCGCGTCATAAGCCTCGCAAAGCCGCACGGCAGATCCGACCAGGGTGTCGAGCACGGCCTGAAGATCGAAGGCAGAGCGGCTGATTACCTTGAGGACATCCGCTGTCGCAGTCTGCTGCTGCAGAGACTCTTTCAGCTCTAGATTTCGCTTCTCCAGATTGGTGAACAGCCGAACGTTCTCGATCGCTATCGCGGCCTGCTCGGCGAAGGTTTTGAGAAGTTCGACCTGACGATCAGGAAACATCCCTGGCTGCGTCCGTGCCACAACAATGCTTCCGATAGGTTTCCCTTCGCGCATGATCGGCACCGCCACCAGGCTTCGGTAGGTCGCACTTTGGACGCTCAGGGTTCTGTGGGCTCGATACTCCGGATCGAGAGTCCGATCCTCTATCTGCTCCACCGATCGGCTGAGTATCGATCGGCCGGCGGCACTGCCTCGATCCGGTGGCGCTGGGAACATTGCTCGCACCGCTTCAACGCCTTCGGCCTCCAGGCGGTGGTATGCCACGAAATACAGGAGCTCACCATCATAGCGAAACACATGACAGAACTGCGCGTCGCAAAGTTTGGCAGCACTTAGAGCAATGGTGTCGAACACGGGCTGCACGTTGGTCGGCGAGGTCGAAATGACGCGCAGGATGTCACTTGTAGCCGTCTGCTGCTCCAGTGCTTGTGTAGTTTCTCGGTGGCGCGCCTGCGCCTCTTCGAAGAGGCGGGCGTTCTCGATGGCGATCACCGCCTGATCGGCGAATGTTCGCAGGAGCTCGACATAGCGTTCCGGGAACCATCCGGCCGCCCGTCGAGTGACGGCGATTGATCCGAGCGGACGCCGGTTCAACATCAGGGGCACGCCGATGGCGCTCTGGTAGGCCACTATTTTCGCGAGCGCTTGCATCTTGTAATCAGGGTCGGCGAAGACGTCGGGAATTTGCTCGATCGCGCCGCTGAGAAATGCTCGCCCAGTGACATTGCCACTACTGGGTCGTTGCGGAAAATTGGCTCGTACCGCTTCGATGCCTTCTTGTGAAATTCCGTGATAGGCTACCGGGTGTAGCTGTTCTCCGTCGAACCGAAACACGAAGCAGAATTCTGCCGCACAAAGCCGCGCAGCGTTTTGAGCTATCGCTTGGAATACCGGCTGCACGTCGTTGGGAGAGAGCGAGATGACACGCAGGATTTCGCCGGTCGCCGTCTGCTGTTCGATCGCCTCGGCAAGCTCACGTCGGAGCAGTTTCACTTGACGTCTGATACTGCGGCTCGACTGCTTCACGGTACCTCCCCAGCAGTGCTCCCCAAGCGATCGATTCAGTACGGTCTCCAGCCGTGCGTTGACGACGACAGCGGCACAGCCGCCTCGGCGAATGAGAATACCTTATTCGGCTACCGGTGACGAGATTTAGCTCTTGCTTATGAGCTGTGGGTGAGCGACTAGGGCGCTGGTCGCTACACGGCAGCCGCGGCTGTGCAGCGGAGTGCCGGCGGGCTATCACAGGCGCGATCCCCGCCAGTCCGGAGTTTTGTCGCTAGTCTGGCACACGTTGGAGGGGATTGCCGCGTTGCAGGCGAAGCAGGATCCCGCAGCGTTCGCGTGGGGAGGCCGCGGTCACTCGGGCGTGCAAAGGTGGTCGATCCTAGCCTATGCTTTTGTTGCGTTGAGGCGACCGTCTGCAATAGACGCCGAGACGTTCTTCGCGTTCACTGGAGATGGCGGCCGTATGTCGAGTGCGGACGTGACCCCCGCAAACTTCGGTTGTTGGCGCTTTCCGAACGAAGCACGATAACGGCTCACACGCAACGGTTGCCACGAGCGAGATCCACGTCAGCGGCATTCCCGGAAGTTCGGCTGAAATCTCTGTTCCCAGATCCGTGCCCCGCTCTCGGTGGTCTTTGCTTATCGACGCGCTGCTTGGTCTGAGGTCGCTTCCAAAAGCGCCCGCTGGCTAGCTGGCGCTTTTGTGATGCGGTTGGAAACCAACGCTCTACTGCACTACCCGGCGCTTGCGCACCAGGATCGGGCCATACTCAACGCAGAACAGCGCAAAGGCCAGGATCCACGCGCTTCCGGAGACGGCATAGAGGCTCGCTGCAACGACGGGAAGTATTTCCGCCAGCGGGCGCAACAGTGCCGACGTCACGACCGCGGCGTAGGAGGCGGTCGTCAATCGCGATGCGGTAAGCGGATAGCCCGTGTGGCCGCGGCTCGCACGGGTCATGACTGCTAGCATCATTGCTGCGATGGCGCCCACCGTGAGCAAATGCATGACCGAACGTTCTTCGACGAAGCCGAGCGCGCCGATGCCGATCGCGGCGAAGCCCAGGGGAACGAAGGCATAGGCGACGTGCAGTATGACGAGCAGCATTTCCGGCCAGGTGCACCAACCGCGCCAGCGGGCGAGCCGGACGGTGTGCAGCAGTGCGCCGGCAAAAGCCGCCACCGCCGTGAACGAATGGTCGGGAACAAGCGTCCATGCGCCAAGCGCCGCGATGCCCGCGAGAATGGCGACTGTGTCGAAGTGGTTATAGGGAACCGGAAATTTGGTCCGGCCGGCACGATTCAGCCAGTTGCGGGTGAAACTCGGCAAGATCCGACCGCCGATGATGGTGACGAGTACCACATAGGCGGAAATGCCGAGGCGCATCGCGATATGGACATGGTCTCCCGTGACCACGGCGAAATGAAAGCAGGCGTTGGCGAGCGACAGTGCGAGAAGACCCCCCAACACCTTCAAATCCTTCCACTTGCGGCCGGCGATTACCTCGCGGGCGCAGATCAAGAGCAGCGCCGGGAGGAAGAGGCCGTCTATAGCCGCGGCGGGCGGGATGCCGATCATATCCGGGGAAAGCAGCGCAGCGCGTCCCGCCAGCCAAAGCGCGAACAGTCCGGCGAGCGGCCAGCCGGAGACGGGGAGGCGGCCCGTCCAGTTCGGTACCGCGGTCAGCAAGAATCCGGCAAGGACAGCCGGGGCGAAGCCAAACAGCATCTCGTGCGCATGCCAGGCATGAGCCCCATAGCTGCCGGCGACTTCGAGATGACCCGCGAGGGCCGCAACCCAGAGGGTCATGGCGACGACCGCCCAAACAGCGGCGCCGAGAAAGAAGGGTCTGAATCCGTATGAAAAGAGCACCGGGCCCGTGCGGGCGAGGCCCCGCGGCACGTAGCCTTCCCGCTTGGCCACCTTTGATCCATTCATGATTTAACTCCTAATGTCTGGGTCGCCTCTGACTACCGGAGTTGAGCAATGTCTTCTTTGACAATTGGCAAAGACATGGCAGCTGGGTACCGGCGGAAACCCCGTACGGAGTTGTCGCGCTGCTGGCCAAAATGTCGCACCAGGGCAATTTGCCTGTTTGCTCCACCTCAAAGAGCCTGCCCGCCACCACCCTAGAATGAGCATGACCGGGCGATATTCGCTCCGTCTTCTCTAGGAGAGGTTCCATGTCTGAGCAATCCCAGATGACACGTCGCAGCATGCTGGCCGGCGCCGCGATCGCAGGCGCACTGACGCCGCTGGTTGGCGCCGTATCGGCCCATGCGGAAGAGGCGGTAGCCAAGGTGGCCTCCCTCGACGTCGCGTCGCTGCCGCGCGTCAAGGTAGATCTCGTCAAACCGCCCTTTGTCCACGCCCATACGCAAAAGGCCGAAGGCGGCCCGAAGGTCGTCGAGTTCACGCTGACGATAGAGGAAAAGAAGATCGTCATCGACGAGCAGGGTACGGAGCTCCATGCCATGACCTTCAACGGTTCGGTTCCCGGTCCGCTGATGGTCGTGCACCAGGACGACTATGTCGAGCTGACGCTCATCAACGCGGACACGAACACGCTGCAGCACAATATCGACTTCCATTCGGCAACCGGCGCGCTGGGGGGCGGCGCACTGACGGTCGTCAATCCGGGCGAGACCACGGTGCTGCGCTTCAAGGCGACCAAGGCGGGCGTCTTCGTCTACCATTGTGCACCTCCCGGCATGGTTCCGTGGCACGTCACTTCGGGGATGAACGGTGCGATCATGGTGCTGCCGCGCGAAGGACTAACCGACGGCAACGGCAAGCCGCTTACCTATGACAAGGTCTACTATGTCGGTGAGCAGGACTTCTACGTGCCGCGCGACGCAAGCGGCAAGTTCAAGAAGTATGAAAGCGTCGGGGACGCCTATGCCGATACGCTCGAAGTGATGCGCACGCTTACCCCGTCCCACATTGTCTTCAACGGCGCGGTCGGGGCGCTCACCGGCGACAACGCGCTCAAGGCCGCCGTCGGCGAGAAAGTCTTGATCGTCCATTCGCAGGCGAACCGCGACACGCGCCCGCACCTGATCGGCGGCCATGGCGACTATGTCTGGGCGACCGGCAAGTTCCGCAATCCTCCCGAGGTCGATCAGGAGACCTGGTTCATACCCGGCGGCACGGCGGGCGCTGCCTTCTACACCTTCGAGCAGCCCGGAATCTATGCCTACGTCAACCACAACCTAATCGAGGCGTTCGAGCTCGGCGCTGCCGCTCATTTCGCCGTCACCGGCGATTGGAACGACGACCTAATGACCTCGCTCCTTGCTCCATCGGGTACCTGACTGAAGCCGGTCGCTCCGATGGCCCGCATCGGAGCGACCGGCACCCTCGCCGCCAGATCTCTCGGTGAGACCGGCAAGGAACGACAGTCGAAAGGAGGCCGCCATGGACGCACTTCCAAAAGGCACAGAAGTCGCTCCCATCTCGCTTGCAATACCCTCCGCGCTCTTTCTGATACTCGCCGGAATCCTCGCAATTGAGACAGGGCTGCTGGGCAGCGCTCCGTCGGGCAGCGCCCTTGATGAACCGCCCGTCGTAACCGTAGCTCCGAGGGATTTCCGGTATCGTGCAGCCGGGGAGTTCTTCAAGAACGGCTATGCCGTCGACGGGCCGGTGGAGACTGTGCGCATGAGCGCGCCGCTCATCATCATGAAATATCAAGTAACCGCCGCAGACTACGCGCGCTGCGTCGCGGAACAGGCGTGCCCGCCCGCCGAACCCGAGCACGTACCCGCAGATCCTGGAAGCACGCCGGCCACGGGGGTCAGCTTCGACGACGCGCAAGCTTATGCCGCCTGGCTCAGCCGGCGAACCGGCACGATCTGGATGCTGCCGACTGACGAGCAGCTCGCCTTTGCGGCCGGCAGCCGTTTTCCCGACGACGCGCTCGACGTCGAGGACGACGGCTCCAATCCAGCCTTGCGGTGGCTTGCCGACTACTACCGCGAGACCGCGCGCAAGGCCTCCCGCGAGCCGGAGCCGCAGCGACTCGGACATTTCGGCGAAAGCGAGACGGGCCTCACCGACTTTGGCGGCAATGTCTGGGAATGGACGACGACCTGCGTTAGGCGTGTCACGCTCGACCGCACAGGAAGCATTACCAGCGACACCTCATCCTGCGGCATCTACATAGCCACGGGCAAGCATCGCGCCGCGCTCAGTTCCTTTATCCGCAAGCCCAAGGGGGGCGGCTGCGCCGTCGGCGCGCCCCCGGACAACGTCGGCTTCCGTCTAGTGAAGAATACCCGTTGGTATGCACGCCTGCTGCTGGCGCTTCGCGAGAAGGGCCTCGACGTCTGAGGTGCATCGCATTGAAGGGTGCTTCTCAAGCACTCACGACAACCGCGTTCCGTCGCGCCGCGGATACTCTGCTTTGTTCCCTCCTTCCGCCATGATAGTGAGATCGTGGTCGCGTTGGTTCCGATCCAAGGAATCCTGCAGTAGGAAAATCGAATGAAGATCGACCGGAGTGTCGTACGGTCGCTTGCCCTGTTCGACAGGATGAGCGACGCGGATCTGGACAGGATGCTCGCCCATGCGACGGCAAGGCGCGTGCCCCAAGGTGACGCTGTTTTCGAGCAAGGTCAGAGAGCCACAAGCTTTTTCCTGCTCCTGCACGGGCGGCTGAAGGTGACCCAGGTCACCGAGGACGGTCAGCAGATCATAGTGCGCGTCGTCCATCCGGGTGACCTCTTCGGATTTGCAAAGGCGCTGCAGCGTTCGGATTATCCCGGTACTGCGACGGCCGTTACGGAAAGTCTTGCTCTTTCCTGGCCTACGGATCTCTGGCCGCAATTCGTCGAGCAGAATCCGCATCTAGCCGTCAGCACCATGCAGACGATCGGCCAGCGCCTCGAAGAGGCACACACGCGGATTCGCGAGATGTCGACCCAGGAGGTGGAGAGGCGCGTCGCCCATGCGGTGCTGCGCCTTTCGCGGCAGGCGGGCAAGCAGGAAAAAGGCGGTGTCCGCATAGACTTTCCGATCTCCCGCCAGGACATAGCTGAAATGACCGGAACCACGCTGCATACGGTGTCGCGCATTCTCAGCGCCTGGGAGCAGAAGGGACTGGTCGAGGGCGGTCGTCAGAAGCTCATCGTCTGCGACCTGCCGGGCTTGGCGGCCCTCGCAGAAGGCGGGCGCGACTAGACGGATTTCCGATGGGTATTTGACAAGCATCAAAGAGCAGGTGCTCTATCTGTTCTATCTCCTTGTCGCAAGAACCGAACAGGGTTCTGAAACCAAGGAGAATTTCAAGTGCGCATAATCGCAAAGGGCATGGCAGTCGCCGCAGTTCTTGCCGCCTTCACCGGCACAGCATTCGCGGCCGATTTCGAGGTCCACATGCTTAACAAGGGCTCCGAGGGAGCAATGGTCTTCGAGCCGGCATTCGTCAAGGTCAATCCGGGCGACAGCGTCACGTTTGTTCCGACCGACAAGGGACATAATGTCGAGACGATCAAGGACATGATTCCCGAGGGGGCTTCGGCATTCAAGAGCAAGATGAACGAGACCTACAAGGTGACTTTCGACGTGCCAGGTGTCTACGGCGTGAAGTGCACGCCGCACGTCGGCATGGGCATGGTCGCGGCAATCGTCGTCGGTGACGCGCCCGCCAATGTCGAAAAGGTAAAGGCAGTGAAGCTGCCCAAGAAGGCGCGGGAGCGCCTCGACGCGGCGCTCGCCGTTGCTCTCCAATAGTATCGGCAGCACGCCAACTAATAACCCGGCGCAGTACAAGCCCGTCTGCGTCGGGTCTGTTTAGTGCTGCCATTGTTGGTTTTAGCGATATTGAATATATACACATCCTCATCATCTCGGTCAGTAATTGACAGAGATCAATTTGTCGCAGTGTTCGGAGTTCGACCTTAAGAATTATCGCGGATCTCCCTTTATTTTTTTGATCGAGGCACTAGACTTTCGTTAAGCCTATCCGTTTAGCGAGGAGACGCTTGAATGCCCGATACCGACCAGTCAGCGGCGAGCCTTCCACCCTCGCGGCGGCGAAACGAAATCGTTACGTTTCTCGTGCTGGCGTTCGGCATCTGGCCGATCGTCGCGGTGGGCGTCGTCGGTGCCTATGGCTTTCTCGTCTGGATGTTCCAGATCATTTTCGGGCCCCCCGGCCCGCCAGCGCATTGAGGGCGGCGTGGGCGAGCGCGTCGAGATATCACGGCGGGATTTTCTCCGCGGTTCCCGCAAGCGGGGGAGCGGGCGTGTCTCTCCGCCAGGAGCAACCCCGGCCGGCCTTGAGGCCTGCACCGGCTGCGGACGATGCGTCGACGCCTGTCCGACGCGCATCATCCGGATGATCGCGGAGCGCCCTGCGCTCGATTTCTCCGTCGCCGAGTGTACCTTCTGCGGCCAGTGCGCGGAACTCTGTCCGGAGCCGGTCTTCATCGGCCGGCCAAGTCACTTTCCCCACGTCGCAATGATCGGCGAGAGCTGTCTTGCGAAGAACCGCACCGATTGCCAGGCCTGTCGCGACGCCTGTCCGACAGCGGCGATCCGCTTCCGTCCGCGTGCCGGCGGACCCTTCTCACCTGAGCTTAGCGAAGAGGCCTGCACCGGCTGCGGCGCCTGTCTTTCCGTCTGTCCGGTGGCGGCGATAGGCATTCGCGAGGTCGCAAGGGAGGACGCGCATGTCTGATCCAAGCGCGACCTATCACATCTCCAGCGCGGTCATCGCGACAATGCCGCATATGCGGGAGCGTGTCGTCGCTCGGCTGGCCGAGATGCCGAACGTCGAGGTTTACGCGCACGAAGGGGGAAAGGTGGTCGTCGTGATCGAGGGAACGAGCACGGGGACGCTCGGCGAAATCCTGTCGCGCATCTCTCTGCTCGAGGGCGTGGTGGCAGCCAACATGGTGTTTGAGCATGTCGAAACTCAAGGAGAGGTCGGCCATGACCGGCGAACTGACGCGGCGTGAAATGTTGAAGGCGCATGCGGCCGGCATCGCCGCAGCTACGGCGGGGATCGCGCTTCCGGCGGCGGCGCAGCCCGTGCCGGGCGGTGTCGAAGCCCTTCAGATAAAGTGGTCGAAGGCGCCCTGCCGTTTCTGCGGTACCGGCTGCGGCGTCATGGTCGGCGTCAAGGAGGGACAGGTCGTCGCCACACATGGCGACATGCAGGCCGAGGTGAACCGCGGCCTCAACTGCATCAAGGGCTACTTCCTGTCCAAAATTATGTACGGCGCCGACCGTCTGAAGACGCCGCTTCTGCGCAAGCGCAACGGCGCCTTTGCCAAGGACGGCGAGTTCGAGCCGGTGAGCTGGGACGAGGCCTTCGACGTCATGGCCGAGAAGGCGAAGCGGGTGCTGAAGGAGAAGGGGCCGACCGCCGTCGGCATGTTCGGTTCCGGGCAGTGGACGATCTTCGAGGGTTATGCCGCGACCAAGCTGATGCGCGCCGGTTTCCGCTCCAACAATCTCGATCCGAATGCCCGCCACTGCATGGCCTCGGCGGCCTACGCCTTCATGCGGACCTTCGGCATGGACGAGCCGATGGGCTGTTATGACGACTTCGAGCACGCGGACGCATTCGTGCTCTGGGGTTCGAACATGGCCGAGATGCACCCGATCCTGTGGACGCGCCTCGCCGATCGAAGGCTCGGGCACGAGCATGTCAAAGTCGCGGTGCTCTCGACCTTCACCCATCGCAGCATGGATCTTGCGGATATTCCGATCGTCTTCAAACCTGGGACCGATCTGGCGATCCTCAACTACATCGCCAATCACATCATTCAGACCGGCCGTGTGAACGAGGATTTCGTCAGCAAGCACACGACCTTCATGGTCGGCGCGACCGACATTGGCTATGGCCTGAGGCCTGATAATCCGCTCGAGGTCAAAGCCGTGAACGCCAAGGATGCGGCGAAAATGACGCCGAGCGACTTCGAGAGTTTCAAATCCTTCGTCTCGGAGTACACGCTCGACAAGGTAGTCGAACTCACGGGGGTTGAGGCCGGGTTCCTCGAGCAATTGGCAGATCTCTACGCCGATCCCAAACGCAAGGTGATGTCGCTCTGGACCATGGGCTTCAACCAGCATGTGCGCGGCGTCTGGGTTAACCACATGGTCTACAACCTCCATCTGTTGACCGGGAAGATCTCCGAACCCGGCAACAGCCCGTTCTCGCTCACTGGCCAGCCCTCGGCCTGCGGGACGGCGCGCGAGGTCGGCACATTTGCCCATCGGCTGCCGGCCGACATGACCGTTGCAAACCCGGAGCACCGCAAGCATGCCGAGGAGATCTGGCGCGTGCCTCACGGCATCATTCCCGAGAAACCGGGCTACCACGCAGTCGAGCAGGACCGGATGCTGAAGGACGGAAAGCTCAATTTCTACTGGGTGCAGGTCAACAACAACGTCCAGGCGGCTCCCAATACGCAGAACGAGACCTATCAGGGGTATCGCAACCCGGAGAACTTCATCGTCGTTTCCGATGTCTATCCGACCATCACTGCAATGAGCGCCGACCTCATCCTGCCGGCCGCCATGTGGGTGGAGAAGGAAGGCGCCTACGGCAATGCGGAGCGCCGAACCCATGTCTGGCACCAACTGGTGAATGCCCCCGGCGAAGCACGCTCCGATCTCTGGCAAATGGTGGAGTTCTCCAAGCGCTTTACCACCGACGAAGTGTGGCCGGCCGAGACCCTCGACGCCAATCCGGGCTATCGGGGCAAGACCCTCTACGATGTGCTCTTCAAGAACGGCAATGTCGACCGTTTCCCCGCAAGCGAAATCAACAATGAATATGCCAACCGGGAAGCGGAGGCCTTCGGCTTCTACATCCAGAAAGGCCTTTTCGAGGAATATGCCTCCTTCGGGCGCGGACACGGCCATGACCTGGCGCCCTATGACCGCTACCATGAGGAACGGGGCCTGCGCTGGCCGGTCGTCGACGGCAAGGAGACGCTCTGGCGCTACCGGGAAGGGTACGATCCCTACGTGAAGCCGGGGGAGGGCGTGAAGTTCTATGGTCGCCCGGACGGCAAGGCGGTGATCCTCGCGGTTCCCTACGAGCCGCCGGCGGAATCTCCCGACGACGAATACAATGTCTGGCTGGTGACAGGCCGCGTCCTCGAGCACTGGCACTCCGGCTCGATGACGATGCGGGTGCCGGAACTCTACAAGGCGTTCCCCGGTGCCGTCTGCTTCATGAATGCCGGTGACGCCCGCGATCGCGGCATCAACCAGGGCGCCGAGGTCAGGATCGTTTCCCGCCGCGGGGAGATTCGCGCGCGTGTCGAGACGCGCGGCCGCAACCGCATGCCGCCAGGCGTCATCTTCGTACCCTGGTTCGACGCCAGTAGGCTGATCAACAAGGTGACGCTCGACGCAACCGATCCCATCTCCAAACAGACGGATTTCAAAAAATGCGCGGTCAAAATCGTCTCTGTCGCATGATGAGAACCCCTGGACCGATGCTGGCGGCGCTGTTGGCAATCCTGTTCGTCGCAACGGGAGCAATCGCGCAAATGGCCGACAAACGGGTGCCGGAGCTTTCCGGCCCGCCGCAGGAAATGGGCGAGGTGGAGGCGCACCAGATCCCCAAATGGGTCGTTGACGACGCCCGCAAGGAGCGCGCCTATCCCGACCAGCCGCCGGTCATCCCGCATTCAATCGAGGGCTACCAGCTTTCGGTCAACACCAACCGATGCCTTTCCTGCCACAAGCGCGAACTCACGCAGGAATCAGGCGCGCCGATGATCAGCGTCACCCATTACATGACGCGGGAGGGGCAGATGCTCGCGGACGTTTCGCCGCGGCGCTATTTCTGCACAGCCTGTCATGTGCCGCAGGCCGACGTGCGACCGCTCGTCGGCAACACCTTCCGGGACATGAGCGAGATGGGCGTTAAACAGGCGGGGAGCGAGTAGGCCATGGCTCGCATCAAGCGCCTCCTGCTCTGGGTGTGGAAGATTCTGACCACGCCGGCCGCAACGCTCAGTCTCGCCTTTTTGACACTCGGCGGCTTCGTCGGCGGTGTGATCTTCTGGGGCGCCTTCAACACCGCCTTGGAGCTTACCAACACGGAGGAGTTTTGCGTCTCCTGTCACGAGATGCGGGCCAACGTATATGAGGAGCTTACGCGCACGGTTCATTTCTCCAACCGCTCGGGCGTGCGGGCGTCCTGTCCCGACTGCCACGTGCCGCATGAATGGACGGACAAGATCGCCCGCAAGATGCAGGCCTCCAAGGAAGTGTGGGGAAAGATCTTCGGGACCATCAACACGCGCGAGAAGTTCCTCGACCACCGCCTGGAACTCGCGAAGCACGAATGGGCGCGGCTCAAGGCCAACGACAGCCTCGAGTGCCGGAACTGTCACTCGTCGGCAGCGATGGACCTTTCCAAGCAGACCCAGCGTGCCGCGGAAATCCATACGCGTTACCTGCTGCCGGGCAGGGCGACCTGCATCGACTGCCATAAGGGCATCGCTCACGAACTGCCCAACATGCAGGGCGTTGAGCCCGGATGGAAGCTGCCGCCCGAACTCGAGGGAGAGACGCTGCCCTCGGCTTCGGCGATTGACGAGCTAAAGAGAGTCATGGACGAGGCTCACAGCGCCGCGCTCGCAAATTGAGACCGCCGGCTCCGACGCATTCGGCGGCGCTTCTGAAGCCCCCGGCGCGGGGAGAACAAAGGATTATCGAACCATCAAGACTGGCAGGATCGGTGTGTCAATCATCGTCTTGGTTACGCCGCCGAATATCCTCTCGCGAATGCGCGAGTGCCCGTAGGCGCCGATCACGATCAGGTCGGCCGAAGTGTCGCGTGCGTACTGGACGAGTACCTCTTCGACCGGGCGGCCGGCACTCGGAAGCCGGGCGACTGTGACTTTGACCCCATGGCGTGCAAGATAGGTGGCGATATCGGCGCCGGGTTCTTTGCCGTTCTTGATCTTTGGATCGACGAGCACCAGGTTCACCCCCTCGGCATTTCTCATCATGTCCAGCGCTTCGCGGGCGGCCCTTGTGGACTCGATGGTCGAGTTCCAGGCAAGAAGGACGTTCTTCGGTTGCAAGGTGGCCGATCGGAGATTCGCGGCGAGCAGGACCGGCCGTGCCGAAAAGAAGAGAGCACCTTCTATGACTCCCCGCCGGAGGAGGTCATCCACCCTTAGACTTGTGCCGATCAAGGTGACATCCGCATATCGGGCACGCTCTCCGACGTCTTGCCCGAGCCGCGTCGTCTCTGAGTATCGCCCAGCCACATCGAATGAAATCCCGGTATTTCCGAGAATCTCCTTAGCTTCTCTGACCGCTTGGCGCAGTTGCTCCATGTCACTGTCACGGCTGTCAATCCAGGCGTCAGAAATCGCTGAAAGGTCTCCCATCGGAGGGAGAGTGGCGATCTTGCTAGCGAGAACCGAGAGGTGCGCACCCTCCGATGCACAAAGATCTGCCGCTGCTCTCAGGTCATCTTTGAAAGGGCTGACACCAACTACGAGGAGGATCGTCTTGTACGTCATTGATCTGGTCTCCCGAACCCAATTTAAATGTAGAGCGATCCTACTCTGCGTCTCGGCGCCTACATTGATCACGGTCAAGAGCGTCGCGACGGACTCCCCTCCTGAAGCGATCCGCAGCAAGCGGCGGGTTGGCTGTTTACTCCAGCATGGTCTATGGAAGAGTCTGCATGGTGCAAATACAGCGAAGACGCTAGACACTGCAGCGGTAAATAGTCCTTTGATGGATGATGGGATGCATTCAGAGAGCCTATTTGAGAGGACTCGGTTGGGAAGGTTGCTCTTCAGGTGGAGAGGCCACGGCGTCGCAGCGTATGTTGTCGCCGCGATAGTCACTTCGAGCGTTCTTGCCCTCAGAGTGACACTAGGCGAACCAATCGGCGAAGGCCTTCTTCTCTTCTCGCTTATCCCTGCCATGCTCGTCGTGGCGCTGGTCGGCGGCCGGAATGCGATCCTCTTTGCGGCCGGGCTGTCGCTTTTTGCAGCGGTTCTTCATCAGCAGATCACGAGTGCCGACGGTCCGAGTCTCGTGGAACTGGTGGTCTTCGGGTCGGCAGTGCTTCTGATCGTGGCCCTGGGAGAAGTGCTTGAGGCGGCAAAACGCGCCATCGACCGGACCGAGAACGTCATAAAGGCCCGCGACGCTCATCTGAGATCGATCTTGGATACTGTTCCCGACGCCACAGTGGTCAGCGCTACCGATGGCACAATCGTGTCCTTCAACGCCGCGGCCGTGCGGCAGTTCGGATACACGGAGGAGGAGGTTATCGGCCAGAACCTGCGCATATTGATGCCGGAACCCTACCGCCACGAACACGACGGATATATGCAGCGCTACATGAGAACGGGGGAAAAGCGCATCATCGGTATCGATCGCGTTGTCTCCGGGCAGCGGAAGGATGGATCGACGTTTCCGATGAAGCTCGCCGTGGGAGAGATGCGGTCCGGCGGCGAGAGGTTCTTCACGGGCTTTATCAGAGACCTAACGGAGCGGGAGGAGTCTGCCGCAAGGCTCGAGCAGATACAAGCTGAACTGGCGCGCCTTGCCCGCCTCAATGAGATGGGCGAGATGGCCTCGACGCTCGCCCACGAATTGAACCAGCCGCTTTCGGCGATCGCCAACTATGCGCATGGCTGTACGAGGCTGTTGCGTGACATGGACGACGCCATAGCTACACGAATGCGCGAGGCGCTCGAAGAGGTGGCGAGCCAGTCGCTGCGGGCCGGCCAGATCATCAAACATCTCAGGGAGTTCGTCACAAAGGGGGAGACGGAGAAGGCGCCGGAAGACATCCGCAAACTGGTGGAGGAGGCCGCCGCGCTGGCTCTGGTCGGCTCCCGCGAGCAGGGCGTCAGAACCGTGTTCGAATATCTGCCCGGTGCCGAAATGGCAATGGTGGACCGTATCCAAGTCCAGCAGGTCCTCATCAATCTGATGCGCAACGCGATCGAGTCAATGCGCCTCGTCGACCGCCGAGAGCTGACGATCCGCACCATGCCGGCCGGTGGGGAGGAGGTTGCCGTCCTTGTCGAAGACACCGGTGGAGGTATTCCGGAGGAAATCTCCGGCCAGCTCTTCAAGCCGTTCGTCACGACCAAGGCTAGCGGTATGGGCATCGGGTTGTCTATTTCGAAGCGGATTGTCGAGGCGCACGGCGGTGAAATGACAGTCTCGAAAAATGCGGCCGGCGGAGCCACCTTCCGGTTTACGCTTCCCGCCTATGTAGATGAACGGATCGTTGCAAATGACTGATTATACCGTGCACATTGTTGATGACGAAGAACCGGTCAGGAAGTCGCTGGCCTTCATGCTGACAATGAACGGATTCGCCGTGAAAATGCATCAATCCGCCGAGGCCTTCCTTGCCTTCGCGCCGGACGTCAGAAAAGGGGTTCTCGTCACCGACCTGAGAATGCCGGACATGTCCGGCGTAGAGCTTCTGCGCAATCTCGGCGATCGCAAGATCAATATACCCTCGATCGTAATTACGGGGCACGGTGACGTACCCATGGCGGTGGAGGCTATGAAGGCGGGGGCCGTGGATTTCATCGAAAAGCCTTTCGAAGATACCGTGATCATCGAGGCAATCGAGAGGGCATCTGAACATCTGGTCGCTTCGGAAGCCGATGCGGATGAAGCCAACGATATCCGAGCAAGGCTCCAGACGCTGAGCGAGAGAGAACGCCAGGTGCTCTCGGCAGTCGTCGCGGGCCTTCCCAACAAGTCGATCGCTTATGACCTGGACATCAGTCCTCGTACCGTCGAGGTGCACCGCGCCAACGTGATGGCCAAGATGAAGGCGAAGAGCCTTCCCCATCTTGTGCGAATGGCTCTGGCCGCAGGTTTCGGCCCTTCCTGATCCGCCGAGTTGATCTCGCGCAATGCGGTGCGTTGCCGCAAACGGCTTAATGGCGGCTCATTGCAGGCAGTTGCAGAGCAGATTGCGCGGGACTTAAATTGTTGGATGCGAAAACCATTATCGTCATTGCAGCGGACCAGGGCATCCGGCGGTCCGTGGCATTCGCCCTGGAGGTCGAAGGATATTCCACCGAATCCTACGACACTGTGCAGAAGGCTGAAGCCTCTTGCCGGGAAGCGCTCTGCACCATTCTCGACGATGACGTACTGAGATCCGAGCCTCAGGCCGCGGTGCAATTCCTTAGCAATAGGGGCCGCCGGGCCATATTGCTAGTTGATGGCCTGTCGGCCCTTCAGCAACGTGTTGACAATACGACATTGACGAAGCCGTTCACCGGTGCCGACCTGCTCGGCGTGATCAACAGCCTGATCGAGGCGGCTAAGTAGTCTCCCTTAGTGATCTAACCGAATTTCTCCAAGTCACGCGAATTGGCAATCTGTCCCCACATCGAACGGGGGATAACCATGTACGCCGCTGCACAAGCCAAACCACAGTCCATCGAGGCCGAACACCTTGGACCGGCCCCAATTGCTGGGCCCCATCTTGTCGCCACCTACAAGCCGGGTCGCGAGATCTATGCCCAAGGCGATCTCAACGACAAGTGCTATCAGGTTTCGATCGGAGCCGTGCGTGTCTACCGTCTCCTTTCAGATGGACGCCGACAAGTCGTGTCCTTTCATCTCCCAGGCGAAATGTTCGGTTTCGAAGCGGGATCCAACCATTCTTTCTTTGCCGAAGCCATCACGGAAACAACATTGGCCGTTTTCGGGCGCCGGCATATGCAGGAGCGTTCGCGGGAGCTTCTCGCGCTCGCCTTGACCGGCATGGCGCGGGCTCAGCAGCACCTTCTGGTGATCGGCAGGCAATGTGCCGTGGAACGGATCGCCGCATTCCTCGTTGATCTTTGCGAACGTCAGGGAGGAGGCAGGCAGCTACGCTTGCCCATGTCGCGACAGGATATCGCGGACTATCTCGGCCTGACAATCGAAACGGTGTCGCGCGTGGTGACAAAACTGAAGGCGCGCAGCGTCATCGCGCTCAGGGACGCAAGGACGATCGACATCATGAAGCCGGACGCGCTCCGCTCGCTCTGCAATTGAGGCTGTCCGAGGGCCCGCGAAGGGGCCCCCTCTTCGGCTTCCTGGCGGGCTCCCGTCGCTCCGGAAACGGAGGGAACCATGTTCGTGAGGGAAATGTCTCGTGAGGAATGCCAAGGCGTGGTGACCGCGGGAGATCTCGCGCGGCTGGCATGCTGCAGGGACGGCCAGCCCTACATCGTGCCGATCACCTACGCGCACTCGAGCAACAGGCTCTACTGTTTTTCCATGCCCGGCCAGAAGATCGATTGGATGCGCAGCAACCCGAAGGTGTCGCTCCAGATCGACCAGTTTGCCAGCAAGCGCCGGTGGAAGTGCGTGGTCGTGACGGGTCGCTACCGAGAATTACCGGCGGCGCAAGGTCGCCAAGACGAGCGCATTCACGCCTGGTCCCTGCTTGAAAAGAAACCGAACTGGTGGGAACCAGGGGGCTTCAAACCTGTGCCGCAAGAGATCTCTGGGGGGTCTGCGCATATCTTCTTCTGCGTCGAGATGGAAGAGATGACGGGCCGGGCAGCCTGCGAGGGTGAGCCATAGGCTCCTGCACGCGGAGGCGATCCCCTCCGACGGTTCTCCACCACCCCACACTTCCGCCGCTTTACCTTCCTGCTGCAGCTCCGTTCGCCGGCCCATCCTTCAGCCCAAGCCGGCAAACTTCCCGCGCCTTCGTGCCATCGTGGTCCGCGCCGCTGTGTGAGCGGAGGGGTCGCGTCGTTGTAGACCAATGTCTTTTCCGCTCGCCGTCCGGCTGTTTTGGTCGACCTGCCAGCATGCGTCGCGAGCTCCCATGCAGCTTGATCTGGATCAAGGTGCCCAGGGCCGGGCTCTGACAATTCTCGCAGTAATTCGGCGGGTCGCGCGCAGGCGTGCGCCAGTCAACGATTGGAGAGAGTTGGGGCCTAACCATGAAACACACAGTCGAGATGGTCGTGCTTGCCGTGGGCGCCTTCCTGGCGCTGGTCGGAGCCGGCCTTGCGCAAGACCGCCTGTTTGGCGCGCACATGTGGGTGCTGTTCTTCGTGCTGCTCGCCGGCACCCTGGTGCTCATGCGCCGCGTTGACTTCCGCCCGGCTGTCGCGGGTCATCCTGGCCGTCGAAACGAATACTTCGACGAGGTCGTGAAGTACGGCGTAATCGCGACGGTATTCTGGGGCGTGGTCGGCTTTCTCGTCGGTGTGGTCGTTGCCCTTCAGCTCGCCTTTCCCGACCTCAACGTGGAGCCTTGGTTCAACTTCGGCCGGGTACGGCCGCTTCACACGTCCGCCGTCATTTTCGCCTTCGGGGGTAACGCGCTTATCGCAACTTCGTTCTATGTCGTGCAGCGTACCAGCCGCGCACGGCTCTTCGGAGGGGACCTCGGTTGGTTCGTCTTCTGGGGGTACCAGCTCTTTATCGTCCTCGCGGCCACCGGCTACCTGCTCGGAATTACCCAGAGTCGCGAGTATGCGGAGCCGGAATGGTACGTCGACCTCTGGCTCACCATCGTGTGGATCGCCTACCTCGTCGCCTTCCTCGGCACGGTCCTGAAGCGCAACGAACCGCACATCTATGTGGCGAACTGGTTCTATCTCGCCTTCATCGTCACCATCGCGATGCTGCACGTCGTCAACAATCTGGCGGTGCCCGTCTCCTTCCTTGGTTCGAAGAGCTACTCCGCATTTTCCGGCGTGCAAGACGCGCTGACGCAGTGGTGGTACGGACACAACGCGGTGGGCTTCTTTCTCACGGCGGGCTTCCTGGCGATGATGTACTACTTCATCCCGAAACAGGTGAACCGCCCTGTCTATTCCTACCGTCTGTCGATCATCCACTTCTGGGCGATCATCTTCATGTACATCTGGGCCGGTCCTCACCACCTGCACTACACGGCGCTGCCCGACTGGGCGCAAACGCTCGGCATGGTCTTCTCCATCATGCTCTGGATGCCCTCGTGGGGCGGCATGATCAACGGCCTGATGACGCTGTCTGGCGCCTGGGACAAAATCCGCACCGATCCGGTGGTCCGCATGATGGTGATGGCCGTCGCCTTCTACGGCATGGCGACCTTCGAAGGCCCGATGATGTCGATTAAGACAGTCAACTCGCTCAGCCACTACACTGACTGGACCATCGGCCACGTCCATTCCGGCGCGCTCGGGTGGAACGGACTGATCACTTTCGGCGCGATCTACTATCTCGTGCCGAAGCTGTGGAACCGCGAACGGCTCTACAGCGTGCGCATGGTCAACTGGCACTTCTGGCTCGCCACCCTCGGCATCGTCGTTTACGCCGCTGTTATGTGGGTCGCCGGTATCCAGCAAGGTTTGATGTGGCGCGAATACGACGACCAAGGCTTCCTCGTGTACTCCTTCGCGGAAACGGTCGCGGCCATGTTCCCCTACTATGTCATGCGCGCCGGCGGCGGCGCCCTGTTTCTCGCCGGCGCGCTCCTCATGGCCTTCAACGTAACCATGACGATCCTCGGGCGCGTCCGCGATGAGGAACCGATCTTTGGTGCTGTACCGCTGCCGGCGCCTGCAGAATAGGAGAGCAAAGACTATGTCCATTCTCGACAAACACGCGATACTCGAGCGCAATGCCACGCTGCTGCTGATAGGCTCACTCCTGGTCGTTTCCATCGGCGGAATCGTCGAAATCGCGCCGCTCTTTTATCTCGAAAACACCATCGAGAAAGTCGAAGGCATGCGACCATACTCCCCGCTTGAGCTTGCCGGCAGAGACATCTACATCCGCGAGGGATGCTACGTCTGTCACAGCCAGATGATCCGTCCTTTCCGTGATGAGGTGGAGCGGTACGGCCATTACTCGTTGGCGGCGGAGTCGATGTACGACCATCCCTTTCAATGGGGTTCCAAGCGAACCGGACCGGATCTCGCCCGCGTCGGCGACCGCTATTCCAATGAATGGCATGTCCAGCACATGATCGAGCCCCGCTCAGTCGTACCGGAATCTGTAATGCCGAGCTATGCGTTCCTGAAGGAGACACCGCTCGAGGTGACGAATATTGCCATGAGCCTTAAGGCGAACAGAGCTGTCGGGGTCCCCTACACCGACGAGATGATCGGAAACGCGGCTGCGGACCTTAAGGCGCAGGCCGATCCGAATGCCGACGGTTCGGGCGTGGAGGCACGCTATCCCAAGGCCAAGCTCGGCGACTTCGACGGTGATCCGCAAAGGCTTACGGAGATGGATGCGCTCGTCGCCTATCTCCAGATGCTGGGCACGCTCGTCGACTTCTCCACCTACGACGACGCCGCCGGCTATCGCTGAGAAGGAGGCAACATGGAAACGTACACGGCCATGCGCCATTTTGCTGATAGCTGGGGATTGCTCGCGATGACGTTGTTCTTCCTCGGTGTCGTTTTTTTCATCTTCCGCCCCGGCGCCAAGAAGTCTGCCGCTCAGGCGTCTGTCATCCCGCTGAAGGAGGACTGATCTATGGCCGACAAGCACAAGCACGTCGACGAGGTCAGCGGCGTAGAAACCACCGGGCATGAGTGGGACGGCATCCGCGAACTCAATAATCCGATGCCGCGCTGGTGGGTCTACAGCTTCTATGCCACGGTCATCTGGGCGATCGGCTATGCGATCGCCTATCCCTCGTGGCCTATGCTGACGGAGGCGACCAAGGGCGTGCTCGGCTATTCGAGTCGCGCCGAAGTCAGCGTCGAACTGAACGCTGCCAGGGCTGCACAGGCCGGCAACCTGGAGCAGATCGCATCGAGCTCGGTCGAGGAGATCATCGCAAATCCGCAACTGCAGAAATTCGCCGTTTCAGCCGGGGCTTCCGTCTTCAAGGTGAACTGCGCCCAGTGCCACGGCTCGGGGGCTGCGGGCGGGCAGGGCTTCCCGAATCTCAATGACGACGACTGGCTCTGGGGCGGCAAGCCGGAAGAAATTTATCAGACCATAGCTCATGGGGTTCGCCACGCCCCCGACGGGGAGACACGGGTTTCGGAGATGCCGCCCTTCGGCGACCTGCTGACGCCAGAGCAGATGCAGCAGACGGCCGCCTACGTCGTGAGCCTTACCCAAGCACCGTCGCAACCCAACCTCGTCGACCAGGGCAAGCAGGTCTTCGCCGACAATTGCGCTTCCTGCCATGGCGCAGACGCGAAAGGAAACCGTGAGATGGGAGCACCCAATCTCGCCGATGCGATCTGGCTTAAGGGCGAGGGCGAGCAGGCGGTCATCGCGCAGATGAAGACGCCGAAGCATGGCGTGATGCCCGCATGGCTGCCACGCCTCGGCGACGACGCCGTCAAGCAGCTAGCGGTGTTCGTCCACTCGCTGGGCGGCGGCGAGTAGAGGTCCACGACCGATTGGCCGTGCACGCGTGCGGCCGATTTTCCTGGTCACGGGTGGGTGGCCAGCTTTCGTTCGTCTACGAGCAGGGGAGACCGGTCCGTTCAAAGCCCGTGGGGTGCCCACCGCAACGTTCGGCATCGGGGCGCGGACTTGACGCAGATCAAGGTGACCGGAGTGCACATCGGCAAAGGTCGCCTCACAAGCGAAAACATCGCCGGGACCTGCCTGCATGCTCCACCAGCCGATAACCAAAGCTTCAGTCGAGCGGCTCGATGCCGAAGCGGTCAATGCCGCGCGCGTGCGAGGGCCGCTCTACGAGAAGCGTCGGAAGATCTTCCCGAAGCGGGCCGAGGGTCGTTTCCGCCGGTTCAAGTGGCTGGTGATGCTGGTGACGCTCGGCATCTACTATCTGACGCCGTGGATCCGTTGGGACCGCGGGGCCCATGCACCGGATCAGGCAGTCCTCATCGACCTCGCTTCTCGGCGTTTCTATTTCTTCTTCATAGAGATTTGGCCGCAGGAGTTTTTCTTCGTGGCGGGGCTCCTCGTCATGGCGGGCTTCGGTCTCTTCCTGGTGACTTCGGCGGTCGGGCGGGCCTGGTGCGGCTATGCCTGTCCGCAGACCGTTTGGGTCGATCTCTTTCTCGTCGTCGAGCGCTTCATCGAGGGCGACCGCAACGCGCGCATGCGCCTCGACGCTGGAGCCTGGAGCTTGGACAAGATCCGCAAGCGCGTCGCCAAGCATGCCGTTTGGCTGGCGATCGGGGTTGCGACCGGCGGTGCGTGGATATTCTATTTCGCCGATGCGCCCTCGCTTTTGGCGAGCCTGGTCGCGCTTGATGCCGCGCCGGTCGCCTATACCACGATCGGCATTCTGACCGCGACGACCTATGTCTTCGGGGGGCTGATGCGCGAGCAGGTCTGCACCTACATGTGCCCATGGCCGCGCATCCAGGCGGCCATGCTGGACGAGAACTCGCTCGTCGTTACTTACAATGACTGGCGGGGGGAGCCGCGCTCGCGGCATGCGAAGAAGGCGGCGGCTGCCGGCGAAGTCGTCGGGGATTGCGTCGACTGCAACGCTTGCGTGGCCGTCTGTCCCATGGGCATCGACATTCGCGACGGCCAGCAGCTCGAATGCATCACCTGCGCGCTCTGTATCGATGCCTGCGACGGCGTGATGGACAAGCTCGGCCGCGAGCGCGGGCTGATCTCGTACGCGACGCTCAGCGACTATGCCGCCAATATGGCCCTTGCGACCAGTGGCGGGACTGCGGAGATCGACCCGACCCGCGTGCGCGACGCCAATGGCGCCTTCCGCGATAAGGTGCGGCATCTCAACTGGCGCATCGTTTTCCGACCCCGCGTTCTCGTCTATTTCGGCGTCTGGGCGATTGTCGGACTCGGTCTTCTTTTCGGCCTGCTGGCGCGCGACCGGCTGGAACTGAACGTCCTGCACGACCGAAACCCCCAGTTCGTCGTGGAATCCGACGGTTCGGTGCGCAACGGCTATACGGTGAAGCTGCTCAACATGATCCCCGAACAGCGTACCATCGGCCTGAAGATCGAGGGTATGCCCGCCGCCACGATGCGCGTGGCCGGCCAGGCGACCGGCGACGGGCGCAACATCACCATCGGCGTCGAGCCGGACAAGGTCACCCCACTCAAGGTCTTCGTCACGTTGCCGAAGGATAGACTCGCCGAAGCGGAAGGGGGCTTCTCCCTTATTGCGGAGGATCCGTCCAGCCACGAACGCGATGTGTATCAGGCCAATTTCAACCTGCCGGGAGCAGCAAGACGATGAGCACGACAACGAAACAGCGCGACCCGGAGCGCGGATTCACCGGTTGGCACATGGTGGTGGTCATGGGCCTCTTCTTCGGCACCATCATCTCCGTCAACCTCGTCATGGCTTGGAACGCCAGCCGAAGCTGGAGCGGCCTTGTCGTCGAAAACACCTACGTCGCCAGCCAGCAATTCAACGGCAAGGTGGCTGAGGGCCGCGCCTTTCAGGCCAGCGGCATCAAGGGACGACTAATGGCCGGACCCGGAGCAATCCGCTATGTCCTTACCCGCAACGGCGAACCGGACCGACAAATCGACAAGGTAATCGCCGTTCTTAAACGACCGGTTGAGGAGCATGAGGACCTTCGCGTCGAGCTCCATCCGCGGGGCGAGGGCGCTTTCATATTGGCCGAAGAGCTGAAGCCCGGTCAATGGATAGCCGCCATGACGGCCATGGCGGGGGGTGCGGTAGTTCACCGTCAGACTATCCGCTTCTTCGCAGGGGGAGGTGACAAATGAGCTGCTGCGCCGTTGGTGCGGCAACCATGCTTGGCGAAGGAGGGCAGGCGTCGCCCGCCTCCGAGGAACTTTGGCTTGCGAGCCGGAACCTCGGAGGCGGGTTGCGCCAGTCGGAGCTGAGCGTCCCCGACGCCTATTGCGGTACCTGCATCGCCACGATCGAAGGAGCGCTGCGCGCCAAGCCCGAAGTCGAACGCGCCCGCGTCAATCTCTCCTCCCGTCGGGTTTCAATCGTCTGGAAGGAGGAGGTCGGCGGCCGGCGCACCGATCCCTGTGACTTCTTGCATGCCATCGCTGAGCGTGGTTATCAGACACACCTCTTTTCGCCCGGCGGGGAAGAGGGCGACGACCTGCTGAAGCAGTTGATCCTCGCGGTTGCCGTTTCCGGCTTCGCCGCAACCAATATCATGCTGCTCTCCGTCTCAGTCTGGTCCGGGGCGGATGCGGCCACCCGCGATCTCTTCCACTGGATCTCGGCGCTGATCGCCGGACCAGCGCTGATCTATGCTGGCCGCTTTTTCTACAAGTCGGCATGGAACGCCATTCGCCACGGCCGAACCAACATGGATGTGCCGATCGCGCTCGCCGTCAGCCTTTCCTATGGCATGTCTCTCTACGAGACGATTGGTCATGGCGAACATGCCTGGTTCGATGCATCCGTGACCTTGCTGTTCTTCCTGCTGATCGGCCGTACGCTCGATCACATGATGCGGGGCCGTGCACGAACGGCGATCAGCGGTCTCGCACGCCTGTCGCCGCGCGGGGCCACGGTTGTCCATCCGGATGGCTCGCGCGAATACCGCGCCGTCGACGAGATCAAGCCAGGCGAACGCCTGATTGTCGCGGCTGGCGAGCGTATCCCCGTCGATGGACGGGTGCTGTCCGGGACAAGCGACCTCGATCGCTCCGTAGTTAACGGCGAGAGCTCGCCGACCGTTGTCGCCACAGGGGACACGGTTCAGGCCGGCACGCTCAACCTCACCGGTCCGCTCACGCTGGAAGCGACCGCCGCGTCGCGCGACTCGTTTATCGCCGAAATCATCGGATTGATGGAGGCTGCCGAAGGGGGCAGGGCGCGCTACCGACGCATAGCCGACCGCGCCGCCCGCTATTACTCGCCGGCCGTCCATCTGCTGGCGCTCCTGACCTTTGTCGGCTGGATGCTAGTGGAGGGAGATATCCACCATGCCATGCTGATCGCAGTGGCCGTGCTCATCATCACCTGCCCCTGCGCTCTTGGACTCGCGGTTCCCGTTGTCCAGGTCGTTGCGGCCGGGCGGCTATTCCAAGGCGGTGTCATGGTCAAGGATGGCACAGCGATGGAGCGTCTCGCTGAGATCGACACAGTGCTCCTGGATAAGACCGGCACGCTGACCATCGGCAGACCACGGCTCGTGAATGCGCACGAGATCGTAGGGGGTCGGCTCGCCATTGCGGCGGCTATCGCGGTGCATTCGCGCCATCCGATCGCAATAGCGATTCAGAATTCGGCAGGGGCGATCCCTGCGCTTGCCGGCGACATCCGGGAAATTCCCGGCGCCGGCATCGAAGTGAAGACCACGGACGGCATCTATCGGCTGGGGAGCCGCGGCTTCGCGGTCGGCGATCCGGGCTCCGATGGCGGGCAATCGGAGGCAATCCTGTCGTTGGATTTTCGTGAGCTTGCCTGCTTCCGGTTCGAGGATCGGCCGCGCCCCGCGTCGCGCGAATCGATCGAAGCCCTTGGCCGCCTGGACATTGCGACGGGAATCCTATCCGGCGACCGGGAGTCTGTGGTCGCGGCCCTCGCCAGGAGTTTGGGGATTTCGAACTGGCATTCCGAACTCTCGCCACGCGAAAAAGTCGAGGCATGCGCCGCTGCCGCCGAGGCAGGTCACAAGGCCCTGGTAGTGGGGGACGGCATAAACGACGCGCCGGTTCTGCGTGCGGCACACGTTTCCATGGCTCCGGCGACTGCCGCCGATGTAGGGCGCCAGGCTGCCGACTTCGTCTTTATGCATGAGGCCCTTTCGGCCGTTCCCTTCGCCATCGAGACTTCGCGGCACGCCGGGCGACTTATCAGGCAGAACTTCGTGCTGGCGATTGGCTACAACGTCATCGCCGTGCCGATCGCCATTCTTGGGTACGCAACTCCGCTTGTTGCCGCTGTCGCTATGTCCACCTCGTCGCTCGTGGTGGTCTTCAATGCTCTGAGACTGAAGCGCAGCCTTGCCGCCGGTAAGGCCGCGACGCCATCCACATTGATGCATTCAGACGCGGTGACCTCATGAACACCCTCATCTATCTCATTCCAATCGCACTCAGTCTCGGTGGTCTGGGGCTGGTCGCATTTCTGTGGGCGCTCAAGAGCGGACAGTACGAGGACCTCGACGGAGCCTCCTGGCGCATACTCGACGACGGAGATGGCAAGGGTGAATCGAGCCGGCCTTTCCAGCTATTTGACTAAGATCAACTTACCGAAACCGGCATAGCGCTAGATTGATGGCATGCTTATTGGGACATTCGCAATGAAGACGCTGCAATTGACTTCGAGCGATAGGACGACCTTCCTGAGGTCGCGCTTCTTCGGACGGCTGCCGTGCTCCACCGTCGACGCCATTATCGAGGACACGAGGCTATCGAACTACAAGGAGCACGATATCCTCTTCCACAAGGGCGACAGCATCGACGACGTGTTCTTTGTACTTTCAGGTCTGGTCCGCCTCTACCGTGTTGGAAAAGATGGGCGCGAGGCCGATGTGGCGGTGTTCTCCAAAGGCGAAATGTTTGCCGAGAACGTCATGTACCTGGGGCGTGCCACCGCCAGCGCGGAGGCTGCCGAAGCATCCAACATTGCGCGTATTGACAGCGCCAAGCTTCGCCAATTCGCCGCCGCAGACCCCGATGTGGCGCAGGCTTTCATCGAGCATCTCTGCCATCGAGGCAATATAACGGAAGACCTGCTCGCACAAGATCGCCTGCTCACCGCTACGCAGCGCGTCGCCAGCTACATCCTTAGCCATTGTCCGAACGGCACCACCACAAGCTTCTCGTTCCGCTTGCCGTTCCAGAAGTACGTGCTTGCGGGGAAGCTTGGCCTGGCCCCGGAAGCCCTGTCACGCGCCTTTTCGACGCTGCGCCAGTCCGGGGTCACCGTAAAGGGTCGGATGATCGAGATTCACGACCGGCACGAGCTGGAGCGGATCTAAGCCGGAGCAGCAGCACGACCGATCCGAAAATACACGCACAACGTTTAGTTTACTAATAATTGAGGAGTGACACAATACATCTCCCGGTAAGACATGGTCCGGTTCCAGAAGACTGCGGATGCTTGGTTTCGCTGTCCGCGTCGCGTTAGGATCGGGAACCATGTGCTGTGCCGTCAAGCATCGACTTCAAGCCCTGGATGCGATCGGCAAAGATCGACAGAAGCCTTGATTTGTCCCCCTTGGGGGATAGATGCTCGTTGCTAGGGGCTGTTCATGACGAGGGAGCAACTTCATGGGACAGTTGACGACGCGAGAACGGGATCGAGCCGCGGCAATATTGCTCGTCCTGGCTATTGTGGGCATTGCCATGGCGGCGGCCGGCCGGTTCGACCCGCTCGGAGTACATGGCGCGATTGTCCTCTTATACAGCCTCGGCCTGCTGTATGTTATAATGTCGAGCTCGTTCGGACCTCCGCCGGATCCGTCGCGGATCTCCCGCTACTACGACGATCCCATCAAGGTCGGAGTCTGGTTCACGTTGTTCTGGGCGATCTTCGGCATGTTCGTCGGAGTCTGGGCCGCCGCGCAGCTCGCCTGGCCTAGCCTCAATTTCGATACCGCCTGGGCGAGCTTCGGGCGGATTAGGCCGGCCCACACGACCGGGGTGATTTTCGGGTTCGGCGGCAACGCCCTGATCGCAACCTCGTTCCACGTGGTTCAAAGGACCTCGCGCGCCCGGCTGGCGGACCAACTCAGCCCATGGTTCGTGCTGTTCGGCTACAATCTCTTCTGCATTCTGGCCGTGACCGGCTATTTCATGGGCGTCACGCAGTCGAAGGAATATGCCGAGGCAGAATGGTATGCCGACCTCTGGCTCGTCATCGTCTGGGTCACCTATTTCATCCTCTACATCCGGACGCTGGCGCGGCGCAGGGAGCCTCACATCTACGTCGCCAACTGGTACTACATGGCCTTCATCGTGGTCGTGGCGATCCTGCACATCATCAACAACCTGACAGTTCCAGTCTCCCTGGGGCATGCCAAGAGCTACACGATCTGGGCGGGCGTGCAGGACTCGATGGTGCAGTGGTGGTACGGGCACAATGCGGTCGCTTTCTTCCTTACGGCAGGCTTCCTGGCGATGCTCTATTACTACCTGCCGAAGCGTGCCGAGCGGCCCATCTTTTCCTATCGGCTGTCTATCCTCAGCTTTTGGGGCATAACCTTTTTCTACATGTGGGCCGGCTCGCACCACCTTCATTATACGGCCCTGCCGCATTGGGTGCAGAACCTCGGCATGACATTCTCTGTGATGCTGCTTGTTCCCTCATGGGCATCGGCCGGCAACGCGCTGCTGACCCTGAACGGCGCCTGGCACAAGGTTCGCGACGACGCGACGCTGCGCTTCATCATGATGGCCGCCTTCTTTTACGGCCTGTCGACCTTCGAGGGATCTTTCCTCGCGGTCCGTCCCGTCAATTCGCTTTCGCACTACACCGACTGGACAGTCGGCCATGTCCACGCAGGCGCCCTGGGTTGGGTGGCGTTAATCACCTACGGTTCGCTCTACACGCTCGTGCCGGCGATCTGGAAGCGCGAGAGGATGTATTCGGCAGCCCTCGTTGAGGTCCATTTCTGGCTCGCCTTCGCCGGCACCGTGATATACGTCTTCGCAATGTGGAACTCGGGCATCATTCAGGGCCTGATGTGGCGGACCTATACCGGGGAGGGGACGCTCGCCTATTCCTTCGTGGATTCCCTGGTGGCGATGTACCCCTACTACATTGCACGCGCCTTCGGCGGCCTGCTGTTCCTGATCGGAGCCGTCGTCGCCACCTACAACATCTGGATGACCGTTCGCGGCGTCCCTGTCCTGGCTGAACGGCACGACGACGTTCCGGTCGCCGCGCCATTGCCGAAAGGCGCGGCAACGGGGCCGGCGGAGTAGGATCATGCGCGAACTTATCCATCGAAAGCTCGAGCGGACGGCGATCGGCTTCGTGCTGGCGATCATCCTGGCGGCCAGTGTCGGCGGCATCGTGGAGATCGCTCCGCTGTTCACAATTGACGAGACCGTCGAGGACGTCGAGGACATGCGGCTCTACACGCCGCTGGAGCTCGCCGGCCGCAACATCTATATCCGCGAGGGCTGCTATGCCTGCCACAGCCAGATGATCCGCACGTTGCGCGACGAGGTCGAGCGCTACGGCCCGTATTCGCTGGCGGTCGAATCCAAATATGATCACCCGATGTTGTGGGGGTCGAAGCGAACCGGACCGGATCTCGCCAGGGTAGGAGGCAAATATTCCGATTTCTGGCATGTAGCCCATCTCACCAACCCGCGCGACGTCGTGCCGGAGTCGAACATGCCGGCCTATGCCTGGCTGGCGCGGACACCGTTGCGCCTGGATGACCTCGGCCTTCACCTGGAGGCGCAGCGAAGCGTCGGAGTGCCCTATACCGACGAAATGATCGAGAACGCCGCGCTGGACGCCTTCGGTCAGGCCATGCCCGATAGCGAACAGGCGTCGGGCGTCACCGAACGATATGGCGAGGAGACCCAGGTCAGCGCCTTCGACGGGGTGGCAACACGGGTCACAGAAATGGATGCGCTCGTCGCCTATCTGCAGGTCCTCGGAAGGCTGACAAAGGCGGCGTACCAGAACACGGCAGCGCCGGAACAGGTACCCGATCCAGCCGATTGAATGAGAAAGGGACAATTCGTCATGGACGTGACGCACGAGACACTGGTGGAGGCGGCCAAAAGCTGGGGGCTCTTTTATCTCATCGGATTCTCGATCTGCGTCATCGTCTACACGTTCTGGCCCACTAACCGCGACCGTTTCGATCGCGCCAAGAAAGCCATTCTCGACAAGGATGATCAGCCATGGACGTAGAAGAAGTCGATCCAATCAGCGGCCGGAAGACCACCGGGCATGAGTGGAACGGCATCAAGGAGCTCGACACCCCGGTTCCGCGCGGAGTGCTGCTTTTTCTCGTCATCACTCATGTCTTCGCGCTCATCTGGTGGGTTCTGCTGCCCACATGGCCGCTGGGCACCACCTACACCAAGGGCCTGCTTGGGATCGACGAACGCGACGTTGTCGAGGAAAAACTAACCGCCGCGGCTGCCGCCAGAGCGAGCTGGGAGAACCAAATCGACACGCTCTCCTACGACGAGATAAGGGCGGACGAACGCCTTATGGCGACGGTGCGCTCAACCGGCCATCAACTCTTCGGCGACAACTGCGCCGTCTGCCACGGCGTCGACGGAAAGGGTCGCAGCAACTATCCGGATTTGACCGATGACGACTGGCTTTGGGGCGGCGGACCGGAGGATATTGAGCAGACCCTGAGGGTTGGCATCAACACCAGGCACCCTGAGAGCCGCGTCGGGCAGATGCCCTCGTTCGGTCGCGACCAGATGCTCGAACGCAATCAGGTCCGTGATGTCGCCGCCTACGTCTATTCGCTCACCAATCCTCAATACTCCACGCCGGAGAACATCGGCCGGATCGAGACGGGCAGAGAAGTGTTCCTCACCACTTGCGCCGCCTGCCACGGCGAAGACGCGAGAGGCAGTCGGGAGGTCGGCGCTCCGAACCTGACCGATGCCTATTGGATCTACGGCGGCTCGATGCAAACCATCATCGAGTCGGTCCATGGCGGACGCCAGGGCCACATGCCGACATGGGACGAGCGGCTGACACCGGCGGAGATCAAGATTCTGGCCCTCTATGTCAACGCGCTGGGCGTGGAGAAGCCGTGATGACGAAGGTTGTTGGCAGACGAAGCAGATCGGTGCTGGCCTGGTGGGGCCTCGTTGCTGCGGCGATCTTCTTCGGCGCTAACGCCCACATGCTTTACGTCGCGATCGATAGCGATCCCGGATGCGTCGCCCACCTCAAGGAGACGGGGCCGACACCGGGACAGTACAGGGCCGCAAAATCATCCTGCTGACGGCATGGTGTACCCGTGGAGAGACATATGTCTGGAACTCGAAAGTTACAGCGTTGGGTAGGCGAGGTCTCAGGAATAGAGGAGACCTGGAACCCGAAATGGCAGCGCCATTTACCGGCCCAGGCGCCCTTCGAGTGGTTGGCGAAAGGTTGGCGTGACCTGATCACTTTCCCGATGCTCAGCCTGAGCTACGGGATAGCCGTCTTCGTCGTTTCCTTCCTGATCATCTGGCTCCTCTTCGCGACCGGACGCGACTATTTCTTGTTCCCCGCCATTGCAGGCTTCATGATCATCGCGCCGCTCCTCGCGACGGGCCTTTACCTGAAGAGCTCGCGCCTTGAGCGCTCCGAGCCGGTCACTCTCGGGAGCATGCTCCGCGTCAGACCGGTGGCCGGCGCCCAGGTGTTCTTCACGGGGCTTCTGCTCTGCATGCTCATGCTGCTCTGGATGCGTGCGGCCGTGCTCATCTATGCCTTGTTTTTCGGGGTTCGGTCGTTTCCCGGCCTCGGGCATGTCACGCAACTGCTGCTGACGACGCCGACCGGCTGGGCCATGCTTGCCGTCGGGATTTTCATCGGCGCCCTTTTTGCTGGATTTTCCTTCGCCATAAGCGTGTTCTCCATCCCAATGTTGCTCGACCAGCGCATCGACGCGTTTACGGCAATGGGTGTCAGCGTGGTGCTGGTCTGGAACAACCTCCGTCCGATGCTCGTCTGGGGCGCTATCGTGCTCGGGCTGTTCCTGGCCAGCGTTGCCACGGCTCTGGTCGGTCTGGTCGTGATCTTCCCCTTGCTCGGGCATGCAACCTGGCATGCGTACAAAGCGGTGCACTAGTCATGTCCTGCTGCTCGGGCATCGCCGTTCAAAGCGCTGAGGCCGCTCCTCGGTCGAGCGCTGAGGAGATCCGGCTGGCGAGCCGCGACCTCGGCGACGGCCTTCGCCAGACCATATTGACGCTGCCCGACGTGCATTGCGCCACCTGCATCGCTGCCGTCGAAGGCGCGCTGAGGAAAATTCCAGGCGTGGAACTCGCCCGAGTGAACCTGTCCACCCGGCGCGTCACCATCAACTGGCGCGGCCATGACGAAGAGAGCTCGGATTTCGCCGCCGCGCTTGCGAAAATCGGCTATGCCTCACATCTGGCTTGCATAGAGGAGGACAGCCAGGATCCGGTGCTTTCCTCCCTTTTGAAGGCGCTCGCGGTCGCCGGTTTCTCGGCCATGAACATTATGATTCTCTCGGTATCGGTCTGGTCCGGGGCTGATCCCGCGACGCGCCATGCCTTCCATCTGTTGTCGGCGGTGCTCGCTCTGCCGGCGATCGTCTATTCCGGCAGGATCTTCTATCGCTCGGCCTGGGCGGCGCTGCGGTACGGTCGCACCAACATGGACGTTCCGATCAGCGTCGGCGTTCTCCTCGCCTTCGCCCTCAGCGTCTACGACACCCTTCACAACGCGGCGTATGCCTATTTCGACGCAAGCACGTCCTTGTTGTTCGTTCTGCTGGCAGGGCGAACACTGGACCACCAGATGCGGGGCAGGGCGCGTTCCGCCGTCGGAGCGCTTGCGAGGCTCGCGCCGCGGGGCGCCAATCTGATCCGGGCGGAAGGCGCGATTGATTACGTCCCGCTTTCCGAGATCAAGCCTGGCATGCATCTGCTGGTCGCCGCCGGCGAGCGCGTGCCGGTCGACGGCGTTGTTGTCAAAGGCGCCTCGGAGCTTGATTGTTCGCTCGTTTCAGGGGAAAGCGAGTGGAAGCGTGCGGCGCCGGGAAGCGCATTGCAGGCGGGCGTGATGAACCTCGCCAATCCGCTGACACTGGTGGCGACCGTATCCGCCGACGGTTCTTTCCTGGCCGAGATGACCCGCATGATGGAGGCTGCCGAGAGCGGGCGCTCCAATTACCGCCGAGTCGCTGATCGCGCCGCAAGCCTGTATTCGCCCGTCGTGCACGGTGTCGCCCTCCTTTCCATGTTCGCATGGCTTTACGGAACCGGAGATCTCCACAAGTCAGTCAGCATTGCCATCGCCGTGCTGATCATTACTTGCCCATGCGCCCTTGGACTTGCCGTGCCGATGGTACAGGTGGTGGCGGCACGGCGCCTCTTCGAACGCGGCATCATGGCGCGCGACGGGTCCGCATTCGAGAGACTGAACGAAATCGACACCGTACTCTTCGACAAGACCGGGACGTTGACCTTCGGCGAGATGCGTCTGGTCAATGCGGACGACATTCAGCCCCGGCTCTTGTCTCTGGCCGCGGCGATGGCTAGGGTCTCGCGGCATCCCGCCTCCGCCGCGATTGCCTTGGCGGCCGCAGGGCGGCACGGGTCCCCTCTGGAGTTCGAAAGTCTGGAGGAGGTTCATGGCTGCGGAATCGAGGGGCGGGCAGGGAATGCGGTTTACCGGCTCGGACGCCCCTCGTGGGCGTCGAATGCAAGGCAGCTCGACCTGGGAGCGGCGTCGGTAGCCGTGCTGTCGAAGGACTGCGAAACGATAGCGGTTTTCGCATTTGAGGACTCCATCCGTCCTGGCGCTCGAGAGCTTGTACAGACACTCCGCTCCGCCGGCTATTCACTAGCGATAGTTTCAGGAGATGCCCATCCCGCGGTTTCGTCCGTCGCCAAGCAGTTGGGCATCGAGAAGTTCTCGGCCGAGCTACTTCCGGGTGAAAAGGTGAAGTCCATCCGGTCATTGGCCGAGGCGGGCAGCAAGGTGCTGATGATCGGCGACGGCCTCAACGACGCGCCGGCCCTTTCCGCCGCACACGTGTCGATCGCCCCGTCGTCGGCGACGGACATCGGGCGAAGCGCGTCCGACTTCGTCTTCGTTGGTCACAGCCTGCTGGCTGTCCGAGAAGTCATCCAGACCGCGTCCAGGGCCGATGTGCTGATCCGACAGAACTTCGGATTGGCAGTCGCCTACAATATCGTCAGCGTGCCCTTCGCAATCGCAGGACTGGTCACGCCACTCGCTGCGGCGCTGGCCATGTCCTTGTCCTCGATCGTCGTCGTTGGAAACGCGCTGCGCCTCCGTGCAAAGGTTAGAATAGGCCCGCGCTTTGTCCGGGCGACCAAACCAGCCACGGCAAAGCCATGAACTATCTTGCCGTTCTTATACCGGTGGCATTGGCGATGGGCGCTGTCGGACTGCTGGCATTTCTCTGGTCGTTGCGTGCGGGTCAATATGAGGACCTGGACGGGGCGGCTGAAAGAGTCCTGTTGGACGATGAGGAAGACGAAGGGCCGCCGGCGGATCCGGCCACGGACGGAACCGCCAGCACAGGCCAGCGTTCTGGACCGAAAGAAGACGATGAAGCGACGCTGCACCCCGGAGGATCCAATGCCAAGCACGGATGAACACATGGTCAACGATTCCCCGGAGCAAGCTGTGGAGAGGTCAAGTTCGAAACAGAACGACATGCCGGACCGCCAGATTGATCCTTCGGAGTCCGTGACCTTGTTTGCAATTGCCCTTGGCGCGATCGGCGGTCTAGTCGGCCTCGTCGCCGGGATCACTCTCCTGTCGAATTCCGGGCCCGGGGCCGCTGTCCTCAATTGTCTAATTGCAGTCCTTGCTGGTGGGTCTGCGGGGATCGTCGCCGGGGGGACGCTGGGAGCGGCGATCGGCATCACGCGCGGCATCCGGGTGCCTAGACAAGTCGGGCCTTGATCACCACGGCTATCGCGTCGCTTGAAGCCGGGCCTATTGCGACGCTGGTTTTATCGCTGTTGCCAAAGCGCCGATGGTAAACGGCAATCGTTGGGGTGAATGCGGCCAGCTGATCCGCGAACAACTGCGCTTATCTCTCCGACCCCGCGTTTGTTGATCTGGAACAAGGATTGTTCCAACAGGCTCGTCTATTTGCTGCATCGAGTGCTGCGCCCGTATGGAGAATGGACGATGGCGAGACGACGAACGGGATTGAGCCGAGGGCTGGCGCTGGTCGCCGCCTGCATGCTCGTCCTGCAGTCCGTTGTCCACGCTTTTGCCGGCCAAGGACCGGTTGTCCGACAATTCGATCCCTTCGGCGATCCCCTCTGCATTACGGGGGCAAGCCACTCCGACACTGACCCTGGCGGCGGCGATCACGACAGGCTGGCCGAGTGCTGTATCCTCGGATGCGGCCTGTCCTCGGCTTTGCCTGCCGCACCTGCCGGTATCGCGTCGGTTCCTGTAACGCCGCGGTCTTCAAGCGCTGTCCTGCCCCCATCCTGCGAGCTGTTGGTTCGCAGAAGCGACCATGATCCCGGCTGTCCCCGAGCCCCACCGACTGCCTAGATCGCGTCGAGCGTGTTTTCCCACGCCGGAAACTTCCTGCCGCCCGGACCAACGTTAGTCGAGGTGCAGGCTATCCGAACTTCGTGAACTGCGGGCTGCTGTCCAGTCCCCAACTCAACCCCTTCAGCTGTGAAGCGGACCGGCGACGCTGGTCCTCGCGAACCCCGCCGACGCGAGCCGGCATTCGATAAGGAGAAAAGTCCAATGCTAAAGAAACCGGTGCTGACCGCCGCCCTGATTGCCGTTGGTGCGGGAGCGGCGATCGCTCACACCTCGCTCGAAACGAAGGAAGCTCCGGTAGGCGCGAGCTATAAGGCCGTCTTCCGCGTGCCGCACGGCTGCGACGGGAAGCCGACCAACGCGGTGCGCGTCCAGATTCCGGAGGGCGTTATTGCCGTTAAGCCGATGCCCAAGCCCGGCTGGACCCTGGAGAAGGTAAGCGGCGCCTACGAGAAGTCCTACGACAACCACGGCACCCCGACGAAGGAGGGCGTGAAGGAGGTGCTGTGGAAGGGTGGCCATCTGGGAGACGACGAGTACGATGAGTTCGTAGTGCGCGTTTATCTGACGTCGGACCTGCCGGCGGGCAAGGTGCTCTATTTCCCGACCGTGCAGGAGTGCCCCGACGGCGCGACTGAACGGTGGATCGAGATCCCGGCAGAAGGCCAGAGCGGCGGCGATCTCGAGTTTCCGGCTCCCGGTGTAAAGCTCCTCGAAAAGGCGGGCAGCCACTAAAAACAATGAGAGGCGGAGGGAAGCGTGCACTCGAGCCGCGCTTCCCTATATGGCTGACGGAGATTGGCATGATCAACCCGCGCTTGGAGGGACGCCGATGCCACGCCCCGGCTCGCATGCTGGCGCTTTCGGTGCTGGCCTGTTCCGCATGGCTCTGGCTCGCCGCAACGGCCTTCGCGCATGCATCGCTGGTCGAGACCAACCCGGCAGACAACGCCGTGCTCGCCGAGGCGCCTGCGGCGTTTTTGATGACCTTCAGCGAGGCGATCTCGCCGCTCTCCCTCAGACTGGTCGGGCCGCACGGCTCGAGCGTTAGCCTCGAACACTACGAGCTACGCGATCGAACACTGAAAATCGATCCACCATCGAGACTCATCCAGGGCACGCATGTGCTTGCCTGGCGTGTGGTCTCCGAAGACGGACATCCGATCGGTGGTTCGATAATCTTCACGATTGGGGCGCCGAGCGCAACGCCTCCCGCAGCCGCAGTGGGCATAGACTGGGAGGTTGGCACGGCAATATGGATGGCAAAGCTCGCCCTCTATCTCGGCCTCTTTCTAGGAATTGGCGGGTCGTTCGCGCTGTCGTGGCTTGGAAAGGGCGAGCGCTCCGGAACCGTGGCCATTCACATCATTCTCGTCGTCGGACTCGTCGGAGCGCTGCTGTCTGTCGGCTTCCAGGGTCTCGACGCGCTCGCCGTTCCTCTTCGGCGCCTCGTGCATTTGGCGACCTGGCAAGCTGGAATGAGCACTAGCTTCGGCCGGACCTCCGTCGTCGCCGTTCTTGCTTCTGTGATGGCAACCTTTGCGCTGGTCGCGAAGGGCGGCCGGGGGCGCCTTCTTTCTCTGGTTGCGCTCAGCGGGACCGGTCTGGCACTTGCGCTGAGCGGCCATGCCAGCGCCGCGGAACCGCAATGGGTTACGCGCCCGATGGTCTTCCTTCACGGCGTCGGGATTGCGTTCTGGACAGGAGTGCTTACACCGCTGGGACTAGCGCTGGCACGTCGCACACCAGAGTCTGCGGGCATGCTGCGCCGGTTCTCCACCACGATCCCGGTCGTTCTCGCCTTGCTGATCGTCGCTGGCATGGGGTTGGCCGTGATCCAGGTTCGCAAACCGGCAGCATTGGTTGAGACCGCCTACGGGCTGGTCCTCCTCGCCAAATTGGCTTTGTTTGTTCTGCTTCTTGCTCTTGCCGTGTTTAATCGCCTGCGGTTGACGGAGCCGGCAGAGCGACGGGACGCACCGGCTGCAGGGCGCCTCGCTCGGTCGATCGCCTTCGAAACCGTCGTCGCCGTCTTGATCTTCGGCGTAGCCGCAGTATGGCGGTTCACGCCCCCGCCGCGCGCTTTGGAAATTGCCGCTTCCCGCCCTGCAGCCGTTCATCTCCATGCAGCGCGAGCCATGGCGAATGTGCGGCTCTCACCAGGCCGTGTCGGTCAGGTCGCAGCATTCATCGAGGTGTTCGGCAAGGCCGGGCAGGTCCTCGCGCCAAGGGAGGTGACGCTCGTCCTTTCCAATCCGGCGTCTGGCATAGAAGCGATCCGGCGGCCCGCGCAGCCCACCGGGGAGAGAAACTGGCGCGTCGATGGTCTCGTAGTGCCCTTGCCCGGCATCTGGCATGTGCGGCTTGATCTCCTGGTCTCCGATTTCGAGCTGGTGAAGCTCGAGGGCAAGGTTGGAATCCGACCCTGAAGATGCCCCTTGCTTAGATTAACATCCACTGGGGGCGAAGTCTCGAGCGGCCACAGGACGCCCCGTTCGACAAGACATTCGGCAAGCCACTTTCCTGCAGGCACAAAGGCGCGCGTGCTCTCTCTGCGAAAGCACAATTCTGAAGCGCGACGTTGAAAAGCACTGTTTGCGCAGGCGCAAAGACGTGCGGACCAAAATTCTGCACAAGGAATGTCGAATTCAGGGACGCGAATTCGGCGCGATACCGGCTTCGGCCAGCGGAATCCAAGCACACACCTGGGAAGAAACACGGCAAAGAAAAAGCTCATGACGGAAATAAGCCTCGACAACACTGTGTCAGCAATCGCAGCAGAGCTGCCCGGAGCCGCGGAACTATTCCGGGGACATGACATCAGCTTCTGTTGCGGCGGCGACGTCCGACTCTCGGAAGCCGCCGTTAAGGCGGGTCTCGCACCGTCGGCGCTGCTTGCAGAGTTGCAATCCCTCGTAGTGGCCGCAAGACGAGATGCACCCGAGCAGACATCGGACCTCATCGGACACATCCTGGACAGATATCACCAGACGCACCGTGCGGAGCTCGCCTGGCTCATCCCGCTCGCCCAGAAGGTGGAGCGGGTGCACGGAGACCGCCCCTCGGCACCGATCGGGCTCTCCCGGGTTCTTGAGCGCCTGCGGGACGACCTTGAGAGCCACATGATGAAAGAAGAGCAGGTCCTCTTCCCGATGATGCAACGCGGCGGCAGTGCGGCGATCGCCCATCCGATCATGCGGATGCGAGACGAGCACGAGGAGGAGGCGGAGCATCTCCGGACGATCGAACATGTGACCCATGGGCTTTCGCTGCCTCCAGGCGCCTGCGGCTCGTGGACCGCGCTTTATACGGGACTGCGCAAGTTCACCGACGACTTGATCGCGCACATGCATCTCGAGAACGCCGTGCTGTTTCCGCGCTTCGAAGAACAGTCCCAGGCGGCCGTTTGACTTACGAGTCGACCGATTGGGATTCCATCTGGCGGGCGCCATACCGACCCCTGTTTTTTCTCGCGGGACTATGGGCGCTTGTCGTGCCGATGGTTTGGCTCCTCCCACAACAACTCGCACCGGACAGGGTCGAGTGGCACAGCCGCGAACTTGTGTTCGGCATGGGGGGAGCTGCGGCAGGGGGCTATCTGCTGACGGCCCTGCCGGCCTGGACGAAGAGGGGACCCGTACCGCCGGCCGCCACTATGATCGCTACCGGCCTATGGTGCGCCGCCCGCCTGACCGGCGCGCTCTCGGAGCATCTACCCCTAATCGCTGCTGCGATCGGGGTATCTGCCTATTTCGCGTTCCTGACGTCGATGCTGATCTGTGGCGTCGTGGTCTCGGGGGCGTGGGATCGGTGCTGGGCGCCGCTTGGAACAGGCGCGCTTGGCATAAATGCCTTGGCTAGCATCGGCGATGGCCCGAGTCCCATGCCGCTGCTTTATGCCGCGCTGATCGTTTTTATAGGCGGGCGCGCCGTCCCCGCCTTCACCCGCTCCTGGCTGGACCGGGCAGGGGGAGGGAGGTCCCTCCGCAACCGGCGGGAGCTTTCGCACCTGGCGGCTGCGGGCATTCTCGTCGCGACCTGTCTTCATGGCGCTTGGCCGCCTGTGCTGCCAGGTCTCATGCTGTTGCTTTCGGGTGCTCTGCTGCTGTGGCAGATGACCGAATGGCAGATCCTGGGGACCCGCCACTATCCGTCCTTGTTCATCCTGCATGTCGCCTTCGCCTGGACGCCGACGGCGCTCATTCTGGGTGGTCTTTCAGCTATTCTGCCCGGCCAGCTTCCAGCAGATGACGCCCTGCACGCGCTAACAATGGGCGCGATGGGTACAATGATCGCCGCCTTCATGATGCGGCCAGCCATGGTCCGCGACGGCGAGTCACTGATCCTCGGCCGGACCATGGCCGGCGCCTTCTTGCTCGTGTCACTCTCGGCGCTGTTGCGGATTTCCGGCGGCTGGCTGAGTAAAGACTATTTCGATCCCGTCGCTGTTGCCGCAATCTGCTGGATGGCGGGATGGACGCTCTTCCTGGTCGCATATTTTCCGGCCATGAGCGGCCCTGTTCCTAGACCCGCGTTCAGCGCCGCACTCGGCAATAAGGTCGAGCGTGGCAAAGGCATCACGGCCGTGGAAGGGGTTTCTAGGTCCGCAGAGCACCAAGGTGTCGGTGCTTGAGAATGCCTTTCCGATTAGATGTATCTTGCGGGAGAGAGTCATGCAGGTCCAACGAGATCAAAATGGAGATTTCACATTCGACCCCGCTGCGCTCGCGGATCGTTTCCAGCTCTCAAGCGACGACTTGCGCCGGAACATCCGTAGGGGACTCGTCACCAGCACGGTCGAGCGCGGCGAGGGTGAAGACGCTGGCACGTGCCGCTTGCGCGTCAAAATCGGTAACCGGGTATGGACCGCAATCCTGAACAGCGAGGATCGCGTGATCAGCGAAGAAGTGACCTTTTATCGCGCGAGCTCGCGAACTGAGATCACACAGGCCTCAGACGCATCTTGACCCAGACCCTTCGCAGCGCAAGCCCAGCCGCAGCCAGTCCGAAGGCCGGCCCCTCGGCCCTTGGGAGAAACCGCTTCGTCCGGTGCTGCCCTCACTCGGCGAATAAATTGGGACCGAATACTTCGTAGTGAATATGCGCTTCGGAAATGCCAAGACTGAGCAGCTTGTCGTGCTGCATCCGCATGAACGGAACCGGTCCGCAGATGTAATAGTCGGCCTCCTCGAGGAGAATGCTGTCCCTGATCTTCTCGACGTCGACCAATCCGGGGAAATCGTAGTCATGCCCTTCGATATCCGTCGGCAGGGGCTCGTTGTAGAAGATGAACAGCTTGAAGTCCAGGTAGGTACGCGAGGCTGCCTTCAGACGGTCACGCATCGCATGCACTGCGCTGTTTCGTGCGCCATGCACGAACACGACCTTCCGCGGCGGTGTCTGGAGCGCCTTCTTCAGCATGCTGACCATCGGCGTCAGACCGACTCCGCCGCTTATCAGAACGATCGGCGTCGTCGCGGTGACGTCGATGTAGAAAGTCCCGTAGGGAGCGGCGAGCTTGAGTTCATTGCCGACATTGATCTCGTCGTGCAGCAAGGACGAGACGTAGCCGGGCGTCCCCAAGCCGCCATCTTCTCGCTTCACGGAAATCCGATAGCTGCGTCCGTTCGGAGAATCGGAAAGGCTGTACTGGCGTATCTGCTGGTACCCGAGCTTAGGTACTTGCACGGCGACACTCGTGTATTGTCCGGGTTCGAAATCCGCGACCGGTCCACCGTCCGCAGGCTCCAGCACGAACGAGGTGATGACATCGCTCTCCGGGTTCTTCTCACGCACGATAAAGCGACGCCAGCCGGTCCAACCACCGGAGCGTTCGTCCGAGCGCTCATAGAGCTCACTCTCCATGCCAGCCAGAATGTCCGCCAGATTGCCATAGGCCTGTGCCCAGGCTGAGATGATTTCATCTGTCGCGGCATCTCCCAGCACCTCCTTGATAGACGCAAGCAGATGTTCTCCGACGATTGGATATTGTTCCGGTTTGACGCCAAGGCTGGCATGCTTATGGGCGATATCCTTCAGCACGGCCGAAAGACTCTCCGGATTTTCGATGTTGGCCGCATAGGCGTAGACGGCGCGCGCGAGTGCTTGCTGTTGCTCGCCCCTTTCCTGATGCGCCATGTTGAAGATGTTCTTGAGCTCAGGATGCGCCTGAAACATCCGCTTATAGAAATGCTGGATGATCGCGTAACCGTGCTGAGCAAGGACTGGGGCGGTCGCTTTGACGATGTCTTTGGTCTTCTGGGTCAGCATGTGAGGTTCTCCTTTGGCC
This sequence comes from Sinorhizobium sp. P24N7, assembly GCF_042436655.1. Lineage (NCBI taxonomy): Bacteria > Pseudomonadati > Pseudomonadota > Alphaproteobacteria > Hyphomicrobiales > Rhizobiaceae > Sinorhizobium > Sinorhizobium sp. P24N7. Next base: position 75,246 of record NZ_JBHMIW010000009.1, on the reverse strand, counting down.
ATTGAGCGGTCCTTCAAACCAGGGCGCTCTGACGGAATTGCGCGGATTGAGCTTCAGGTCTTGTCGTTTTTTGAACCGCCGGAGCTTTGGACCACCGGCGTCACGCACGGCCGATCCGCTCATGCGCACCCGAAGTGGAAGTCATGTCGACGGTAAGTTCCGGATGGTGCTCGCACGCCATTCTGACCGCCGAACTGCCCATGAGGGTGAAGGCGGTTGAGAAGGCGTCGGCAGCCGTCGCAGTCGGGGCTACGACGCTGACCCGTCGATAGAGTCTTGGCGTTGCCCCGCTCAGCGGGTCGAGAATGTGGCCGAACCGGCCGGAGCCGCCGAACTGGAAGCCGTCCGGGCTCGAGGTCGCGACGGCCCTGTTGACGAGGTTCAGTACGCTGTCCGGCGTGCCGGCATCTTCTCGCGTCGCAAGTCCGACCCGCCACGGCCGGCCGTCGTGCTGCGCCCCGATGGCGCGTGTTTCGCCCATGCTGACGAGACTGTTTGCCATACCCGCATCCTTGAGCAGGCCGACGATCCGGTCGGTGATGTAGCCCTGCGCTATGCCGTTGAGGGTCAGCCCCATTCCCGGTTGGGAGAATACGACGCGATCGCGGTTGAACTTGAGCTTGTCCATGCCGACGCGCGACAATGCGCGCCTCTTCGCGGCCTCCGGCGGTCCCGCAGGATCAGCGTCGCTGGCGGAAAAGTGCTCTGCATAGAGCGTCCACAGAGGCTGAACGGTGGGGTCGAAGGCACCACCAGTCGCCACCCAGAAGTCATGGCTCGCCTCGAGCAGGTTCACCAGATCCGACGGCGGAGCGGCGATCGCTCCGGTTCGGTTCAGTTCGGAGAGAACGGAATCGCTCTGGTAAAGACTGAACACCCTCTCGAGGCGCGACACCTCGGCAACGACACGGTCTATGAGCCGCGCCGCGGCTGCCTGGCTCTCTAAGTTCAGGATCAGTGTCGCGGGCGCGCCCAGGGCGCGGCCTGTCCACGTCAACGCGGCCACCGCGGCTTCGGCACGTCCGCCACGATCCAGCAGCGGGAGTCCGGCGGCAGCGGCCATGATGCAGATCGCCCGGCGGCGCGTAATCGGACTAACCATGAGTTTGAGCCTCCCCATGGCTCTCGGTTTCGATTCCCGCGCCTTGCTCGGAGGCCCCGGTCCCCAGTACATAGTCCTTGGGAATTTGCTCGAATCCGGTCACCCGGCCGCCATTCCTTTCAGCGAAATCCCGTGCAGCGCGTTCGCTCGAAAACGGCACCGCCTCCTCGGCTCCCATTCCGCCCCTTATCTTGCTGCCGATGACGTAGAACGCCTTTGTCGCGTCGATCCAGTTCTGAGCTCCCGGCTCCTCCCAGCTCGGCGCTGCGCCCATGTCCGATACATAGATCGCGGCGACATCCTTGGGTTCCTCCGGCAGCATCGTAAAGGCGACGGTGTCCCGCGCCGAAGAAAACCAGATGGGTTCGGGGATGTCCTGCAGGATGATCTGGCCCTTCGGCCCGGAATGCTCGAGGACGTTCATGCCGCAGTAGCGTCCCATCGCGTCGGCCGTGAGCGCATAGGGGGAGGGCATCGTCGCATTCTCCTCCTTCTGGCAGCCGGCAAGGACAAGCGTTGCGGCGAGGATGGCAGTGGCGACCGTGAACCTCATAGCTCCCTCCTTGAGAAGATCAACGTGGCGAAGCCGAGCGGTGCGAGCGTCCAGAACCCGAACGCTGCAAGTAGGACGGGCGCGGAAAGGCCGGTGTGGTCGGCGACGCCTCCCAGGGCCGAAAGAGCGCGTGCCCCACCGGAACCGAGGTTGAGCAAGCGGTAGACGTCGGTCGGGTTAGCGAGCAGGAGCAGGTTGAGCAGCCCGGTCGGAATGGCCAGCCCCTGCGCGGCAACGAGGCCGCCGAGCAGCGCCATGTCGTAGATCAACACGAAGAACAGCCAGATACCAATGGCGATGCCCCCGGCCGTCGCGCGCTCCCTGGTCATCGAGCTTATAAGATAGCCGATCGACGCAAACACGGCCCCAAGGAGGATCGAGGACGCGATCATCGACCCGAAGGCCCGCCAGCTATCCTGTCCGACAGCGCTTCCCGTCGCGACCAGCGCCGCAGCAGCCGCGCCGTAGCCGAAGAGCGTTGCGAAGGCGAGTATCGCCAGATGACCGAGGAACTTCCCGAAGACGACCTCGCGGCGTCCGATAGGATAGCTGAGGAGAAGCAGCATCGTTCCTCGCTCCATCTCGCCGACGATCGCGTCATGCGATAGCAGGAGGGCGATCAACGGCACGAGGAAGATGGTGAGGCTCGAGAGGCTGACGATGACGACATCAAGCTTGTCGACGCCCACGCTACCGGTCGGCACGCTGCCAAGGAAGGACAGCGTCAGGGCAAGTGCGGTCAGTAGCAAGGTGGTTGCCAGTACCCACCGGTTCCGCATGCCTTCCTGGATCTCTTTCCCGGCGAGGGTGAAGATATTGCTCATTTCGTTACCCCGCCCTTGAGAAAATGCGCGTAAAGGTCATCAAGCGTCGGTTCAGTGATCGTCAAGCCGGAGAGCAGCGCAGCATCTGCGGTGATCTCATGCAGCAGCGAGATCTTGCGGTCCGAGGAAACTTCCGCGTCGAGGACGCCGTGCGGGCTGCGGCACCATCTCATGCCGCCGTTCAGCCAGGCAGGCGTGGCGTCGGCCTGGGAGAGCGTCAGGCTGATTCGCGTCGGCAGCCGGGCGATGCCACGAAGCTCCTCAAGTGTCCCGTCTGCGATCTTCACGCCTTTGTTGACGATGATCACGCGATCGGCCGGGCCCTCGAGTTCGGTAAGGGCGTGCGACGAGAGCAGCACGGTGGTGCCCTTCGCCCGCAGTTCGGTGATCAGCTCGTAGAAGTTCCGCCGCAGGGCCGGGTCGAGTCCGCTAGTGGGTTCGTCGAGCAGCAGGATCCGTGGCGTGCCGAGCAGGGCCTGCGCCAGGCCCAGACGTTGTCGCATGCCCTTGGAATAGGTCCGGACGGGCCGGTCGACGGCTTCCTCGGCTAGCCCGACGCGCTCGAAAAGATCGCTGGCGGCTGCACAGTCCACCCGCTTCAGCCGTGCGTAGAAGCGCAGAGTCTCCCGCCCTGTCAGCGCCATGTTAAAGGAGACGCTCTCCGGGAGATAACCGAGGCGTTGACGTACCGCGAAATCGCCCGTCGCCGGGTTCTCTCCGAGGACACGCACCAGACCTTTTGTCGGCCGGATAAGGCCTAGCATCAGCTTGATGAGGGTGGTCTTGCCGGCGCCGTTATGCCCGACGAGCGCGACGGTTTCGGCTGCTCCCAATCCAAAAGAAATGTCCCGCATTACGGTCGAGTTTCCGTAGCACTTGCTGACGTTGACTATCTCGACTGTCCCGGTCATTGCGCGACCTTCCTGTCTGCCGGCATCATCAGCGGATGGCTGTCGACGACGCCGCCGGGCAGGATCGCCGGAAACTGCGCCTGCGCCCAGCGGATCACCTGGACGGCGGGGCTAGTGGTCAGCAGCTTTGCCTGCGGGGAAGTCCATAACACCTTGTCGATTAGATCATTCGGTCTGTAGGGGCTATCGCCAACACCGTCGCCGTTGAGGTCGAAGGCGGGGTTGTCGCTCCAGTAATTGCCCTGTCCTTCAGACGACCAATCGAGGTGGCGCGTACCAACATACTTGACCTGATTTCGATTGCTGATGAAGGAGTTGCCGCTGATCAGGTTGCCCTCCGAGCCTGCGGTGAAGTGGATGCCGATCGCGCAGCCCTCGAACACGTTGTTCCGAAGCCGGTTCTTGTTAGCATTGTAGATGAAGACGCATTTTTCCGGCCCAAGCCGGCGGCCTTCATCTACTGTCTGGTTCTCGTCCTCGGCCTTCGGAACGCCGTGTTCCGAGGACCGCGCCTTCAGCCAGCGGTCCGCCGGCTGAAGGCGGCCGACGACGATGTTGCCGGTGATCCGGGAGTTATTCGCGTAGTTCAACAGAAGTCCGTGGTCGCGATCCCCGTCCGAGCGATTGCCTTCTATCTTGAGGCGGCTGGAATACATGATCGCATAGCCGACAGCGTTGCCCGTCGAGACGTTGTCGCTGATTTCGCTGTCGTTCGTGTACATGTAATGCACTGCGAATCGCAGTTGACGAAAGCGATTGCCGCTGAAGACATTCCGCTTGCTCGTTTTGCTGAAAATACCATCGCGCCCGTAGCTGACGTCATTGTCGACGACCCGCGCGCCCGGCGCATTCCAGACCGATATGCCGTCCCCCGCCTCGCTGATCCTGCCCTCGCGCAAGCCGATGATCCGATTGCCTAGTGCCCAGGAGTCTCGTGCACCGTGAAGATAGATGCCGACGAGATTGCCGATGATCGCGTTCTTCTCCACGCGCGCTCCGGTCGCCGTCTGTGCCACGAAGATGCCGGAGTCCATTCCAGAAAGGTCCTTGCCCGAGCCTCTGATTTCGAGGCCGCGGACGATCGACTGCGGCGCCTTCACGGTTATCACGCTGCCTTTGCCGTTGCCCATGATAAGGGCTCCGGGTTCGCCTTCGAGCGTCAGCGTTTTGCCGATTGTAACCGGTCCCTGATGTTCGCCTTGCAGCACGATGACGTCGCCGGGCGAGGCGCGGTCGAGCACAGGCTGGAGCGGTAACCCGTCGGCAGCCTTCCGAATCGTCGCGGCCGAGACGGGACAGGCGAGGATGACGGCGGCAAGCGCCGCCATCCCGAAAGCCGATATGTTCGTCCGAACCATCAGGCGCCCTGCGCCTCCACGAGCATGCGGCCCTTCATCTCCATGTGCATCGCATGGCAGAACCAGGTGCAGTAGTACCAGTAGACCCCCGGCCTGCTCGCCTTGAAGGTGACGGAAGCGGTCGCTTGCGGTGCCACCTCCATGTTGATGCCGTAGTTGACGATGCAGAATCCATGCGTGAGGTCCTCGACTTCGTCGATATTCGTCACATAGACCGTGACCTCGTCGCCCTGCTTGACGGTGAAATCTTCCAGCCCGAAGGCCGGGGCGGCGGACGTCATGTAAACGCGGACCTTGTTGCCGTCTCGGATGACTTCCGAATCGACCATCAGGTCGATGTTGTCGGCCTTAGCCTGGGCGACCGCATCGGCGAAGAAAGGATCGGCCCTGTTCCAGACATGGACGGGGTTGATCTTGGAGGCATGGACGATCGTCGCGTCATGGGGTTCGGCAAAGGTCGGGTTGTCGTGCACGAGTACCATCTCGTCGCCCGAAATGTCGATCAGTTGGTCGTTTTCCGGCTTGAGCGGGCCGACGTTCAGGTAACGGTCCTTGGAGAACTTGTTCAGCGAAATTAGCCATTTGCCGTCCGCTTCCTTGGTCTGCCCCATGGAGGTGTGGTTGTGGCCGGGCTGGTAATGGACATCGAGCTTGTGGCGAATGGGATCGACCTTCTCGCCCGCATAGGCCCGCTTGGCGTCCTCGATGTTCCATTTGCAAATTTGGCTGTCGATGAACAATGTCGTGTAGGCGTTGCCCTTGCCGTCGTAGGCGGTATGCAAGGGACCGAGACCGAGTTCCGGCTCGGCGACAACGGTGTCGCGGGGCTGGATCTTGTCATCGAAGAGATCATCGAACTTGCGTACGTCGAACACGGTCACGGTCGGCGAGAGCTTGCCGTTCGCAACGACGTGGATGCCGTCGGGCGCCGTGTTGATGCCGTGCGGACTGTTCGGCACGGGCACGTAGCGCGTGTAGGGCGAACCCTTGCGGCCGTCCAGCACCGGTACGCCGCCGATTTCCTTGTAGTCGCCCTTTGCGACCGCCTCCTCAATCCGCTTCAGGTTGAAGATGACGACCCAGTCCTGCTCGCTCGCCATCATGTCCGCCAGGGTAAAGCCCTCTTCGGAGTTGTAGCAGGTGGCAAAGCAGTACTTGCCCTGGTAGTCGGCGTCGACGTTGTCGAGGTTGCCGTCGACCATCACCTGCCAGGCGACCTCCATCGTCTCACCGTTCACGGCGGTGAATATCGCCTGGTAGGAGTTCTTGTCGCCCATAGTCTTGCCGTCATTCGGGACTGGCACGGCGTCCTCGCCATTGCAGAAGACATACCCGGTCTTCGGATATTTCTGGACCCGAAGCCCGTGGACAGTGTGCTGGTTCGGAAGCTCGATGATCTTGTCGCACTTCATGACGTCGAGCCGAATGCGGCAGACGCGGGAGTTGGATTTGTCGTTGGCGTAGAGGTAGCGCCCGTCATAAGTGCCGTCGGTGAACGACGGATGCGGATGGTGAAGGTCGCCGTTCAGGTAAAGCCCCCCCTGATCCTTCAGGAACTCGACCGTTTCCGGCAGCAGCCCCTCGGTCATGATCTTGCGGCTTTCGTTGGTCTGGCCCCAACCGGTGGCACTGCACCGGTTGAAGACGGGTATTCGCATCATCTCGCGCATCGAGGGTGCGCCGAGAATACGGATTTCGCCCGACTGCCCGGATGAGAAGAACACATAGTATTCGTCGAGCTCGCCCGGTTTTACTTCGTAGCTTCCGTCGGAAGCCGCCTGCGCCTTGGCCGGGGTCGCAGTGCCGCCAGAAAGCGTCAGCGCACCGCCTGCGCTCATAGCGCCGGCTGCCGCCATGAAGGCCGTGGTGCCGAGGATCTGTCGTCTGTTCAGACGCATCTTGGTTTCTTCATTTGACATTGTGCCTCTCCTTGGATGTTGGCTTCAGACGGGATTTTCCGGCGCCGTTTCAGTCTTTCTGATCGGGGCACCCTTGTGTGTCACGACGGTCTTCGACGGCACTTCCCCCCGGGAAGTCGGGGTCGAAAGCGCCATGAATTTTTCGCGCTTCAGCCGCACCTGGATCATGTGCGGACAGCGCTGATCGTCGTGGTAAAGCTCCTGGCAATGCATGCAGTAGATGCATTCGTTGACGTTGATGGCACCCTCCGGATGGATGGACTGGACCGGGCATTCCTTGGCGCAACGCTGGCAGGGCGAACCACATTCCGGCCACCGTTTCAGCCACTCGAACATGCGGATCCGGCCAGGAATGGCGAGTGCAGCGCCCAGCGGGCAAAGGTAGCGGCAGTAGAACCGTTCGATGAAAAGGCCGGCGGCGAGCACGGTGAGCGCAAACACGACGAAGGGCCATTCGCGGGCGAACTTCAGGATGATCGCCGTCTTGAACGGCTCCACTTCAGAAAACATCTCGGCAAGCGCGAGAGAGTAGAGCGACAGTCCAAACAGGCCGAGGAAGATGATGTATTTGATCGGCCAGAGACGCTCATGCAGGCCCCAGGGCACTCTCACCTGAGGCACCTTCAGCAATCGCGCGACATTATTGGTCAGTTCCTGCAGGGCGCCGAACGGACATAGCCAACCGCAGAAGGGGCCGCGCCCCCAAAACAGCAGAGCAGCGGCCACGCTGCCCCACAGAAGGAAGACCAGAGGTGCGGAGAGAAAGAACTCCCAGTGGAATCCCGTCATCAGGGAGTTAAAGAATGTCAGGACGTTGACAACGGAGAGCTGGGCGTTCGCGTACCAGCCGAGCCACACCAGCGTGAAGAGCAGATAGCCGCGTCTGACCCAGGCAAACAGCGCCGGCCGCTTCACCAGCCAGTCCTGGAAGAAGAAGATCAGCGTTAGGACGAGCACGGCGGCTACCGTGACCGCCACCGACAGCCGGTTCATGTCCCACATTTTCACCCAGAGGGGCTGCTCTTCCGCAATCGGGTCAGCGGGTGCGGCCTGTTCGGCGGCGCTGACCCGCGGTGCCTGTACGGTGGCTGTCTCGACGCTTACATACGCGTCGGGGAGGGTGTAACCCAAATTATAGGGCAGAACGGCCTTTTCGCGCCCGCCGGCACTTCGCTGCACCAGCAACTGGAGCTCCCAGGGGGCGGTAACATCAAAATCAAACTCTGCCGGAATCACAAATAGGGCGATTTCGCGCAGCCGCGGCGCCTCGACCGCCGCGAGCGCCGGCAGCCTCGTATGATAGCGGTCGCGGAACCGGAGCCCCTGGCCCTCCTGGAGCAGTTCGATGCGGTCAAAAATACCGCCCCGAACGTAGCCCGAACCCTTGAACGAATAGGCGCCATCTCCCGCGACGATTATCGCTTCCTCTCCGGGTTTCAGCTTATGGCGCATCTGCTCGTAACGAGCATCTCCGAGCAGCGACCTTCCGATTGCCGGCACGCTCACCGGCGCGACGAAGAGATCTATGAACCTGTCGCCGGGGTTGTGGGTCTCGGGCCGGCCTGCGGCGGCTAGCTGACCGGCCTGCCGAAACGCTTCGGAAACCTCGCCGACGGTCAGCCGTAGACTTCGAACGGAGCCGTCGCCGATCAAGGTCCGCCAGTCGCTCGTATCCGTCTTGTCAAGATCAAGCTTGCGAATCTCGGTGTTGGATCCGGCCGCCATGCCAGCATCCATACCAAGCCTGCCGCTGCGGATCAGCTTGACGGAGGAACGGACGATGCTGTCGCCCATGACGAGGACGGTTACGGTGGCACCGCTGACGATATCGACTTGCGGGGGCCGATCGGCCCCTGCCGAGACGCGCCCGAGGTCCTTGCCGATGAGGGCATTGACCGAGGCGACGACCTTCGCTTCCGGAATGCCTATTAGAACGATGGGTTCCTTATGGTCGACCAGCTTAAGCCCGCGTACGACGCCTTTCGGATCGATTCCAACTACGACATGGATGGGCTTGCCGGAATAGCCGACGGAGCTTGTGACGTCGGAATTGAGATACGCGTAACCCAGCAGGCTGTCGCCGCGGAAGACGGGTGCGATCGGCGGATCGCCGATGACCTCGCCGAAGCGGGTTGCACCTGGAAAAATTTCCTGCGGCTGCACTTTTTGAAGATAGGTGGAAAGTTGGCCCGTGGCCATGCTTGGACCGGCCAACAAGATGGCGATGCAGAGGGCGACGAGGCCGCGCAAAAGGCGTTTGATTTGGTTTTTTTGTATCGCTGCTTGGTACATCGGATTTCCTGGGACCACGGAGCCACTGCATCGCGGCCATTTCGCACGGCCGGAAATGTATTTCTTTGCGCCAGATCAACTTGATTAACTTCAACTCGGTCCAATGTGTCGAAGGTCCAGAAGACCGAGCTCAAGCTGCGCTACTTGCGCGTGCCACCGGGAGAGCAGGACATGCCGCAAAAGAGAACCGAACCCTGGGTAATGGCGTCGATGACAGAGTTGCTGTCGTTCGCCCGAGCAATGGAGCAGGAGGCTGTCGACGGCTATGTCGCCTTGGCCGCGCGCATGCGCGCCGAAGAACGCCCCGACCTCGCCGCAGTCTTCGACGGCCTTGTGGCGGAAGAAGAGGGGCATCTCGGAAAGGTGGACCAATGGCTAGGCGAGAGAGCGCCACAACCGGTCAACCTCCCAGAACCGTTCTTTGACGACGAGGGGGCGGGAGTTGTCGCTCCGGAGCTACTCACGTCGTACCGCGCGTTTTCCATGGCCGTGCGCAACGAGGAGCGGGCCTTCGTCTTCTGGACCTATGCGGCGGCGCATGCGCCTTCCGAGGCAATCAGGCAGGCCGCCGAGCGACTGGCAAGGGAGGAACTCGGCCATGTGGCGACACTGCGTCGCGAGCGCCGCCGCGCCTTTCACGAAATGCGCCACGCGGAAGGCGGCTCAATAGGGGACGACTTGCCGACGCTCGAAGGGCGGCTCGCCGAACTGTTGATACGCATCCCTGCGGCTGCACCCGGAGAAAGTGCGGAGCGGTTGCGCGGCTTGGCGAACGAGGCGCAGGAGCGCGCGACCGCCCTAATAGCAACGCCGCCTGGCGAAACGCCTCTCTTGCAGCACGTTCCCGCGAACGTCACCGGGCGGCTGGTCCCGCTCTGCGAATTCCTGCTCGATTGCTATCTCGACCTTGCGGAACACGAAGGCACCGAGTCGGCAAGAGCTCGGATGCAGTCGTTCGCCAGCGACATCATCCGCTGCCTCTATGCAGCACGGGAACTTTAGGCTGCTGCCCGGTGGCATCACCGTCACAGGCCCTGGGCCACTCCGGCGCTAAAAGCCACTATACCATAGACGATTAGCTTTGATTTCGGCGTCCGCTGGTACATCGGCGAAGCGGAGAGGCATTCCCCAGACGCTCCGAGCCTTTTTTGATCGGTTTCCTGCGGTGAATTGGAGATTGATCCGGAACAATGCGCTCCATTCTCCTTTGACTAAATGTTCAGCAATCATCTTCCGCTTGCATTTGTCGGAAGGGAGAAGGCGCAGCCAAAGGAGACCACTATGGGAAACGGGACCGCAGATCTGATGACCCGAACAGGACTTAAAATTCACGTCAGGCCCGTTCGGGCCGAAGATGAGCCGATGCTTGCCGAATTCTTCACCCATGTCACCAAAGAGGACCTGAGTTTTCGTTATCTTGCTGGCCTGAACGAGGTCGGCAAGGAGCGGATCGCGGCCCTCACCAATGTCGATCACGTCCGGACGGAGAATTACCTGGCTTTCGGCGAGAGCGGCGATCCGTTGATCGCCACTGCCATGCTGGCCTGTGATCCCGCATTCGAGCGAGGCGAGGTGGCGATCAGCATTCGCTCGGATTACAAGAACCTGGGCGTTGGCTGGGAGCTCCTCGGATTTCTCTCGCGGGTCGCCGAGGCAAAGGGCGTCAAGGTGCTCGAGTCGATCGAGCGGCGCGAGAACCGTGCGGCAATCGAAATCGAGCAGCAGATGGGGTTCACCACCGTGACCGATCCCGACGACCCCACGATCCTCCTCGTCCGGAAGGAACTTAGAGCCGCGTGAGACGCCGCGGCGCTTAAGCAATTTTGTTCGGCCTGAGCATGCTTTCCGGCCGGAGTGCTGACATCTCCGGTCTGGACCATTACCGTGAATGACTGTGGCAAGTTCAACCGCAACCGCGAAAGCTGGAGCTCGCCCCACTTCCAGACTTGCGAGGACGGCCAGCTTTCTCGGTTGTTGTTCCCGCAGCGTCTTGCGGATTCCGTTGGAAGTTGAAGGCGTATCAATCAGTTCCGAAACTTTCGCCGTAGCTCGCCGCCATCAGCCAAGTGGGCTGCGGCGGCCACGAAACCGAAAATCCCGGCTATCCTTCCGTTCAGCAGAGGCCTACCGGCAGGCCGATCGTGAGGCAGCCGGTTAGTGATGATAGATAACTGATTTCGGTGGCTGCGCTCACACCGCGTTATCGGTCCGGGCGTCGATCCGCGACCATGGACGAGGTCTATTTCGCCCTTATGTACGCAACGAGGTCGGCAATCTCAGTACGTGTCAAGGATAGGTTTGGCATGCGGGAGTGGTGCGGCGCAGCCAAGAACGCCGAAAGGCTTCTCTCGTCAAATCGTTCGGATACACCAATCTCAGCGAATGTCGGAACAGTGTCGGAGCCGCGAACCTGTCCAGGTGTAACGACGTGACACTCGCTGCACCAGCGTTGTGCGATGGCGCGGCCGCGGAGTTGATCGGCCGCGGTGCTCTCGCCAGTGACAATCAGAAGGAGGGCAACACTGCCAGCACATTGCAGACCAGATATTCGCTTCATTGCAGCCGTGTCCTAATGGTTGACCAGCAACTCGTACCAGCTTGGTTGCGATCGATAGATCTCAAGTCGCGTCAGGGTGATTAACTTTCCAAACAGACACATCAGTCGCGGTTACTGCGACGCGCCCGTCGGGCGCGAGCTCCTTGCCATCGAATTTCTTGGAGGCGATGTCGCTGAAGACGGTGACGTATTGCTGCAGCCGGCACTCGTTGCAGAGCGGCGGATCGGCGATATCGAGAAGGGCTTCCTTCGTGACAAGAACGATTTCGTCGCCTCCGACGTCTCTTTCCATGATCAGAAGCGCCTCGTCTCCCGATGCCTTCATCATTCCACTGATCAGCTTCAAGGGCATTTTCGTCCTCCCGGCACGAGTGCGAGTCGAGCCAATCAAAACGGCGTTCGCTCAAGCATTATGCTTCGCGCCAACAGAAACTCCTTGATCAAGCTCAAAGTCGATCTCCAATCGCGACCCGTTGGAGGTTAAAATCACCGTGCCCGTCTGCCGTAATCGCGCATCTCGTCGAGCCAGCGAGAGCGCTTCTTCTCATCGGCAAAGCAGAGGCCGTAGAAATTCTCGCGAATGGGCTTGATTCCGGCGAAGCCCAGCATGCTGCGCTCGAAACCTCGAACGCCATACGCGCCGAAATACCACCGGTAAGGAAGCACCGGCATGCCCATGGTGACGATTATGCGGGCGGAGCGCCCGGCCAGCAGCCGCTTCGGAAAGCCCCGCTTCTTGTATTCCCATCGCAAAGCCCGGCCTGAAGATGTGCTCGAGAAAGCCCTTGAGCAGGGCGGGCATCGTTCTATGCCAAAGAGGAAACAGAAAGACCCAGTGCTCTGTTCAGCGCATGTCCTCCCGGGCCTGCTCCAGGCCCGGCGGCAACGCCCCGGTCTCGAAATCCCCCTGCGTCCGCAGCAGCGGGAACTCAAGCTTGGCCACTTCTATCCGCCGTACCTCGTGTTCCGCTGCCGGCGGCGTAAGCGTCAGCCATGGCGTGCAGGAGGTGGTGCCTGGCCGGGCCCGGATGGCCCTGGACAATCGCAATGTGCCTGGTCATCTGCTGCGCTCCGTAAAATCCCCACGCATGCCATTGAATGTCTGTTAGCCCTCATGACCGCGTCAACGAAACTGCGGCTGTGGGCGCCTTTGGCCGAACAGAGGTGCCGGCGCCGGACCCAAAGGGCTGTTTTGTGCCTGTCTGAGCAAGGAAATCGCTGACGACTTTCTTAACCTTCCCCCTGTCCAACGAGCAAATGCTCGCTGGTGTCGTAAACGACCAGCTTCGGGCCCGGAATGCTCCTGGCGGCGAATATGGCTGCCTGGAGCGTGTTATACAGATCATCTTGGGCCGACACGACCAGGGTTGGAGCGGCGATCTTCTCAAGAAGCAGGCGGTGGAGATCGGGCGCACTGTCGATGTTAATGCCGGGAAAGCGCCGCGAAGCGGTTCGACGCTGCGGATTATGGCCATCACCCGATTTCGGTCCTGCGCCGGGGCCGCCTCAACCATTCCGGCGGCACGCCGAGGAAGCGGATGAGAACCGACGGAGCAACCTCTTCGGTCGCCCACCAAGCGAAATCGGCGCCGGCGTTGACGAGCCAAAAGGCAAGCGCGCTGCCACGAGACCCCTCGACCACTACTGGGCTCTCGGGCGCGTAAGCTGGCGCGTAAGCTCCAGGGACGATCAGAATGAGAGCTGACACCCTGTCCGGATGGGGAAGCGCCAGTTCGATCGCCTAACGCGCGGCAGCCGATACACCGACGACCACGGCCTGTCGATCTCAAGCACGGAGAGCAGCGCCACATGGGCGTCGGCCTGGGCGGCAGGCGAGGTATCGGCCGGAATCGGCGTGCCGAGATATTCAAAGCGCGACGGGGCGATCACCCGAAAGCCGATTCCGACCAGATCAGCAACGTTGGTCAGGCCCTGATCCCATCCGCACCTGCGCCGTGGATGGAAAGGAGCAGAATGCCGTCGCCTCTCTCGGCATATTCGAGGGGACCGGCCGCAGTATTGGCAATGCGCCCGCCATTGGCGACTGCGGAGCGCGCCCGATCGATGTCATTGCTGTAGGACAGGAAAACCATCCCGCCTGCGACCGCGGCAGCGATTAAGACCGCTGATAATGTCCATCCGATCCTACCCATGGCCGCCATCCCGGAGGAGTGTCAATTTGCCGGTATCGTAGTGGGATTGAAGCCGCGAGGACTTTGATCTGCCTCAGAAGAATCGGTGAGATCTTTGGCAATCAGGCCGATGCGTCTGTTCGTTGGATTACTCGCGCTCGAGCGATCGATAGATTTCCAGCTCCTGAGCGAAGTGGAGGCGAATGATAGCTTCCAGACCATGCAGCAGGCGCTGGATCTCGTAACGCTGTGCTGGGCCCGACGCATGTTCGCCAAAGGCTTGTCGAAGCGAAGTGAGGCTGTGGACCTGACGCTGGATCTCCATGTGAGTTCTGCTCATGCCGGCAAAAGCATTCGGCGCGCCTGCCTGCCTGCGCAGCCTGGGATAGACCTCCTCGTCATCTTGGCGTTCGTGCGGAAGAAGACGTCGTCGCAGCAGAGTATCCAAGTGCGCAAGCTGATTACGGACCTCACCTTCCGGGAGCTCCTGGATGCGCGCGCTTGTATGACGTATCTCGTCCACGACATCCATCAGGGCACGATGCTCGGCTTCGAGCTTCAGGAGCTCCGTGTGCTCCAAACGTGTTGTTTTCCTCCAGCCGCGCAACGGGTCGCCTAGCGCGCGCATTGCATTCAAGATGGCTACGATGTCGATCGCTTCCTGCAGCAGTGCGCCCTGTACCGGCGTCAGGTACCCAAAGGCGGCCGCAATCATGCCAGCGGCGGACAAGGCCATACCCATATAGACGCTCTGGAGGGCTATGCCGCGTGAGCGGTGCGCGATGCGGATGGCGCTGACGAGGCGGTCGAGCCGGTCCACCAGGATGACTACGTCCGCCGCTTCGGAGGAGGCGGCAGCCCCGCGCGCGCCCATGGCTACCCCGACGTCGGCGGCTGCGAGCGCCGGTGCGTCGTTGACGCCATCGCCCACCATCATGACCGGTCCTGCGGCTCTTTCCGCTTCCACAATTCGAGTTTTGTCTTCCGGCTTCAATTCGGCGGCAACCTTGTCCAGTCTCAAAAAGGACTGGAGGCTCTCCGCCACCTCGGTGCGATCGCCAGTCGCAAGCACGATCCGTCCGACGCCGGCCTCCCGCAATTGCCGCAGCACGCTGCCGACCTCTGGCCTGACCTCGTCGGCGAGGAGAAACGCGCCCGCGAGAACTCCGTCTATCGCAGCGAGCACCGAGACGACGCCATCCCTCCGGATCCACGCCCGCATGTCTCGCGAGAAGGCGGTCTCATCGATCCTTTCGCTGATGAAATCCCAGCCGCCCACTGCAATTTCGTGGCCATCTATGTTGCCGCTCACGCCGGAACCCGCCGATTCCCGAGTTCCGGATGGTGCAACAAGTTGCAGGCCCCGCTCTCTTGCGGCTGCTACCAAGGCGCGGGCAATCACATGATGTGAACCCTGATCCAGCGATGCCGCGAGACGCAGCACTTCCATAGGGTCGAGATCGGTGCGGGACTTGAGTTCGATAAGGTGGGCCCGCCCGTCTGTAATCGTCCCTGTTTTGTCGAGGATCACCGTCTTGATGCGCGCGAGCATCTCTAGCGCGCCTCCGCCTTTCACGAGCACTCCTTTGCCGGCGCAACGGGAAACTCCTGCGATGATCGCCACCGGGACCGCGAGAATGAGCGGGCACGGCGTTGCAATGACCAGCACGGCGAGCGCGCGAACCGGCTCGCCACTTATGGCCCAGGCGCCTCCCGCGAGGAGGAGCGTGACCGCAAGAAACCCCAACGCATAACGGTCGGCAAGCCGAACGATCGGCGCCTTCACGGCTTTCGCCGCCTCCACTAATCTGACGATTGACGCATAGGTGCTGTCGCTCGCCGCGCTTGATGCGAGGACTTCGAAAGCATCGCCGGCGTTTGTCGTACCGCTCGTCACTGGCTCGCCGGATCGGCGCCTGACCGGCATTGCCTCGCCGGTCAAGGCCGACTCGTCCAGGACCGCGATGCCATTCATCACGGTTCCATCGACGGGCACCACCTCGCCACGGCGTACAAGGATTCGGTCGCCAATATTAAGTTCTTCAATGGAAACCTCCTGCAACTGCCCATCCGCGTAACGCACGGCGGTGCGCGGTACCCGGTTGAGTAGCGCTGTCAGTACTCGGCGGGCGCGCCTTTGAGCGAAATCCTCGAGCGCCTCGCCACCCGTGTACATCAGTGCGACGATGCTGCCGGTCAGGTATTCGCCGAGAAGAAGAGCGCCCCCCATCGCAAGCGCCGCGATGAGATCCAGCCCGAATTCTTTCCTTCCGAGACTGATCGCGATGTCGGTAAGGAGGCTCGCAAGGATTATCGCGGTGCCTGCAGCCCAGAAAGAGACGCTGAGGGCGGGCCGACCCGCAAGCCAGGTGACTGTGCCGACGAGCAAGGCGAGCGCGATGAAAACCAGGAGAAGGCGCTTGCCCAGCTCTCCCCCTTGCCGAACATGCTGGAAATCTAAACTCCTAGTCAATGCGCTCTCCACGAATGAGAGCAAATATCAAAGGCGCCGCAGTATGTGGCGCCTTTATCGGGTGGCAGCGCATAGTTCAATGCACCATCAGCACCGGCACGATCGGTCTCTCGATCATCGCCTTCGTGACGCCGCCAAATATTCTTTCGCGAAGACGTGTGTGTCCGTACGCTCCCATGACGATCAGGTCGGCAGAGATATCAATTGCATGCTGGTTGAGCACCTCCTCCACCCGACGTCCAGCACTCGGCAGCCGATCGACTGTTACGTTGACGATGTGGCGAGCTAGGTAGGTGGCAATGTCAGCACCTGGTTCTTCGCCGTTTCTCGCCGGAGCCGCGCTCGGATCGACGAGCACGACGTTCACCTCCTCGGCGCTCTCCATCAGCGCCATTGCTTCCCGCGCCGCTCTCGCGGATTCCATCGTCGAGTTCCATGCGAGAAGAATCTTTTTTGGACGCAAGGTGACCGGTTGGCGATTTGTCGCGAGCAAAACTGGTCTCGCCGAATAGAAGAGAGCCCCGTCGATGGCACGGCTCCGCAACGACGGATCGGTCTGCAAGCTCGCGCCAATCAATGTAACATCGGCATAGCGGGCGCGGCTGCCGACATCGTCGTCGGCCCAAGCGGTCTGGCAGTAGATGCCGTTTGCATCGAACGAGATCCCGAGGTCCTTCAACGTGGCTCGAGCTCTCTTCACTGCCTCATCCAATTGCTTCATCTCCTCTGCGCGTTCGTCGAGCAAGGCGACCGACAACGCCGCATAGTCTCCGACCGCTGGTGGAGCGGCGAGTTGGACCACAAGAACCGAAAGGTGCGCACCCGCGGTCGCGCTGAGGTCCGCTGCCGCTGCCAAATCTTTCTCCTGATCGTTGGCACCGATTATCAGAAGAATTGTCTTGTAGGTCATTGCTCCGATCTCCCCAAGGCAGGTTGAACTCAGGAAGCCACTCTACGCCAGATGGGGGCGGCCACATTGATCCCGGTCAAGAAACGCCCGCCTGAGACTGTAGTGCCAGTGTTGCGATCCTCAGGGTCGCATCGCCCGGATGCGCAGAGATCGAAAATCCGAATTGCCTGCACATTTTCAGCATCTTCGCGTTGTCACTCAGAAGTTCCTGCACGGTCTGATATCGGTCGTGTGACGATCGACAGGGTCGATTCGCGGCCAAGATTGTCGAGGCAACTCCGCCTGTTCGAAACGAAGTAGTCTGGGAATTGACCGCATGCTTTGAATTGCAATGCCGATCGAGCAGGTAGGCTTGACCAGTTCGCGGTTGCTTCAGAAGCTCTTGCAAGGATGCAAAAACGGCAAGAGGCGATCTGATGGCCGCTCAGGGAATTCGGGATCGTAACGAACGGGGCCGGTAAGGTAATGAATAGCGGGCCCATGCCGACATCCGCACGGCCGACGTCAATCTTCGCATTGACCCGTCAGAAAAGCTGGAAGCGGTCGAGGCGCTAATCCTCGTGAACTGAGGCGCGGCCGGTTCAAGTCGCCGAATGCCCTAATCGCATTCTTCCTGTCGGACCTGGGATAACCGACCCAACCCGAACTGCGCGCGGTTGAGCGGAGTTTGGTACCTAAAAGCGGACTGTCCGCTCCATCTGATGCGGGAAGTCCAAGCCGCTGAGCATCATGGGCGGCCTTGCCCGTCCAACGAGCGGCGAGATCCTCTTTAACGGCATTGTCGTGGGGGATAGATATTCTACCGTAAGACGAATCGGAGCGGCGCGCACACTCAAAAGACTCCGTCTTAGATCTGCAGAAATATTATCATAATTGGAATCATAACCGGTTCCATAATATGCGTTATCTGATTTTACAATTTGTAGTTGTATGTTCTATTTTCAAGCGATGAAAACAATGGCTTGCCTCGCGGTTCTGCCGACGGCACCAGCCCCAGTTCCGGCTGGACTGTTCGCAACCGACATATCCTCTTTCGATAAGGGCCACCGACAGGCCGCGCCGCGCCGGCTCTACCAAGACTCGAGCGGGTATCACAACGCGATCCTGCACACCGCCCTTCGCCATGAACGACTAGCTGCGGAGGCGAGCCACATGAGGACCCACGATTGACGAGAAAATTCGAGGCTGCCCGGCGGCGCGGGCCGATAGCAGGGCTCCATGCACAATGGCCATCATGATTTGGGCCTCCTGCTCCGGCGAAGCGTCTAGTCGAAACGAGCCTTGCTTTTCCCCATCCCTTAGAACCGATGCCAGCCACTCCATCAGGTTCTGAAAGTGACGCCGAACCAGCCCGGCAACCTCGTCCGGGAGCATCTGCATCTCGCTCGCCAACATTGCGCAGACACAGAAGGGCTGCGAGGCGTCGAGGACGCACTTCTGCCAGTAATCGAGATAGGCTTCGAGTTGGTTGGCGGGGTCCGCGACATTGTTTCGAAGCGAGTTCAGCGCGTCTTTGGCACGACCTACATAGCGTTCGACTAGGTCGGCGACGAGCGCCGCCTTGGTTGGGAAATGGTGGTGGATGCTGGCCTTCCGAATCCCGATCGCGTTGGAAATGTCCGCATAGCTGAATCCGTTGTATCCTCCGACGACGACAAGAGACTGCGCGACATCGAGGATTTTTTCCGAGGTACTGAGCTCCATGTTCGGTATCTACCTTCTGATAGGATGATCGTCAAATACATCGCGACTTCGTGAATTGACCGTGCACGGACCTACCAAGTAGTAGGTAGATCGTTCGATCTCAAGGAGCATCCAATGCATCACCAAACTAAACCGCAGTCGACGTGGCTGCGCTCCTACTACTATGCCCGTGCTGGCTTCTCGATCTTCTGGGTGATCGCGGCCACTTCGGCAGCAAGCTTGTCCCCTGTCGCCTCCTTGCTTCTCGTCATCTACCCCGCATGGGATGCGCTCGCGAACCTCGTCGACGCCAGAGCCCACGGCGGCCTCGCCGCCAACAGGTCACAGATGCTCAACGTCTTTGCCAGTTCAGTCATGGCGATCATCGTTCTCTTTGCCGTGATGAAAGACACGTACGCTGTTCTGGCAGCCTTCGGCATCTGGGCGATCCTGTCCGGACTTCTTCAGCTTTACACCGGCATCCGGCGCTGGCGGTCAGTTGGAGCACAGTGGGCGATGATCCTCAGCGGCGCACAGTCAATGCTGGCAGGCGGCTTCATGATCAAGCAGTCGCTCGGTTCCATGCCGCCGACCATTCTTGACGTCGCTCCTTATGCCGCTTTCGGCGCCTTCTACTTCCTGGTCTCGGCAATAGCGCTGACTGTTGCGGCCTATCGTGGGCGGAGGAACCCAGCCTGAGAAGGTGATGAGGCTGCGGAGGAACGGCGTCCCTCCCCGCCTCGCCCGTGTAGTCGGCGGCGCATAGATCATCAGTTTCGTCGTAATGTTGTTCCAGTGTCTTGAGGATCCACGGATTACTCGGGATCAGCATCGATGCATGCGATGAGGCCGTCGGGGCCGGTGGGACATTGAGCCGACCGATCTCGTGGCGGAAATCTCCGGTGAAATCGACGCGGGCACGGATCCCGGCCGCCTTCAATTCTTCAAGCGAAAGAAGCTTAGTGGCGGTGCGGGACCCGACGAAGAACCGGTCCATGTAGTCACGAACGCCCGCGTGGCCCTCGAACCGCTCCCCGGGTCGACGGATCGTCGATGACGGCGTCGTGAGCGAACAGGTGCAGTGCCGCCTGGGCGTCGAAGGAATTGGTAGCGCGGATTAGCGGCTCGACCACATGTCTATAAGGCGGGTTGGTGATCATGCCTCACCTCCGTGCTGCCAGCTCTTGTAGACGAACTCAAGCGTGTATCCGTCGGGGTCGGTGACCGGGGCCGCGTAGTAGCGAGGATCGTAGTGGAGCTGAGAGCCCGGAGGGTGAAGCTCATGCACTCCGCTGCCATCGCAGCAGAATGGACGGCGCCCCGCAGCGCGACAAACAGGGTGAAACGTGATCTCATCCAAATTATCGCCTTATAGCGCCACCATCGCCTCGGAATTGGCAACGAATCCTACCTGCACGGCGCGGGCGACGCGGCGCCGTCTTGCAGCCACAAGAACATCCAGCCGTCCGCGCCGAAGCCGTTGAGGTCGGGGCGCCCTGGCGTCCGTCCCTGCCGTCGCAGTCGAGGCGCTGGCTCGTGAAGAACAGCTCCCTTGAGTCCTTGCAGGCATCCGGCCATCAGTGACCGGAATGTCCCGTGCTGGCGTTGAAAACGGACGTAAAAAGCACTTGCACAGATTGAACGAAGGACAGGTAACCTGCAACGCTTGTGAATACGCAGGCGCGCAGGTGCGCTCCAAGGTGATCGGGAGGTGCTGCCCATCACATACGTTCCGCCGCCGCGGTCAGGCCTGCAGCGTCGCGTATTCCGGACTGATAGGCACCGATCAGCCTCGCTGCGAGTATTGCAGCCTCCTCGGAATTCAGTGGCAATGCCCGCAATTGCAGTTCGCGACGGAAAATGCCCTCGATCAACTTGAGCTCGTCAGGCCCTAGTGGATCAAGGGTGCATACTCGTTGGTGTCTCATTAGCTCTCCTCCCGGGCCTCGCGATCGCCTCGGTGCCGGGGGAAAGTCTACGCGTCTTGGTGTACATGGCGAGTCAATACTGCGCCTCAAGGACAAAGGGTCTGGAACCGTACAATCACCGCGGAATTGGAGAAGACTGTCCTTCCGAACCATGCTGGCTTGCACATAGTCGATGGGCAGCCGGCATGCTAGAGTCATGTAACACCGATCCGCAATCCTTGGCAGAAAGCGGCCGACAGAGCCGCGGTGCTCCGGCTCCCAATGAGGGGAAGGCAATGGCGATTCCACCCCAAGCTTCGGTTAACAACCAGTTGCTGGACCTGCTTCCGGAGGTTGACTATAACCAGGTTGCGCCTGACCTCGACTATGTCAAAGTTGCTAGGGGCGCTCTGATCGCTACAGCCGGCGCCCCCATAGACCATGTTTATTATCTCACGTCCGGGATTGGCTCCCTGGTCGCCTCGACGCCTGAGGGTAACAAAGCGGAGGCGGGTATCTTCGGGAGTGAAGGTTACATTCCGACTTCTGCTGCGATGGGTGTAGAGCTCAGCGTCCACGACATCATCATGCAGATCGAAGGAGACGGCTACCGGATGGAGTTCAGCGCATTCCGGAAGTGGATGGATCTTAACCGGAATTTCGCCCGAGTGATGATCCGATGCATTGAGGCCTTCTCGATTCAGCTTACCTATACTGCGGTTTCGAACGCGTTGCACGGGGTGGACGAGAGATTGGCCAGATGGCTTCTGATGTGTCACGACCGTGTACCAGGCGACGAGATTCCGCTGACGCACGAGTTCATTTCGCTGATGCTTGCGGTTCGCCGTCCAAGCGTCACAACGTCGCTCCACGTCCTTGAAGGCTACGGTTTTATTCGCTCGAACAGGGGCAACATCATTATCCGGAACAGGCAGGCCCTCGAAGAGTTCGCCCGGGACGCCTATGGCAAGCCGGAGGCGGAATACCATCGACTTATGACTGCGCTCTTCTGAACCCGCAAAAATACGCATCCAGCCCGCCCTGGTACAAACAATGCTGCCGTCGCGGGCCGCAGGGTGTCGAGAAAAAGGCGAAGTCCTTCTCGGCGATCAGCTTGGCGGTGGCCCCGTCCATGAGGAAGCCGTGTTCGATGCACTTCACACCAGCAGCGATAGCCTTCCGGATCGCATCCGGAGTGAGAGCGTGCGCGGCGACATAGGTGCCACAATTCTCGGCAATTTCCACGGCGGCCCGCAATTCTGGCTCGGTAAAGGTGGTGACGTCGAGCGGGCTGAAGGGTGAAGACACCCGCCGCCCGCCGTTAGTTTGATCAGAACGACCCCTTGCATGGACTGCTCGCGGACGTGCAAACGCACCTCGTCGGGGCTGTCCACGACCATGGCACCCCCGCTCGTCTCCATCGGGGTGAGCAGGCCGCCGGTGCTCCTTCGCAGGTCGGTGAGCTGGCGGAAATCGCCACGCCCGCTAGTCACTGTGATTATGGCACCGGACGGATAGATGCGCGGTCCGGGGATGATGCCCCGGTCTACCGCCCGCTCCAGGCTGAACGCCGGCCCGCCCACGTCGCGAACGGTGGTGACCCGGCGGCGGCGTTTGCCAAGGTCGCCCGCGATGCGTCCGGGCGGGCGACGTGCATGAATAGTGTGGGAGCCACGGGCGCGACAAGTGGTCCGGTGACGTTAGGCGAACCTTGGCCCAGGCAGCAGCGGTTTCCGCAATTCCGCGCCTTTATCACTTGGCGCTCACACCATCACCAGAGAGCTTCTGCGCACGGCTGGCTTTGTTTGGATCGATTTCCTTTATCCATGCGCCTTAAGCTGGTTAAGCGAGCGGGCGGAGACCATACATGACCAATCATCTAGGCTCCGCGTCGTCATTATCAAAAACCCTTCTGCCATTTAAGATTTCACCGGCGCCGCCTAAAGACAACCAATGCTAGAACACCGACGCATGATGGGCCCCACTAAGCTGAACTTCGTCCGGTAGCGTACGGCAACCAGAGACGACCTACATTCGTTTTACGGACAACTCGACGAATAGGGGATCTCGCCAGCTATTCGGCTGACGAACCCGTCGGCTCAACTGCCAACAGAAGGCGTCCTTTGAGCTGCGCCAGGGAGGTTCAGATGCAAGTGAGGGATGCTTGGGAAGAGTGGTGGCGAGGGCTTGGACATGTTGCCCGATGCAACCGCGACATGGCACGGACACGCGAAGCATTTGATGCTGGGTATGCGGCCGGCCGTCTCACACATCGACGAGCCGCTGATGGCGCAGCCGAAAATGCGCGAGGCACGCGTCCGGGGGCGCAAAGACACGAGACCTGGAGAGCTACAAGAGCAGCGCGGGAGAGCACCTAGCTGCCAGACGGAGGTTTCGCCACGGCCGTCCCTAGATGCCTGTCGTTGAGCAGCTTAGAGATTGCCATCACCAACTGTGCCATAGCGAACGGCTTCCCGAGATGGTGCTATTGGGAACGCCTTTCGACGCCCAATCGGGAGCGCTGTCTCCACTCACGTAGACGACCGGCATTTCGGGATCGACCTCTCGGCTGAAACGCGCGACATCCCAGCCATCGGGAGCCTGCTGAAACCGGATGTCGGTGATGATCCCTTGTATGGTGGTTGATCCATTGCTCAAGATTTTCAATGCCTTCTTGCCACTCTCTACAGCAAGACAGCAAATCCCGCCTCGACGAGCGTCTGTTCGAAATCGAGCAGAAGCCGCCCCTCGTCCTCTACCAGTAAAATCGCGACCGCTAGCATGGTGCCCCCGTCGCGCCATGCGGCCGTAGGTCTCAAACGCAGTGACGGGCCACCAGTTCCTCAGAACTTCCAACCCCCGCTCGGGTAAACGCCTTTCTCCGCCCTTCTACGGAGGTGTCGAGGTCATAACGGATGTGCCGGACGCGGCAAAACCAAAACCTGCCGCTTCTGGAGCCTATACGTATGGAAGTGCAGGTAAGAGGATTATATCGAATCTACTTATCGACGAGCACCGCTGACCAGCGAAATGGAATGGGCGGCAGCAATTACGAGCGGGGCAAACCGCTCTTCCGCTTCCTCGGACGTGTACCGGTTGCGCGAGACGCCGATATTGATCGCGCCATAGGCTGCGCCCCTTGCATCGAGGATGGGGCCGCCACTGAAAGATCGCCGTGGAAATACTCCTCGAAGGCGGTGGCGTAGCCTTGCGCCTTCGACTTCGTGAGCTTGGCGCTGAGCGCGTCGAGATGCCAGTGGTGTGCGGCGTGAACGGGTGCAGGTTGGATTTGGAGAGGATCGTATGCGCCTCCGCCTACGGCAGGCACGACAGGATCGCGATTCCCGGCGCCGTACAATAGGCCAGCAGGCGCGTCCCGATAATCACGTCATTGTCGAGGACGTGGCGGCTCATGAAGCGTGACACGAAGACGATATCTGTGTCTTCACGAACCGTTAGATTGACGGTCTCCTCAGTCGTCTTACTGAGATGCATGAGGTAGGGCGTGCCGCGTTCGACCAGGCTGCTGCTGGCCCAGCTGTAGTGATAGCCGAATCGAGCGCCTTGACGGAGCTTGGTTTCACCGTTCTTGCTTAGATAGCCGAGCTTTTGCAGGGTGTGGGTGAAGCGCGGGAGGCGCTCATGTCGAGCCCCGTCTCCTCGGCGATCTGCGACAGGCTGAGATTGGCGCGCGTTTCGTTGAAGGCTCTCAGTACGCGGAAGGCAAGCGAAACACCAATGTCCATCAATGATGTTTCGGACGATCAAGGATTATGAGGCACGTTATAGCCTTCACCCGAGCCGGGCCAGCCTTCGCGCAGCCATGCGAAACAGTGTTATCTCTTCTCGATCAGGAACACGAATTCAGCGAGCTGGACTGAATCCCGCCCGCTCCAGCGCGTCCTGCATATCAGGCGACAGCAGGGCGGCAAGGAATGCCTGAACTGCCACCCGCTCCTTCCGGTCCGTAACTAGCGCGAAATCAAAGTGCTCTTGCGTCAGCGGTATGAAACCCAAGCCAGCCGCGCGCGCGACCGGCCCGATCGTGACGCCCCAGTCGGCGCGTTTCTGTACGACAGCGGCGGCGACTGCATTGTGTGAGCGAGGCTGGTTCCAGTAGCCATCAGGGCGCGTCTGGCCGAGCAATTGGTCGATCAGGATGCGCGTACCGGCACCCTGGTTTCGATTGACCATCATGCATTCTGGATCAGCCAGAGCAGCCTCCACCGCCTCCGGCGCATTGCGACCTTCGAAGCGCGCGTCACCGCGGCGGAACACGATGCCTTGTATGCGCCGCCAGCCCGGCACGAGCTCGATACCCTCGCTAAGGAACGGCGTGTTGTAGACTTGTGTCTGAGGGTCGAAAAGATGGATCGGCGCAAGGTCGCACTCACAGCGTTTAGCGGCTGCAAGACCGCCCAGGCTTCCGACGGCCAACGATCGCACCGAAATCCCTTGGCGCGCGATCTTGCCCACGACAAGATCAAGGCCTGTGCAGTGACTGCCGATCACAACGAGGTCGGGCACCCTGACCTGCGGCGTGAACAGCGTCACCGGCACTTGTGCGCCCGCTGGCAGATGGTCGGCGAAGGCGTCAATGCGGATAAAGCCATCAGCCTGGGCGAAGGCGGTAATCGCTCCCGAGCCCTTGCCGGTCGCATAGGCCATCAGTCCGTCCCGCCCTTGCACCAGCGAGACCATGACAAACTCGGTGCGCCCCAGTTCGGACGGAACGCGGAACGGAAGCTGCGCACTCGTCTGCGCATCAACGCGCGGCGGCAGCCCCGCCATGCGCCGCAGGATGGGCACCACCATATCGTGGAAGGTGAACATGGCCGAGGTCGGGAACCCTGGCAAGATGATAACCGGCTTGCCGCCGCATACCGCCAAACAGAGCGGCTTTCCAGGCTTAAGCGCAACACCATGAGCAATGATGCCCGGTTTTCCGAGGCGGCCAATAATACGGTAGCTGACATCTCCCGCACCCTTGGAAGTACCTCCAGACAAAATCAGAACGTCATGGGAGGCGAGCGCCTCACGCATCGCGGTCTCGAGCCTGGCTTCGTCGTCTGGAAACGCGCCCAAAAAATGGGCCTCGCCCCCGTTTTCGGTGACCGCCGCACTAACGATCGGCCCATTGGCGTCGTAAATGCCGGCCGGCTGCAGCGGTTCGCCCGGTTGCACGAGCTCATCACCCGTGGACAGAACAGCAACGCGGAGTTTGCGGGCCACCGTTACCTGCGGGGTTCCGCAGGCTGCGAGTATCCCGATCTCACGCGCGCCGATCACCGACCCAGCCCGCAACACGACCTCTCCTCGCGCCATGTCCGACCCGGCGGTGGAGACGAACTGCCCCGGCGAGACAGCACGCCGCACTTCGATGGCCCCACCCTCGGCTGGCTGAGTATATTCCACCATGACGATCGCGTCCGCACCGCGTGGCAAAGGCCCCCCCGTGGCGATGGCTGTGGCGGTCCCGGGCAATACCGCAAGTTGCGGGACGCTGCCGCAGGCAATCGTTTCCCTGTTCAGCATCAATCGAACAGGCCGTAGGTCAGAGGCGGCAACCAGATCTGCTGCCCGTACCGCAAACCCATCGACACTGGAACGGTCGAAAGGTGGAATGTCGACCTGCGCCGCGACGTCTTCTGCAAGAGCCAGCCCGAGCGCCTCGGCTAAACTCCTTTTTTCAGTCGGCACCGACCAGGGAAACAGCGCTGCTTCGAAACGGGCCAGGGCCTCCTCACGTGACAATATCGTCAGAAATTGCTTCTGGTCGGTGTTTTGCGGGATCGAAGAAGGAGACTTCATCATGATGGCTGCTCAGTTCAAATTGCGAAGAGGCATAGCTGTGACGGACGTGCCGACGTCATACCCCTCGCTATCACCCGGCACTGCCAGCCAGGCATCGGCAAGCCGCATGGCCTCCAGCGAAAAATCGCCAACGGCAAGCGGCGTCCACATGGCCTGCTCTCTGCCGAGCAGGGCAATCTCACTGAGCCCGACCTTCGACGCAATCTTTCGCGAGAGCGGCAAGGTTGTACCAATCCGCTTCGAGCGGCCTGATAAACGGTCCAGGATCGGCTGGACCAATGCAAGAAAGCCGGCAAAGACATGATCAGGCGCCCCGGCCAAAGCGACCAGCGGCGTACTGCCAAGCCGGCCGATCGCCGTAGTATCGCCAGGCCGCATGGCGATACGATGCGCAATCAACGCGTTGGAAAGCGTCAGGGCCTCGGCAGTCGCATCAAGGCGGCCAG
The DNA here is from genome assembly GCF_042436655.1 of Sinorhizobium sp. P24N7. NCBI lineage: Bacteria > Pseudomonadati > Pseudomonadota > Alphaproteobacteria > Hyphomicrobiales > Rhizobiaceae > Sinorhizobium > Sinorhizobium sp. P24N7. Next base: position 48,365 of record NZ_JBHMIW010000009.1, on the reverse strand, counting down.
CACCAGTGCCTCCGACCAGGAGAAGCAAATCGCAAACCTCGCCGGCAAGAGCGGCTGCGATCGAAGCTGCATCACGGTGCGCGGTCTCTATCGCGGCGATCGTCGCATTCGAGGTCATCACACATTCGGCAACGAGGCGCGTCGAGAACGTCTCATGGTTTACGGAAGCGACATCGATCACACGCACGCGCGGGCTGCGTACGGGAATCTGGCTCAACCCTGCTTTGCGAGCGATCAGCAGGTCCGCGGCGCCGACTATCCCGCCTTCGAGAACCGGGGGTCGATGTGCGGTCATGTCCTCCCCCACCCGGCGCACGCCCTGACCGGGAGCAGCCTCGCCGGCGGCAAAAACGATTGGGCTGCTGCAATCGATCAGATCGGCTTGCAACACACAGTCCGATCCAGTCGGCATGACGTCGCCCACTTCCACCCGGACCGGGGCCGTCGAAAGCGCCAGAGGTGAGTAGGTGGACGCTCCCACGAGGTCGAGTGAACAACACGCCCAGCCATCGATTGTCGCAATGTCTCGCAACGGCAGTGCCGGCAAGGCAGCCGGCATCGCCGCGGCGACACGACCAAGCGCCCGGTCAAGCGGCTCCGACCGGGGAGCGATAGGCATCAAACCACTGAGAAGCGCCGCAAGCGCCACTTCCAGGCTTATCAGGGCGCTCGTCGGAGGATGCACTGTCATCATCGCCCGATAATGGGACAGATGCGGGCACCTTGGCAACAGACCTCAGATGCGCTGCCCGCTCGCATTTGGAAAGAAGAGTTGCTGGCCATCGATCTTGTACTCACCGATCGCCTTCTGGCCCTCAGGCGCAAGCAACCAGTCGATGAATATCTGGCCCAGCTCCGCCCTGACATCGGGGTGTTTTTCCGGGTTCACCAGCATGACGCCATACTGGTTGAACAGCCGCTTGTCGCCCTCGACGGAAATAGCAAGATCACCGCGGTTCCTGAACGACAGCCAGGTGCCGCGATCGGAAAGGACGTAGGCATTCATGGCAGATGCGGTGTTGAGCGCGGCTCCCATCCCCTGTCCGATGTCCTTGTACCACCGGCCCTTTGCAACCTCGATATCGATGCCAGCGTCTTTCCATAGCCTGAGTTCCATAAAATGGGTCCCTGACCGGTCACCGCGTGAGACAAATGGCGCTTTTTCTGCTTCGATCGAAACTAGGGCGGCCGCGATATCCGTCATTCCACTGACGCTGGCGGGATCACTTTTCGGGCCAATCAACACAAAATCATTGTACATCACGTCGGAACGCTTCACTCCGAAGCCCTCCCGAATGAACTTCTCTTCCTGTGCCTCGGCGTGAACGAAGACCACGTCGGCATCGCCACGGCGTCCGGTGTCGAGTGCCTGGCCGGTGCCCTGCGCCACGACCTTGACATCGATCCCAGTCTCTCTCTCGAACAGCGGAAGAATATAATCGAACAGGCCCGTGTCCTGGGTAGAAGTCGTCGATGCAACGACGATCGACCGGGTTTGGGCCTGGGCCGGCGTCACGCCGGCCAGGATCAGAAGCATTCCCACAGAGAACAATCGGCGGGTCGGCATTTTCAATCTCCGTTCTGTCGATCAAAGGACGAGATCGCCGCGTATAAAGGCTGCAGCCTGCGGCGTGGCTGGACGATCGAAAAAATCCCTTGCATTGGCATGCTCGAAGAGACGGCCCTGGGCCAGGAACACGACATCTCCGGCAAGTCTGCGCACCTGGCCCAGATCGTGTGAAGCCATGATGATCTTGGTGCCCGAATGGGCCGTCGCAAGGATGATTTCCTCCACGAAGCGAGTTGCCGCCGGATCAAGGCTTGCGGTCGGTTCATCGAGCAGGAGAATTTCCGGCTGGCGCGCCAGAGCGCGCGCAAGCGCCAGTCTTTGCTGTTCACCGCCCGACAAACTGCGCGCAGGCCTCCAAGCCAGCGCACTCAGGTCAACACTGTCGAGCAATTCCTCGGTGCGCTGGGCACGCAGGCCGCGCGGGCAACCGGCGTGAGCAAGTCCATACGCAACATTCGCGGCAACCGAGCGCCGCAACATCACGGGCTTCTGAAACAGGATCGCTCGGCGTTCGGGGCCGGCATCGATCCGGCCACCCCAGCTCACGACCCCCCGCGACGGGCCAAGCAAGCCCATGCACAGCCGCAACAGCGAGGTCTTGCCCGCCCCATTGGGGCCAAGAACAAACGTCGGCGCTCCCAGCCCGATCGTCAGGCTTATTCGGTCGAGTATGGTCGTCGCACCGGCGCTCAGCGACACGTCATCGAAGATAAGGGGAAGATTGCTTGCAGCAGCGCGCATTTCTAACCGGCCCTTTCCACGGCCCATACCCGCACGCCCCAGGCAGTGGCATTTACCAGCAGAATGAGGAGAATAAGGATGATGCCAAGCCCGATCGCAAGGGCAATATTTCCCTTTGAGGTTTCCAGAGCAATCGTGGTGGTCATAGTCCGGGTGAAGCCATCTATATTGCCGCCGACGATCATCACCGTGCCGACTTCGGCCGCGGCCCTGCCGAAGCCTGCAAGCAAGACGGTAACGAGGCTGAAGCGGCTGTCCCACAAAAGTGTCGCAACCCTGCTGGCCCAGCCGACCCCCATGGCGCCCAACTCCTCGCGATATTCGAGCCAAAGATCCTCAACTGTCTGGCGCGTCAGCGCGGCAATGATGGGCAGCACCAGAAATGCCTGCGCGATAACCATGGCGGTCGGCGTAAAGAGGAGACCGAGTTCTCCCAGCGGCCCCGACCGCGATAGCAGCAGGTAGACGCTCAAACCGACGACAACCGGCGGCAAGCCCATGAAACCGTTCAACACCACGACCATTGCCGTGCGGCCCGGGAAGCGGGTCAGCGCGAGAAGGGCACCAAGCGGGAAACCGATAATCCCCGCAGCCACGACAGCCGCCAGGCTGACGGCCAGCGACAGGCCGACGATCGCAAATAGGGTGGCATCTCCGGATGCGATAAGCTGCCATGCAGTGAGTGTTTCCGACATGAGGCATCTTCCCTTGTCGCAATTTCCGGCTTTTTTTTCCTGGATGTCAAATTATTGAACAATCGCGCAAATATGCATAAAAATGCAGGATGATCCTGCTGACCACATCCGAGGCTGCTGACTATCTTCGCTTGGGAGAGCGTAAGATTTACGAGTTGATTTCGAAGGAGCGAATCCCGTGCAGCAAGGTGGCAGGCAAATGGCTATTTCCACAGCACGAACTCGACCGCTGGGTCCTTTCGGGGCTCGTGCAGCCGACGGGAATGATATCGCTCGAACTGCCACCTATCGTGGGGGGGAGCCAGGATGACCTGCTGGAATGGAGCCTGCGTCAGTCAGGCTCGGGGCTTGCCACATTGGCGGAAGGCACTGAAGACGGTGTCGCGCGTCTGCTGCGCGGAGAGGTCGCGGCCGCTGCGATCCATTTCCATGGCACGGTAGCCGATGCAAATGTCGATGCGGTAGCCGCCATGCCACGGCTAAGCGATGCGGTGCTGGTCGGCTTCGTCCGCCGCGAGCAAGGCCTATTGCTGGAGCCGGGCAATCCCAAATCGCTGAACGGTCTCAATGACGTCCTGACGAGTGGTGCGAGGATGGCCGTTCGTCAACGCGGTGCCGGAGCGGATATGCTGCTTGCTCAGTTGCTGGCGGATTTAGGTGCGAAACACAGCGACCTCAATCGACTGGAGCCGCCCTGCCTGACCGGTCCCGATCTTGCATCCGCCGTGCGGAGCGGCCAGGCGGATTGCGGCATTGCCACACGCGCCGCCGCTCGCACCGCTGGCCTGGAATTCCTGCCGCTGCTGTGGGAAAATTTCGACCTGCTCATGCGTCAGCGAACCTATTTTCAGCCCTCCTTCCAGGCGCTGTTAGGTTTCTTGCCGCAAAAGGTTTTTACCGACCGCGCCGTCGAGCTTACCGGGTATGATACAAGCCCGGCCGGCCGGATCCGGTTCTTCAAGTAGAGCGCTTACGCGTTCTTGAGAGAAGGGACAAAGGATGCTCGAACACCTTGACTGAGCATCGGAACCGTTAAAATGCGTGCAACTTTCGGTCGAAAGGGCAAAGCAGCATCCGCTGGCTCATCCCAGATCGATCTCGCCTTCCACGACATGATTCAGGCCGGCGGCCTCCGACGTGATGACGGCCTTGACGATCAGCTTCCCTTGTCCTTTCAGACCTTTTTGCTCCACTGCCTTCTCTATCGCCTGTTGCGAGGTCACCCCGACCTGCTTGAGGAACTTGCGCATGGAGACGTTGAAGGGGTCGGTTTCCATATTCGTGATCATATGATTGCCTCGAACAGAGTGAACAGTAAGGTCGATCCGGCACTTTCCGTTCCTGGAACGGAGACCATCGCCAATCGAGCATGAATCCGTTTGAGGTGCAATGAAGGCGATGCTCGCTATACGCTGCCTGGTGGCAGCCGCTTCCTTCCTCTTCGGCGCGACTGCGCATGGGGCGGAACTGCGCGGCCATGGAGGCCCGGTGCGTTCAATCGCCATAGCCCCTGACGGACAGACAGCGATCACCGGCAGTTTCGATACCAAGGCGATTATCTGGTCGCTTGAAACGGGCGAGGCGCAGCAGGTGCTGCTGTTTCACGAAAGTCAGGTCGATGCCGTCGCTGCTTTGCCGCGGGGGCGTTACGCCAGCGCCGGGGCCGACGGCCGTATCGCAATCTGGGAGGCCGGACGCAGCACGCCGGTATCCGTGTTGCATGGCCATGAGGGGCCGGTTGTCGCACTGGCAGTCGCGCCCGATGGCTCTACGCTCGCTTCTGCCTCCTGGGATACGAGCGTGCGTCTGTGGCCGCTTTCCGGCGCTGCGCCGCGCATCCTCAAAGGCCACCATGGCAATGTTAACGCGGTCACCTTTCTGTCCGACGGAACGCTTGCAAGTGCGGGCTATGACGCAGCCATCATACTATGGCCGTCGGGACATGACGCTGCGCCGATGCGAATATCCATGCCGGGGCCACTCAACGCCCTCGTGACGATGCCGGGCGACCGCCTGCTTGCAGCAGGCGCAGACGGGACATTGCGCCAGCTCGACCGAAGCGGCGCGATTGTGGCCGAGGTCAGGGTGTCCTCCGGCCCCCTGATCGCACTAGCGGCTACGGCTGATGAGAAATACATCGCCGCCTCGGCCATCAGGGAGGGCATCGTGTTGCTCGACTCCCGCACCCTGAAGCCGGTTCACACCCTCGGCAGTGCCGGCGTTGCGCCGGTGTGGGCCCTTGCCTTTCCACGCCGTGCCCGGACGCTGCTGGCCGGCGGTGCGGACAACATAATAAGCGAATGGGATGTTGAAACCGGCAGGCGGCTTGGAACCTCAGCCGCGATCCAGGCCGATCTCATGAGCGAATATGCCGGCAATCCGGACGCCGAAGTCTTCCGTGCCTGCATCGCCTGCCATACGCTCGGCCCGGAGGACGGCAATCGCGCCGGACCGACGCTGCACGGCATCTTCGGCCGCAGGATCGCGTCGCTTGCCGGCTATCCCTACTCCCCCGCTTTCCGGCGGATGGATATCGTCTGGACGCCGGAAACGGTGTCGAAGCTCTTCGAACTGGGGCCAAGCATATATACGCCAGGGACCAAGATGCCGGAGCAGACGATCAACGATCCCGAGGATCGTGCAGCGCTGATCCGCTTTTTGCAGGCTGAGACCCGCCGCGACTAAACTCAACCGATTTGTCTGTCGTTGCGTCGCGCTCCCGCAAGTAATCCTCCGTCGTCCGTGGAGCGGGACGGCCCGACGCTTCGTAAGGATCGAACCCTTCATTCATGACGGATTCGACACGACAGTTGTCGCACATCCGCACGACATCGAGGCGTCGGGCATTCTCGCCGGAAAACATCCAGTGCTTGCCCCCCAGCTTGTCAACGATGCGTTCGACGGTACTTTTCGTTCCGAATGGCGTGTCGCATCGAATGCAATGGAACGGTTCTTCCTGTTTGATCACCCGGCGGGGGCCATTCCAGGCCTGGAAATCCAGTTGCGGTACCAACGCGATTGCCTTTTCTGGACAAGTCGCGGCACAGAGCCCGCACTGCACGCAGGCGCTCTCGGCAAAATACAAAGCTGGCCGCTCTTCACTGTCGGAGAGCGCGCCCGTCGGACAGGCCGATACGCATGACAGGCACAGCGTACAGGCATCGACATTGACGTCGAGCCCGCCAAATGGCGCGGCCGCTGGCAATGCCGTGCGCTCTACCGGCGTCGGAGCGGCCTCATACAAGCCGATCACCGAGCTTTTCAGCAAGCTGCGCTTGCCTCCGACCGGCAGGAATGTCACCGGCTTTCGCGCATCCGCTTGCGGCACCATCCGCCCGAGAACCGTTTGCAGATCATCGGGGTCGTCCGCTTCGATCACGCCGCAGAGATCGGCTCCATAACCCAGCGATTGTCCAAGAAGATTGGCGATGGTGACGTTTCTGGCTAGGCCGGTCAGGTCATGTTTCCCCCTCGCCGAAGAAAGGGCCCTGATCGCCACCGCTCCCCAGGCGGCCGGTGCAGTCCACGCCTCGACCCCCAGCTGCGTTATCTCATTCACACCGACCGGCAGCACATTCGCGGGCAGTCCCTGCCCGAAACGCGCCAGCGCATCGATAAGCGGCTCTCCATGACCTTCATCGTGAAACAGCACGATCGGATCGCTGCCGCCTACCCTGTGATAGGTGAGCAGGAGCGTGCGCAGGCGTCGAAGCAGGGCCGCCGCATCCGGGAAAGCATAGGCGGCGGCACCGGTCGGACAGGCGGCCGCGCAACTGCCGCAGCCGGCGCAGACATCAGCGTCGATCGCGACATGGTCGCCAGCGGGTGCAATCGCACCCGTAGGACAAAGGTTGATGCAGCGCGTGCATCCGGTAATGCGCGAACGCGAATGGGCGCAAAGATCGGCGGAAAAATTGATGTAGCGAGGTTTTTCGAATTCCCCCACAAGGCCGGCTGCCTTGGCGATCGCGGCAGCAAGGCCCGCGCGGTCGGCTGGATCTGCTCTCAGATAACCTGCCCGCAATTCATGGGCAGGAAACAGGGGAGCGCCGCCGGAAAGGTCAAGAACTATATCGGCATTCGATAGTGCGCCATCCCGCGGCGCGCCAAAACGCAGACGCTTGCGCGACGATGGCGATGGGATCGCGAAATCGTCGATCGTCAGTTCAAACGCGCCGAGATGACCGCGCGCGTTGCGGATCGTGCCCTGCACAACGGGGAAATCCCAGACGCGATGGGGCGTGACATCGTCCGGCCGCGTCAAAAGAACCGTGACGTCCATCTCGTCGGCAAGCTGCCGTCCAGCCTCGATCGCCGCTTCGTTCCGGCCATAGACGAGCACCACGCCGTTGCTCGCGAGCGTAACGCTGGTCGGCGAAGTGACCGTTTCCGCCGCCATCGCCACGAGTGCCGCGGCTTTCGGCCCGGCGGATGCCCCTTGTGCCGACCAGCCTGACGTCTCGCGGATGTTGACGAAAGCGAGTTCGCCCGCAAAGCCACGTTCCTGCGCGACTTCACGGAAAAGCCGTTCCTGCTGTGTGCAGGCTATCGTGATGTCGTCGCCTCCATTCAATGCGTTGCGGACGCGGTCGAGTTCGGCGCCGCAGAGTTGATTTCCAGATTGGATTTGGTCGCTTGAGCATCCACGGGCGACACTCTGGCCAAAGTCCGGCATGCTGCGTTCACAGGAACAAACAAAGACGGTGCGTGGTCTGTCTGGGATCATGCTCTTCTCCCCCCGCATCACGGCACCGCCCGACAACGGTGGCGCCTCCACTTCGGATGCATTATAAAGACATTAGGCTCGCCGTCATCAGAAATGGGACCGGCATCATGTTTCAGCACGCTTCGGTGATGGACCACGCCATCGAACTGCCCCCGCCCTACAACCTCGTCATGATGCGCGAGACCGGCGACGCTTTTGCACACGCTCGCGCCATTGCCGCCGAATGGGGAGCAGGGACGCTGGTCTGGGCACGACGTGACGATCTGGCCGAGTTCGCCGTCGTGCTGGAACCGGAAATGCCGCTCGTGCATGCACGCCTGGCCATCTATGCTGGGATGAACGCACTGGCCGATGCGCTTGGCACACATGCGCCACCGTCACGACCCATCACCTTCGACTGGCCAGACGCGATCCGTGTCGACGGGGTCTTGGTCGGCGGCGGACAACTGAGCTGGCCGGCGGGAACGGGCGAGACCGAGACGCCGGCCTGGCTTATCTTCTCGACAATGATCCGCACCACGATCGTGCGCGTCCACGAACCGGGTCTGCGGCCGCTGTTCGGCGCACTGGACGAAGTGGGTTTCGAAGCCGTCAATACCGGCGAGATCATCGCCAGCTTTTCACGTCACCTGATGGTCGGCTTGGACGAATGGCACGACACCGGCTTTGCGCGGTTGGCTAGGCGATGGCTGGACCGCGTGTCGCCCGGAGGCCACAATGGACGGATCGCCGACAACGGGGATCTGCTGGTTCAGGCCGAACCCGGCCAGACTTCCCTTACGAGGCGGAGCCTGGCGCAGGCGCTTGCATCCTGTTCCTGGCTCGATCCCGCAACGGGAATGCCATGGCTTTGAACCTGCCGCGCACCATCCGCCTCGATCCGTCCGACACGTTCGTCTATTCGCGCGCCGCCGAGCCCGGCGAATGGGCGGTACCGGGTACATTCCTTTTCTTCGGCATCGACCCCGAAACCCTCGCCGGCAAGAAACGCCAGGCTTTTCGAGCCGGCTTCCTGGGCATCGAAAGTTTTGGCTGGTCCACCCTCGTTGTCGTGACGGAGGTGAAGGCGGAAGAACGCGCTGCGGCCGTTGAACGCCTGGCCGAACAGTTGGTCGCGCATTGCGGCGCCCCCGATCTTGAAACAGCGCGGCCGGCCGCCGAAGAAGAAATCGCGTTTGCGCAATCGCTTTGCGATCACCCGCCAAACACCATACTTGCCCTCCACCGCGCCAGCGAGCAGACTGGGATCCGGGAGGCGTTCCGTACCCTTCACCCGAAGGTGGTCGACTGGATATGGCAACGGCCTTCAACGCTATAGAGATTGACGAGGAAAACGACCGGATGGAAGAGCTCGATATCCGGACGTTGGCGGGAAGGCACACGTGAAGGATTTCTGGGTATCTTCGGGTCACCATCTCCTCGATCGGGACGAGGCAGACCGGCTTATAGTGACCGACGCGTTCCTCAAGGCTTATCTCGCTCGCCCCGAACTGCTTCCGCCGGAAGGGGCGTGTGAGGTAGAATTGCGTCTGCACCATGAGCTTCTGATGCATCATCCGCGCCGTCCGGTCACTCTGGACGAGATCGCCGTCATGGGCGACCCGGATGCCCGCGAAAACTGGGCGTTCATGATCTCCTTCCGCGACCGGCTTCTTGCCACGCCCTCGCTTGAGGCCGCTTATCTGCAACTGGCGCTCGGTTCGGCAGCCGACACGCCTCCGCTGTTCATGAACCAGCTCGCGCAGGTCGTGCTGCGCAATGCGCTCGACGGCGAGACCGAGCCCGCGGTGTTGCGCGCCGCCGAGCTGTTCTATCGCCCACAGCGGGTAAGCTTCCATGAAGGAGCGCTGCTGCTTGCCGACGCGGAAACAATAGAAGTTCACGAGCAGAACCGCCACACTTCACCGCTCTTGAGCATGCTCGGCGGGCCAGCCGTCACCGAACTCGAAATCCTGGACGAGACGAACGCCGATAGCTATTTTGACAGGAGCGATGCCTTTGACATGGTGCTCCGTCTGGGTGGCGCCCACAGCCCCGCGCGTCGCGGCCTTGCCGACGCAATGGAAGCCTGGATCCGCCATCTGGTCGCCGTCACGGTAACGATCGAACCGGTCGAGCGGATCGAAGACGACAACTGGGCATGGTTCGTCGGCCTTGACGCCGAGGCGACACGCATCGGTAATGCACTGTGGCGAGGCGAGGACCTCGACCCCGAAACGGCGGAGCGTATCGTTGCGTTGTTCCGCCTCCGCTTTTCCGACATTGGCGAGGTCAGGCCCCAAGTGGGTGCTCAACCGATCTGGCTGATCATGGCGATGACGCCCGATCGAATGATCCGCATGAAGCCGCAAAATCTTATTGCCGGTCTGCCGTTGTGCGCTACGGCGCAAGCGACCTAGGAGCGCAGTCATGGTGCGGGAAACGGAAAAAGTCGGTGTGATCGTGGAGAGGCGAGACCTGGATAGCCCATGGGCGGATCATTCCTGGGTGCCGGTCGCCGCGCTCGCGGGCGCACCGGTCGCGACACCATGGACGGTGCTCGAACAGACGACGAGGCTTACGCGCTATTATGCAGGGACATCCGACATTGAATTTTTCGGAACGGATACGGCGATGTACCGGGAGAACCTGCGTTCACAGCGGCCTAGCCTTTGGATCGCCCTCCGACTCACGGATTTAGCTCCGGGAATCGTAGTCCATCTGGTTACAGCGGATCCGGCTGAGGCCGAATCTCTGACGGAAACCAACACAGACATCATCGAAGCCGTTTCGATGCCGATTGAAATACAGGAGCGCCTTGCCGCATTCGTGGAAGCTCATCATGTCGAGCGTGCGTTCGTCAAACGCAAGCGTGATCGGACAGATCCCGAAGCCATGGCAAGTCGGATTCATGGTGGCTCACAAAGCAGGACGACAAGGGATGAGTGACGGCAGCGACAATCATCTTGCCCGCTGGTCGCGCCGCAAGCTGGCCTCACGGCGAGAGCATAAGCCGGCGGCCCCTGAATTGGACCAGGCATCGGGCGAGGTCGCCGAGAATAACGATCCGGTGGCCTCCTGTCCTGAGCGCAACCTGCCAGAGGCGAAAGCAGCGGAGCTTGAGGGTGTTGGCGTGGTCGAGCCCCTCCCGCACCTCGAAGACCTGACTGCCGAAAGTGACGTTGCGGCTTTCTTGAAGAAAGGCGTTCCGTTGGCGCTGAAGCATGCGGCGTTACGCAAGGCATGGTCACTGGACCCCGGAATCCGCGACTTCGTCGGCCCTTCGGAATATGCCTGGGACTTCAACAAACCAGGCTCGATGGGGGGGTTTGGTCCGCTCGACGCAAAGGAAACCGTCGTGGGCTTCCTGTCGAAAGCGGCGCGTGCCGTTGACACCCTTACGAAACCGGAGGCCGTTCCGCCACATGAACAACGCGGCGATGCCGTGCCGGATGCGGCCCTTCCTGTCGAGGATCTAGAGAATTTAGCGACGGAAAAGCCAGCCACCGACGAGCCGCCGGCGATAGAGCCACCAGCTCTCGAGACGTCAACCAATGTGAGCGCATCGGTTGAATTCAAATCTCACACGCATTCGCCGGACAAGATGAGTCCTTCTCAGCTTCCCGAGGCTTACTCCGGGCCCCGACATGGCGGAGCGATGCCACGCTGATCTGGTATTTGCCGGGATCTTATGTGGTAGCCTGTCAAGGTCAGGCTGTTGCATTCGTTCGGTATCGGGTTACTATGAGAAACCCATTCAGGCAGCACGGTCAAGGTATGATGAACCCCGACTTGCTTTCAGATCAGGCCTGGGAACAGCCAGATGGAGCGGATGCTTCAATCTTCGGTGCAGGAACAGATGTTCTCGATGACATCGACCAGGCCCGGGCGGACGAATACGCACTCCTCGCCTCACTATTGATCACCCCGCCGGACAGCGAATCGCTCGCCAGGCTTTCATGCTTGCAGGACAACAGCGATGCACCGCTCGGCCGTGCTCACATTGCACTTGCTCAAGCGGCAGCATCGTATTCGCACGATGCGATTTGTCGCGAATATTCCGAGCTGTTCATTGGCGTGGGACGCGGCGAACTCCTTCCCTACGCATCCTATTATCTCACCGGCTTCCTCAACGAACGCCCGCTTGCGCGCCTGCGGGCAGACATGGCCCGTTTCGGTATCGAGCGCGCCGAGGGCAATTGCGAACCCGAGGATCATCTAGCCAGCATATGCGAGATGATGAGCGGCTTTGCCTGCAATCACTTTCCCGTCTCCCACGACGAGGAGCAGGATTTCTTCAAACGCCACGTCGAGCCGTGGGCCGGGCGTTTCTTCAGCGACCTGGAACACGCTAAGGCCGCCAAATTCTACCGGTCGGTCGGCACGGTCGGTCGGCTTTTCATCGAGATCGACAGCGAAGCCTTCGCCATGGCGGCACGGCAAAACGCATAGGCGCATGCCCGGGCGCCAAGCCCACTAAGGAGGAGGATGCCAAGATGCAAGACGAGCGACAAACGGCATTGGGCCGGCGCTACTTCCTTAAGGCATTCGGCGGCGCAACGACGACCGTCGTCGCGGCCGCGGCGCTCAGTCCCACCGATGCTCAGGCCTACGACCCGGGCGAAGAGGAGATGCGGGGCCGGTATCGCGAAACGGACCACGTCAAGGCCTACTATCGCGTCAATCGCTATCCTGAGCAGAAGTGAGGGTGCCATGCTTACGAAGCGCAAGGATCGGCAGGCAAGCCGCACGCATCTGCAAACCCTGACCGGCGGCATGGCAGCCGCCCCCTTGGACCGGCGGACATTCCTCCGGCGCTCCGGCCTTGTCGCCGGCGGCCTGGCGGCACTCGGTTCGTTCCAACTCGGCACAGTCAAAAAGGCCGCCGCGATCAGCCCCCCCCAACCGGGCGTGCCGATTGAACTCAAAAAGAGCATCTGTACCCACTGTTCTGTCGGGTGCACCGTAACTGCGGAGGTCCAGAACGGCGTGTGGACGGGGCAGGAACCCTCCTGGGACAGCCCCTTCAATCGCGGCTCGCATTGCGCCAAAGGCGCCAGCGTACGTGAACTCGTGCACAGCGACCGTCGTCTGAAGTACCCGATGAAGCTCGTCGATGGCCAATGGGAGCGTACCACCTGGGAGGATGCGATCAACGGCATCGGCGACAAGCTTCTCGAGATCCGCGAGAAGTCGGGGCCGGAATCCACCTACTGGATGGGGTCGGCGAAATTCTCCAACGAAGGCACCTATCTCTTCCGCAAGCTCGCCGCTCTGTGGGGAACCAACAATCAGGATCACCAGGCCCGTATCTGTCATTCGACGACGGTTGCCGGCGTAGCCAACACCTGGGGCTACGGCGCGATGACCAACTCGTACAACGACATCAGAAATTCCAAGACGATGCTCGTTCTTGGCGGCAATCCGGCCGAGGCGCATCCGGTCGCGATGCAACATCTGCTTGAGGGAAAGGAACTTAACAACGCCAATTTCATCGTCATGGACCCGCGCTTCACGCGCACGGCTGCCCACGCCACCGAATACGTCCGCTTCAGGTCCGGCACCGACATTGCGCTGATCTGGGGCATGCTTTGGCATATTTTCGAGAATGGCTGGGAGGACAAGGAATTTATCGCGCAACGCGTCTACGGGATGGATGAGGTTCGAAAGGAGGTCGCCAAGTACACCCCGGACGAGGTGGAAACGATCACCGGCGTGCCCGGCGAGCAGTTGAAGCGCATCGCCGAGACGTTCGCGACCCAGAAGCCATCGACCATCATCTGGTGCATGGGCCAGACGCACCACACTGTTGGAACCGCCAATACGCGGGCGAGCTGCATCCTGTGTCTCGCTACCGGCAACATCGGCAAGCCGGGCACCGGCGCCAATATCTTCCGCGGCCACGACAACGTTCAAGGCGCGACGGACATCGGGCTCGACGTGGTCACCCTGCCCTTCTACTACGGTCTGACGGAAGGGGCCTGGAAGCATTGGGGGCGGGTGTGGGAGATCCCCTATGACGACCTGTTGGGCCAGTTCTCTTCCAAGGAACTGATGGAAACACCCGGCATTCCGCTGACCCGATGGTTCGATTCGGTTTCACTGCCAAAGGAAGACGTCGAGCAACCCGACATCATGCGGTCGATGTTCGTACAGGGCCACGCCAGCAACAGCATCACGCGCATACCCGAGTCGATGAAGGGGCTTGCCGGACTTGAGCTGCTTGTCGTGGCCGATCCTCACCCTACGACCTGGGCTTCGCTCGCGGTGCAGGCGGGGCGCAAGGACAACACCTATCTCCTGCCGGTTTGCACGCAGTTCGAAACCTCGGGATCGCGGGTCGCCTCCAACCGCGCGCTCCAGTGGGGCGAGCAGATCGTCCCCCCAAGCTTCGAGCAGAAGGACGATTATCAGGTCCTGTACCTGCTCTCACAGAAGCTTGGCCTCGCCGAATGGATGTTCAAGAACATCGCCGTCGAAGGTGACCGGCCGGTACCCGAGGACGTGCTGCGTGAAATGAACCGCGGCGGCTGGTCGACCGGCTATTGTGGCCAGTCGCCCGAGCGGCTCAAGGCGCATATGCGCAACCAGCACAAATTCGATCTGCTTACCCTGCGCGCGCCGAAGGACGACCCGGAGGTCGGCGGCGATTATTACGGTCTGCCCTGGCCATGCTGGGGAAAACCGGAGCTCCGTCACCCGGGAACTGCAAACCTCTACAGCACCGGCCTGCATGTCATGGACGGGGGCAGCCCATTCCGCGCCCGCTTTGGCGTGGAACGCAACGGCGAAACGCTTCTTGCCGAGGGTTCTTACACGGAAGGTTCCGAACTCACCGACGGCTATCCGGAGTTCACCATGGCCGTGCTCCAGAAACTCGGCTGGGATCGGGATCTCACCCCGGAAGAACTAGGCATCATCCAGACGATCGGCGATGATATGGGCGACATCGGCAAGGTGTCGTGGTCGACCGACCTGTCTGGCGGCATCCAGCGCGTGGCGCTCAGCCATGGCTGCCACCCCTACGGGAATGGCAAGGCCAGGGCCCTTGCCTGGAATTTGCCGGATCCGGTGCCGATCCACCGCGAGCCGATCTATACGCCCAGGGTGGATCTTGTAGCCAAGTATCCGACCTATCCAGACGCCAAGCAGTTCCGCCTGCCCAATATCGGCTTCAGTGTGCAGAAGGCGGCTGTGGACAATGGCACCGCGAAATCGTTCCCGATCATTCTGACGACCGGACGCCTCGTCGAATACGAGGGTGGCGGTGAGGAAACCCGCTCGAACCGGTGGCTTGCCGAGTTGCAGCAGGACATGTTTGTCGAGATCAACGTCGACGATGCAGCCGAGCGCGGCATCAGTGACGGAGGTTGGGTCTGGGTCAACGGAGCGGAGAACGACGTGAAGGCAAAGGTAAAGGCTCTGGTCACCGAGCGTGTCGGCAAGGGTGTCGCATTCATGCCCTTCCACTTCGGCGGCTGGTTCCGGGGCGAGGACTTGCGAGCCAATTATCCCGAAGGGACCGACCCTTACGTTCTCGGCGAAAGCGCCAACAGTATCACCACCTACGGCTACGATCCCGTAACGGGGATGCAGGAACCGAAGGTTACGCTTTGCCAGATCGTTGCGGTGTAGCGGAGGAACGAAGATGGCACGGATGAAATTCCTTTGTGACGCCGAACGTTGTATCGAGTGCAATGCCTGCGTTACCGCCTGCAAGAACGAGCACGACGTTCCGTGGGGTATCAATCGGCGGCGTGTCGTCACCATCAATGACGGCAAGCCGGGCGAACGCTCCGTCTCGATGGCCTGCATGCACTGTACGGACGCACCCTGCGCGGCAGTTTGTCCCGTTGACTGTTTTTACACCACTGCGGATGCCGTGGTGCTGCATTCCAAGGACCTGTGCATCGGCTGCGGCTACTGTTTCTACGCCTGTCCGTTCGGCGCGCCGCAATATCCACGCGTCGGCAATTTCGGCTCACGCGGCAAGATGGACAAATGCACGTTTTGTGCGGCAGGACCGGAGGCCGACTCGACGGAGGTCGAGTATGCGAAATATGGAGCCAACCGGCTGGCCGAAGGCAAGCTGCCACTCTGTGCGGAGATGTGCTCGACGAAATCGCTGCTGGCTGGCGACGGAGTGATCATTGCCGCAATCTACAAGGAGCGTGTGACGCAGAGAGGCTATGGCTCGGGCGCATGGGGCTGGCATACCGCCTATCGGGAGACAGTAGACGTCTAGGGCATCCTGCAGCCGATAAAGTGATCTGAATGCAGATAGGATGATCTGGAACCTAAGGATAAAGCGCCATGCATCATCCTTTCACGCTCAGGAAGGACGCTTCGGCGCTTCGGTCGAACATCGGGATAGCCGGAAATGGGTTCCGTTTCGGTACGATGGTCCGGGAAAATCGAGATAGCGGGTGCTGCTTGGCGTCGCAGCGAAGTTGGGAGGACGGAGCAAATGCGGATCTGGAGCCTTTATCGACTGGTCTCGGCGGCGGTTGCGGCATTCATACTGGCTTTCGTCCTATGGATGGCGCCCGCCGGGGCGCAGGAGCGCGCACCGGTCAACAACCCCGGTGCGCAAGGGGTGAGCGAGCAGCAGCTTCTTGATGAGCTCGGCAAGATCCAGGGTCGGGTCACGATACCCGACCGCAAGGCCACAACGCTGCAACAACCTCAAGGTCGGGACTATCAAACCTTCGAGCGGACTGCTCTACCCTGGGTTGGTGCGTTCATCATTATCGGCACGCTGCTCTCCATCGCGCTGTTTTATCTCATCCGGGGCCGTATTCGGACACAGGCAGGCGAATCAGGTCAAAAAATTCTCCGGTTCAACGCGCTGGAACGCCTGCTCCATTGGACAACCGCAACGGCCTTCATCGTCCTCGCGATCACCGGTTTGAACTTGATCTTCGGAAAGCGCCTGTTGATGCCGCTGATCGGGCCGGAGGCGTTCTCGACCTGGTCGATCTGGGCCAAGTACGCGCATCATTTCGTATCCTGGGCGTTCATGCTCGGCGTCGTATTGATGTTGTTGACGTGGATCCGACACAATCTCCCGGACCGCTACGACGCAAAATGGCTTAAGTCCGCCGGCGGATTCTTCGACCGGTCGAACCAAACGCATATACCGGCGGGACGTTTCAACACCGGGCAGAAACTCATCTTCTGGTCTGTCGTGGTGGGGGGGACTGCGTTGTCGGTCTCAGGCGTGTTCATGCTGTTTCCGTTCTCCTTCACTGACGTCAACGGCATGCAGATGGCCCAATATGTCCATGCCATCGTGGGCCTCATCATGATCGCTGTGATCATTGGGCATATCTATATCGGCACGCTCGGTATGGAAGGTGCCTGGCAGGCAATGGGCTCTGGTTCGGTGGACCTGAACTGGGCCAAGGAACATCACAGCGCCTGGGTGGAAGAGCAGCAAGGCAAGACCGGTGCCCGGACACCGCCGCATACTGCCGCTGAGCCTGCGGAATAGACCAGCCATATTCGCACTCGAACGGCGATCTGCGTATCGCGCGTCGTGGCAGAGTTGCGCCACCTGTGCCGCGAAATACTCTGGCAGAACCTAATGCAAAGCAGTTCTGCATTGCTGAAAGGCGAGGCATCCGAGGACGAAAGGGCCAAATTTTGAGACCGGCTCGGATGTTCGATCAGAGGGTGATCAGAGGGTTTGAATGTCACCTGTGCAAAAGACGCTCGGAGCCTCCTACGAAGGTTTCTCCTCGTTGTCCGCAGAAACGCTGCCGGGTTCGCCCGACCAGCTCTTTCCGACGAGATTGTGACCTGGATCCCCAACCCGGGCGCCCTCGGTCCTGTAGACCTCCCAAGCAGGCTCTGCCGGCTGTACGTTCGTAAAATAATAGCCGGTACCAAACGCGATCGCTCCTACAACGACTACTCCCGTCACGATTATCCCCATTGCGGACTCCTTCGCTTCCGTTGCCACTCGATGCAGCCGCGACCAGGTGCCAACGGGCTATTCGTCTGGGCACAATTCCGGCATCTTATCGTTCTCCTACGGGCCGCTAGTCCCAGAGGGATTTTGAGCTGCGCCTGAATTCTGCTGATACCGGATATCCAATGCTGCCAATGCAATCAGCGGCGGTGGCATGGCAACGCCGGCAACTCTCATCTTCCGGGCCGTCTTTTGGCATTCCGCGATATCGTTCGCGTCGGCGAGTTGCTGGGCCGCTTCCATGCTCAGCACGGATTCCTTGGGCGTGCTCATCACATCGGCGGGCGGGAGCGGCGCTGCCCGTGACTCTTTCTGCGGTGCGTTTGCAACCGATCCGGCATTCGCCTGATCCTTGCCCGGCTCAGGCGCATCGGTTGCGACGCCGTCCTGTCCGGTAACGGCCTGGGCCGAATTACTCCCGCCGCCCCCCGAGGGGTCTTTGCCGGTGGTGGCCGTCCCAGCCAAACCGGCCGAGCCTTGCTGGCTCGAGGCGGGCTGCGGAGGCTTTGCCTGCTGAGCGGCCGTCACGGCAGTTTTCTTCGCATCGGCAGCTTGAGGTGCGTCTGGAGGGGGAGCCTTCATGAAGCCAAGAATCTCCTGGCACAGGTTGGCCGGACCGCCTGGTGGCGAGGCAGCCGCCTCTATTGGCGAGGCAGATTGGGGAGATAGGGGCGCCGGTGGCGTCGCAGTCTGCGCCAGGCAAGTCGAAGTTGAGAGTGCGAACGCTCCCGCGAGAATGATTTCTCTCATCGCCAGCTCCTTGTCTTGTTGATCAGGCAGCGACTATGGAAATTCCTGTTTAACATGCGGGATCATCGCTTAACTTGCAAGTTCAACGGTAACCGCTGGCACCGATTTTAGGCTCCATCGTTGGCACTCCGAGCCCTTGCCGTAGCGTTGTCCTCGTCCGTTTTGATGGACTACAATCCAAACGAGCAGTAGGGAAGGAAACGAACGGGATCGCCCGGTGCGACCCGGCGGGCGCCATCGGCAAGTTCGACAAGTCCGGTGGCCCAGGAAAGCCCGCTGACCCGCCCCGAACCTTCCGACCGGAAAACCTCAGCGTGACCTTCCGGCGTCAATCGCGCCCGCAGATACTCGCGCCGGCCTGCGTGTTTGTTCTTTTCGAAAGCGGCCGGAACCGTGAAACTCATTGGCTCCTCCCATCCCTCGCCGGCCAACACGGAGACGGCCGGGCGGCCGAATATTAGAGCGCAGACGAAGGCCGCGACCGGATTTCCCGGCAGGCCGAACACCGGAACACCCCTCCACAAGCCAAGCGCCAACGGGCGGCCCGGCTTGACGGCGATACGCCAGCTTTGCATCACACCGGCCTCCTGTAACAGCGCCGAGACATGATCCTCGTCTCCCGCCGAGGCCCCGCCGGAGGTGAAGATTACATCTGCCTCTGTTGCCCCTCGGTCAAGCCGGGCGGCCAGTGCTGCTCGGTCATCGCCGACATGACCAAGGTCTACAGGCACATGGTCCCAGCGCCGAGCCATTGCGAGAAGCATCGGCCGATTGGCGTCATAGATGCGGCCGACTTCCAGAAGGGCTCCGCCAGCATCCGCGGCGATCTCGTCACCAGTGGACAGCACACCCAAGCGCAGCGGACGGAAAACCGAAACCCTTGTCGCGCCAACGGCAGACAGCAGCGCCAGATCTGGCGGGCGCAGGCGATGCCCGGCCGGCAATGCGACATCGCCGGCGATCACGTCCTCGCCGGCCTTACGGGTATTTGCTCGCATCTTGATCGGACCGTGGAAGGCTATGCGGTGGCCATCGGTGGCGGTATCCTCCTCCAGAACCACCGTGTCGACCCCTACGGGAAGAATTGCTCCGGTCAGGATGCGGACCGCCATTCCCTCCGGCACAGGGCCTAAAAATGGCACACCCGCCGCCGCACGGCCTTCGATCAGCGGCAGCGTCTGGAGTCCCTCGCCGGTAGCCGCATGAGCAAAACCGTATCCATCGACGGCTGAGTTGGCGGCGGGCGGATTGGAGCGACGTGCAACTGCATGGTGCGCCAAAACGCGGCCGAGCGCATTGGAAACGTCGAGTTCCTGGATATCCACAACAGGAGACAGGTTTGCCCGTAGCAGGCCGAGCGCAGTATCCACAGGGGTCCAATCGACGCCCGGCGGCAGGGCGAAACAATCGTTCTTCAAGCGTGGCGGCGTAAGCGGAGGAGGCGTCATCGACATCAGCAAGCCCAATGAAAAACGAAACCGACGGCGCCGATCTTTCGTGTGCTGGTACAGTCGACCGCGTCGTAGAAGGTCATGCCAAATCTCCGTGCAGAATCGCATTGGCGCGCACCATGTCCTGCGGCGTGTTGACATTGAAAAACGGATCGAACGGCGCCGACGCAAACAGCGCAGTCGCGGTGCCATGCCGTTCGGCCCAAAGCATGATCTTGCGAAGCCCGCCTGAAAGTTCGGCGTGGAGGTCCTCGCGCAAACCGACAGGCCACAAACCGAAGGTGGGATGGTGGCGCAGCGATCCCGCCTCATCCGGAGAGGCGGCCAGCGCTATTGGAACCTTCTTCTGTGCCGCCGCGTCGCTGAGCCTGGCCACTAGGTCACGGGGGAGGAAAGGCGTATCGGCCGCCGCAGTCACGATCGCATCCGCGCCCTCTTCGGCCGCCCACTCGAGGCCCGCGAGAACACCCGCCAGGGGCCCAAGATAATCCGGCAGCGTATCGGCAAGCACAGGAAGCCCGAAATCTGAAAAGCGCGCTGGATCCCCATTGGCGTTGATCGCAAGCTCCGCGCATTGCGGCGCAAGCCGTGCATGTACATGACCGAGCAGCGTTACATCGCCGAGCCGCAGCAAGCCCTTGTCGCCGCCACCCATACGAGTGGAACGGCCTCCGGCCAGTATGACACCCATAATTTTAGTCAATTAGTGCGCCTTTGCGGCGGTGATGTTTCTCATCCTCAGGTACGGTTTCGGGATCAGCATCCCAGATCAGCCTCTCCTCTCCCGTTAGACAGACGAAGCGTTTACCACGCATGCGTCCAATCAGTGTCAGCCCTACCTGGCGCGCAATCTCCACGCCCCAGGCCGTGAAGCCTGAGCGCGACGCGAGCACCGGAATCCCCATCATGGCGGTCTTAATGACCATTTCGGACGTAAGCCGCCCGGTGGTGTAGAGAATCTTGTCTTCAGCTCCCACTTTCTCGAAGAGCATCCAGCCGGCGATCTTGTCGACCGCGTTGTGACGACCGACATCTTCCATATAGACCAGCGGTCGGTCCTCCTTGCACAGCACCGTTCCATGGATCGCGCCAGCTTCAAGATACAGGCTCGGCGTAGTGTTGATCGTGCGGGCCAGCGTGTAGAGCCACGACGTCCGCATTGGCGCGGCCGGCAAGGTCAGCCCCACCAGGCCCTCCATCATATCGCCAAACACCGTACCTACAGCACAGCCACTCGTGCGGGTCTTCTTCTTGACCTTTTCTTCGTACGTCGTGCGGCTCTCGGTCCGGACGACAACCACGTCAAGTTCCTCATCATATTCAACATCGGTAACCGTTTCTGCAGGATCTAGCATCCCCTGATTACGCAGGAACCCGAGCGCGAGGTATTCCGGGTAGTCGCCGATCGTCATAGCCGTGACGATCTCCTGCGAGTTGAGGAAGATGGTGAGGGGCCGCTCCTCGATAACCGAAAGTTCGAGCTTTTCGCCAAGATGATCCACGCCCATGACAGATCGCGTCAGCCGTGGATTCTCTGTGTTCGGTCCTATGATGTAGTCAGCCGCCATTGGTCACCATCAAAAGAGGGTTGCCGTTATGGGTCTGTAAATAAAGTGCAGTAGCAGGTGATGTCCGTCAAGCAGCCGACCACATCTCGCCTGCCGGTGCGACGCCGGGGCCAAGCGTTCAATGAACAGTTTCCGTCCGGTTTCAGCACGATCTCGGTGACGCTCGGATCATCCAATGCAACGCAGAGCTGATCGCCAAGCGCTTCTTGAAGCTTGCGCACGAGTCGAGGATGGGATCGAAGCTTTGTCGCGGATGTCTCCTTTAAGCTGCTTCACTACGGTGGCCAGCGATTTGAGCGCGATAGTTGGCGGGCCGGAGCTTCTTGAATGTGCTGGTGTCGGCGAGGACCCAAGAGCAGGAAGTAGGCGGGCGACTCTATATTCCTTGTCAGCCGGTGAGACTCGTACATTAACAATTGTAGAAAGTAATTGATTTTGCGTAGTAATAATGCGGCGAAAACGCAACAAAGAATGGCCCAATCAACCGATTCCGGCCCGGACGGTGCTGAAAGAAATCTCGATGGTAACGCTGTTCGGCATTATGCGAAAAGCCATCTAGCAGGACACGCCCGATCCGGATGCGGCGTCTTCAACTGCAAGGTCTTAGTTGATGGTGAACACCTTTGCTCGGGGTTATCGACAGCCCCCATTCGGGCGACGCGCCGCTTTAACTCCGGAATTCTTCGTATGGAATCGTGTCAAAGCCGCTCAGTAAACGCTTTAATACAACTGCATAAAATCCTGAAACAGGGCAGACACGTCAGGTTCGTAGATCCCGCTCCGCACTGATTGTCGTCAATCGACACAGACAAGGAGAGGCCACATGACTGCTATCGACACATTTTCCCGCCGGAATCATATTGCTGACCGCGCCATCGCGCTTGCTATTGGGTCCATGATGCTGCTGCCGGTCACAGCCCTGCGAGAGGCAAGTGCCGCTGAAACCACCTTAGTCAGTTCCAAGAACCAGCAGGCGGATGAAAGCATTCGCCCGTTTGAAATTCATGTCCCGCAGTCTCAGCTCGACGATCTTCGCAAGCGGATCGCGAACACGCGTTGGCCGGATAAGGAGACTGTCGGCGATATCTCCCAGGGCATCCAGCTCCAACGTGTCCAGGAACTGATTCGCTACTGGGGAAGCGAGTATGATTGGCGTAAGGCCGAGCAGGAGCTGAATGCCCTGCCGGAATTCATTACCACGATTGATGGGGTCGATATCCAGTTCATCCACGTCCGGTCGCGTCACCCAAACGCCCTCCCCGTCATTTTAACGCACGGCTGGCCGGGATCGCAGTTCGAGTTCATCAAGACAATTGGTCCACTTACCGATCCAACCGCCTACGGTGGTCGCGCGGAAGATGCGTTCGACGTCGTGATCCCGTCGATTCCCGGTCATGGATTCTCCGGCAAGCCTACCGAACTCGGATGGGGACCGGAGCGGGTCGCGAAAGCTTGGGACGTGCTCATGAAACGTCTGGGATATTCGACCTATGTTTCCCAAGGTGGCGACCACGGTTCGGTGATCTCTGATGCGCTGGCGCGGCAAGCTCCGAAGGGCTTGCTCGGCATTCACCTCAACATGCCCGCGACTGTTCCAGGGGAGCTGATGAGGGGCATCAATGCAGGCGATCCGGCACCGGTAAGCTTATCGCAGCCCGAAAGGGAAGCCTATAGGTCCCTTAGCACGTTCTTCGGCAGGAACGCCGCCTATGGCGCAATGATGGTGACCCGCCCGCAGACCATCGGCTACTCGCTAGCGGACTCGCCATCCGGTCTAGCGGCGTGGATTTATGAGAAATTCGTTCAATGGAGCGATAGCAACGGCGTGCCTGAAAATGTCCTCTCCCGGGACGAGATGCTCAACGACATCACCCTCTATTGGCTGACGAACGTCGGTGCGTCGTCGTCGCGCTTCTACTGGGAGAACAACAACAACAACTTCAGCTCCGACGCCCAGAAGACCAAAGACATCAAGGTGCCCGTGGCAATCACGGTGTTCCCGAAGGAAATCTACAAGGCACCGGAAAGCTGGAGCAAGCAGGCATACCCATCTCTGGTCTACTACAACCAGGTCGAAAAGGGTGGCCATTTCGCTGCCTGGGAACAGCCGCAGCTGTTTGCCGAGGAATTGCGGGCCGCATTTAAGTCGATGCGTTAGACTCCAATTCCACATCGGTGCGGCTTCCTTCCGGAAGCCGCACCTTCGCTTTGCGGGCTTCGTCCTGCCCTTCAGCGATGATGCCCATAGCGTATGCTATGGCTCATCCCCGCGCTTCTCGCCGGCTCCGGCATCGCCGCGGGGATCGAGTTGCGAGCGTCCGCGCCCCTCCTGCGGCGACGCTCTCCATATGAAATTTGTAAGCAGATGTACGGCTGCGTTCTCGCGACAAACTTCGTTACACCGCCGCGCGTTTCGAACATATCGCGGATACACCCGAAAGCTCTTATTCGCGGGTCACTTCAAGCGAAAGGAGATCACATGTCCCGCTACACGCATATCCTCGCGGCCCTGGCAGCGAGTGCTCTGGCCCTTGCTGGGCCGGCTTTTGCCGGTCAGAAGCCCACTGTCGTACTCGTGCATGGTGCGTTCGCAGAATCGAACAGCTGGAACGGTGTCGTGCGGGAGCTGGAAAAAGACGGCTATCCTGTCGTAGGGGCCGCCAATCCGCTCAGAAGCGTCAAGGGCGATGCTGATTATGTTTCGGCCATTCTCTCCGGGATCAAGGGACCGATTGTTCTTGTCGGCCATTCCTACGGCGGCAGCGTCATCTCCAGCGCCGCGAACGGTCATGAGAACGTCAAGGCTCTGGTCTTCGTCGCGGCGTTTGCGCCGGAAGCGGGAGAAACGGCCATCGATCTCACCGGAAAGTTCCCCGGCAGTACCCTGGGCCCTACCCTCGCCCCGCCGGTCACCCTGCCGAATGGAGGTCATGATCTGTACATCGACCAGAACAAGTTTCCCGATCAGTTCGCCGCAGACGTTCCGCTCGTTGAAGCCAGGCTTATGGCAGCGGGACAACGCCCTGTCGCCGAAGCCGCGTTGAAGGAGCCGGCTGGCGCGCCTGCCTGGGAGAAAATCCCGTCGTGGTTTGTTTACGGCGACGCTGACAAGAACATTCCGCCTGCCGCGATGTCTTGGATGGCTGAGCGCGCAAAGTCCAAAGAGACCGTGGTCGTCAAGGGCGCTTCGCACGTCCTCATGGTTTCCCATCCGGAAGCTGTCTCCCACCTTATCGAGAAGGCCGCAGCGTCGGCCGAGAAGTAGTCGCAAAGCTTCCGACGGCATTATTGCGCGTCGGGAGAATACACCCCACCGTCTAAGTGCGGATCATCGAAAAGGTCAGCCGTCGCCCGCCCGGTACGCTGTGATGGCAGGGAAGCCAGCGGCGCAGGCAGGAAAGACGCGCCTTGCCGAAGCAGCAGTGGCTTCGAAGTCGTCGCGGATCGTGCCGCAGACCACCGGTAACGGCACTTCTGACAAGGGACGGGCGACTCTCCGACCGATTGAACCTCAACGCGGCGGCCGCAGCATCGGGACGAGCGTCGGCGACGAACCGGCCTGGATCGCGCCGAGCGGTTCGAAGCCGTAGCGTCGGTAGAACGGAATGTTGCGCGGGTTCGAGGATTCCAAATAGGCTGGCGCGTGATCGCGATCGCACCGTGCGAGTGCGTACGCCATCAAGGCGTCGCCGTGACCTTCGCCTTGATGCGCTGGGTCGACGCCGATCAGGGGCAGGTACCAATGGGGTTCGGTCGGGTGGTACGTGGCCATCTGCTCGAATATGGCCGTGGTTTCGGGGGCAAGAGAGCGCGCAACTGTGCTCTCGAGCACCGCACCAAGCCCCTCCTCGTCAGAATGCACCCCGGGCGATAGCCACAGCGCCGCCCCGGCGTAGCCGTCGGTGCAAAAGGCGGTCCCGTTGGCGAATGCGCTGCTCCCGAACGCCCGGATCATTCGCGGCATGGCCGCAAGGTACTGGTGTGCATGCGGCCAGGTCCATCGCGCCATGGGATCCGCTGCAAACGCCAGCATGACCGTTTCGATCGCCAGATCTTCCTCGGCCGCGGCCATAACTCTCACCGTTGGCGATTTCACACTGCCCTCCTGACGCAGGTGGTCCGACGAGACGCCCGTTCTCAGCTACACATCGTAACCCGGATGGCGTGGAAGCGATACCGGTTGCTGCCGGCTCAGCGGTTCCGGATTCGCTTCGGTCCATTCTGGCCACAAACGACAGTCGGCTTTGAGGGAACAATGACCAGAAGCGGCTGTTAGGGGGACAAAGCTGGAGCGGAGGTAGTTGTGATCCACCATGTCTCGGTAGGGACGAATGATGTCGGGCGTTCGAAGCGCTTCTACGATGCCTACTCCGCAAAGTAGCCGCCAAGGAGGCGCCCATGCCGACCCTTCCCTACGCAATTCTCGAAGCCCCCTCTACGCTGGGCCTCGCGACCGACGGTGTGGAGCACTTGCCCGACCAGCTCTTGAGCCTCGGTCTCGCGGAGCGCATCCATGCGCGCCGCGCCGAGCGGCTGACGGTGCTTCCGAAGGACCCTACGCCTGATCCCGAGACCGGCACCCTGAATGCCAGTGCAATTGCGGAGTGGTCGCCCAAGCTCGCCGACGCGGTGGAAGCGGTGCTTGACGCCGGCGAATTTCCGGTAGTACTCGGCGGCGATTGCACGATCGTGCTGGGCTCGATGCTCGCGTTTCGACGGCGCGGCAGCTACGGCCTGTTCTTTATCGACGGCAACGCCGATTTTTTCCAGCCCGAGGCGGAGCCCAATGGTGAGGGCGCCTCAATGGACCTTGCCCTGGTCACCGGCCACGGCCCGTCGAAACTGGCTGACATTGAAGGTCGCGGTCCTCTGGTCCCTCCCAAAAACGCTGTCGCGTTCGCGTTTCGCGATCATAAGGACCAGGAGGAGTACGGAAGCCAACCGCTCCCCAAAGAGCTCAAGGCGATTGACCTTCCCGCCGTGCGCGCGATGGGCGTCGAGGCCGCCGCGCGCGAAGCGGTTCACCACCTGACGCGAGAGGAGCTGGATGGCTTCTTCATCCATCTCGACGCCGATTGCCTCGACGAGGTCGTCATGCCGGCTGTAGATTTCCGCATGCCCGGCGGGTTGTCGTGGGACGAGCTGGGGACCGCGCTTCGGGTTGCCTTGGCAAGCGGCAAGGCAGTCGGCATCGAGATTACCACCTACAATCCGCGCCTTGATGAAGACGGCAGCGCCGGACGCGGCCTGGCCGACGTACTAGCCGCAGCGCTCGGAACAGCAGCACCCTCCGTTGCCCAGGGGCGGCCGTTCGATAAATTTGCCCTGTAGGAGACTTTCCGCAACCGGCCCTGTTGCAGACCAGCGCCATCCGACGATGAGTGGCTCGGTTTGGCCCGAAGCGACCGCCCCCGAGGGTCGAACTTCGGCTGTCCACACAACTTATGCCAGCAACAGTCCGCCGTCCACATGCATGACCTGCCCTGTAATATGGCGTGCTCCGGGTGACAGAAGGAAGGCGACCAATTCGGCCACGTCGATCGGCTCCCCGAGCCGGCCGTTCGGTGTAACCGCACGTGCGCTTTCCATCGCTGCTGATGTCGTGGCGGCATGGCCGCCGCTGTCCTTGCGCGTGAAGCCGGGTGCCACGCAGTTTACCGTCACACCTTCAGGCGCGAGTTGGGCGGCAAGCGATTTGGCCAGAGCCTCCAGCGCAGCCTTGGCGGCACCGGATGCGGGAAAATGCATGCCATTCGTCCCGAAGCCGTGGGCGACGAACGAACTGACGGCGACCACTCGCCCCTGCGTGGATGTTCTCAGGTCCGGCAGAGCGGCGTCGACCAGCCGGAAAAAGGCCATCGGCATCATGTCGAACGCTGTCTGCAGGTCTTCGTCCGTCAGTTGACCGAACGACGATCGCTGCGCGCGGCCGGCATTCGAAACGATCTGGTCGAGCCCGCCGAAGGCTGCACGCGCCGCCCGTACGAGATGTCCGGGAACGGTCGGATCGGACAGGTCTCCGAGGTCCGTGACAACCTCGGCACCTTTTGCGCTCACCTCCTCCGCGACCGTCCTCAGTCCCTCCGCATTGGCGCCCGTGTGCAGGAAAAGCCGCATGCCGGGCGTCGCGATGCGCCGCGCGATTGCGGCGCCGATTCCGCTGCCAGCACCGGTAATGAGAATTCTTGGTGCGTCTGTCATGGCATCCTCATGAAAATGCGCGCAAAAGCAGAACAAGAGCTGAAGCCGCCGACACGATGAGGACGATGGCCTTCACATGCCCTCGGTCGACGAGCCGTCGTCCCCAGCCCGACAGCAGAAAGCCGAGAAAGGCGAAGGGGAGCATGGTCGCGGCAAGAAGGAGATCGGAGAGGCCGAAACTGCCGACGACGAAAAGGGCTCCGATCGAGATGATGCCGCCGACGACGAAGAAGGCGTTCAGGGTCGCACGCATGCGTGCGCCGCCGGCATTTTGATAAACCATGGCCATGGGCGGAGCCCCGATCGAGGTCAGGGTGCCCATGAAACCGGAAAGAACCCCGGCGAGGAAGAGCGAACTGCGCGTCGTTTCGATCCTCAGCCCCGCAAGGCTGAGCGCCACCGCAAAGAGCACGCCGAAGCCGAAGACGGCCGCAAAGGCATCCGGGCTTAGCAATTGCAGGCAGAACGCGGCCGCCCCTGCCGCCAGCAGGCGCCCGGTCAGGGAGAAGGCCAGATCCTGCCGGTTGACGTCGCTCCATTCCCGAACCGTACCACCGGCACTCACGGCTATGGCCATAGCCAGCATCGGTCCAGGCACGAAGGCGGGATCGATGATGGCGAGCATCGGCGCTGCGAGCATGTTGAATCCGAAACCGGTGGAACCCTGAACCGCACCGGCAAGGATGAGCGCGACGGCCGCGGCTATCCCCTGGGGGCTGAGCAACAATTCCATCATCAGTGCCGATTCCAGCAGGCGGCTAAATGATCGTCGGTCTTGCGCAGGAGCTGCGGAGCCTCTTCGCGGCACCGGTCCGTCGCAAGCGAACAGCGCGGATGGAAGCGGCAGCCGGTCGGCGGATTGGCGATATCGACGGACTCGCCCGGAGGCACGATGCGTCGCCGCGCGCGCTGGAGCTTCGGATTGGCAACCGGAACCGCAGACAGCAATGCCTCTGTATAGGGATGGATCGGCCGCTCGTAGATGGCGTCGCGCGGCGCGACCTCGACGATCCTCCCCGCATACATGATCGCCACCCGGTGAGAGATGTGCCGCACGATGGCGAGGTCGTGGGCAATAAAGAGATAGGATATTCCCAGATCGCGCTGCAGGTCCTGCATGAGGTTGACGACCTGAGCCCGCACCGAGACGTCGAGGGCGGAGACAGGCTCGTCCGCCACGATGAGCGCGGGCTTCAGCGCCAGGGCTCTGGCGATGCCGATCCGCTGGCGCTGTCCGCCGGAAAAGCTGTGCGGATAGCGGTCCGCGGCATCGCTGGGCAGTCCCACGCGCTCCAGCAATTCGGCAACAGCGGCACGCGCTTCCTCTGCGGAACCCGCGAGGCCGTGGACGATAAGCGGTTCGGCGACGATGCTCGAGACCTTCATGCGCGGATTGAGCGACGTATAGGGGTCCTGCAGGACGATCTGCATGCGCGCCCGCAGGCGTCGCAGCGGCTCGCCGCCGAGATGGGTAATGTCCTCGCCGCCGAAGACGATCCTGCCTTGCGCAGCGGGAATGCGGCGGAGCACCGCGCGGCCGACGGTCGTCTTGCCGGAGCCGGACTCGCCGACAAGACCGAGCGTTTCACCCGGCGCCAGGTCGAAGCTCACATCACTGACGGCATTGACGCTCCGGCGTTTGCGGAAAAGTCCGCCGGACGAGAGTTCGTAATCGATGGCGAGGCCGGAAACCGACAGCACGGGGGCGACCGTCATACTGCCTCCCTCCATGCCTGTTCGCCGGCCTTGCGGCAGGCCACTGTGCCCGCACCCATCGCACCGAGAACTTGAGGCACCCGGCAACCCTCGTCGCCGATCGGACAGCGAGGCAGGAAAGCGCAGCCGGAAGGCGGCTGCAACAGCCCCGGCGGAGCTCCGTCTATCGCCGTCAGCCGTTCCTCGTCGTCATCGAGCCCTGGGGTCGAGCGCATCAGACCCTGCGTATAGGGATGCGATGGATTCTCGAAAATGGCATCCACCGGACCGGTTTCGACGATCTGCCCCGCATACATGACGGCGACGCGGTGACAGAGGCCTGCGACGATGCCGAGATCGTGGGTGATCAGAACGATCGCCAGCCGCATCTTCTCCTGCAACTCCGCCAGAAGCTCCAGAATCTGGGCCTGGATCGTCACGTCCAGGGCCGTTGTCGGCTCGTCGGCGATTAGAAGCTTGGGCTCGCAGGCAATGCCCATGGCAATCATGACGCGCTGTCGCATGCCGCCGGAAAACTCGTGCGGATACTGATCGAGCCTCCGCTCCGCCCCGGAGATACCGACCGCCGAAAGCAGTTCCGCCGCCCGTTGCCGCGCCGCCCGCCTGCTGAATCCCATGTGAACCTCTATCACCTCGGCGATTTGCGCTCCCACCGTCATCAGCGGATTGAGCGACGTCATCGGGTTCTGAAAGATCATCGTGATCTCCCTGCCCCAGATATCGCGTGCAGCCTTGGCGACATCGAACCCGGCGAGCGGCTTTCCCTCCCAGAGGATCTCACCGTCCGAGATGCGCCCCGGCACATCGATCAGGCCCATTACCGCCTGTGCCGTCACGCTCTTGCCGGACCCGGATTCGCCGACGATGCCGAGCGTTTCGCCCGGTGCGACGGTCAGGGATACCCCGCGCAGGGCCTGGACGGTGCCGGCGCGCGTATCGAAACAGACATGCAGGTTGTCGATCTCGAGCAGAGGCATGGTCATGCATCCACCGTCCGTCGCCCGCGCCGCCGCCTGACCGCCTCGGCGCGCGCAAAGCGTTTCTCCCGTTCCTCGGGGTCGGTCGTTACCCGCAACCAGTTGGCGAAGAGATTGATGGACAGCACCGTGACGACGATCGCAAGGCCCGGAAAGGTCACGAGCCACCACGCGATGAACAGGTAGTCCCGTCCCGAGGCGACGTCGAGCCCCCATGACGTCGCCGGAGGCTGAACGCCGAAGCCGAGAAACGACACCGCTGCTTCCGCCAGCACGATATTGGTGAACTCCAGGATCGCCAGCGTCAGCAGCGGCGAGACGATGTTCGGCAGGATATGCCTGAAGATGACCCGTGCAGGACGACAGCCGATCACTTCGGCTGCTTCGACGTAAGGGGTCTGACGGGTTGACGAGACGATGCCACGCACGAGCCGGGCATAGACCATCCAGTTCGTCACCGACAGGACCGCAACAAGCGTCCAGACGCCGGGCCCCAGAACCGCGACGACGAGGAGGATGAGAAGGATGCCGGGGAAGCTGACCTGAATGTCGACCAGACGCATCAAGATCGAGTCCGTGCGCCCTCCCATGAAGCCTGCCCAAAGGCCGATGACCGTCCCCAGTGTCGCCGCCAGAAGGCAGGTGACGGCGCCGATCGTCAGCGTCGCCCTCGCACCCCAGATGATGCGGGACAGGACGTCGCGGCCGAGATTGTCGGTTCCGAGCAAGTGTTCCCAGGTGCCGCGCTCCATCCAGACCGGCGGCTTCAGCCGTGCCATGATCGACTGTGCGGCCGGATCGTAAGGTGCGATAAGCGGAGCGAACAGAGCCAGGAAAACGATGAGCAGGATGAAGGCAAGCCCGATGGCAGCGGCCTTGTCGTGCCAGAGTTCCGATATGCCCGCGCGCGGCACGCTCGTGCTGACAGGAGTGGATGAAGCGGCGGAAGCAGGAGCGGCCATCAGTTCAATTCCATTCTCGGATCCACCGCCTTCGACAGGATGTCGAGCACGATCCCGATCAAGACGATCAGGAAAGCGATGACGAAGACGATGGCCTGCATCAGAAACAGGTCGCCCCGCTGGATCGCCTGCACGGCCGTCAGGCCAAGCCCCGGCCACGCGAACACCGTTTCGACTACAACCGTATAGCCGGAAAGAGTGGCGATCAGTTCCCATCCGGAGATAGAGAGAAAGGGAACCAGGATGTTGCGTAAGGTATGGACGCGCAGAATGCGCGTTAGTCCGAGGCCCTTTGCCCTCGCCGTCTTGACATAGGGCTTGTTGAGTTCGTCGATCATTGACGCGCGCACCATCATCGTGAAGCGCGCAAGCGGCGTCAGTGCGAGCGTAAGGGCCGGAAGAACAAGGTGCGCGGCCGTGCCCATGCCGGAGGTCGGCAGCCATCTCAGCGTCACCGCAAAGATCATGATGGCGACGAGACCAAGCCAGAATTGCGGCATCGCGAGGCCGAGAAGACCGACCGACATGGTCAGCCGATCGACCAGTCCGCCCGGACGCAGAGCCGAAACGGCGCCCATCGGTATCGAAAGCATGACGGCGGCTCCAAGACCCGCCGCGATCAACAGCAGCGTGTTAGGCAAGCGCTCGAACACGACTTCAATCGCAGGACGCCGCTGCCAGAGGCTGTTTCCGAAGTCCAGAGTGGCGATGTCTGCGACGAAACGCAGGAACTGCGTAGCGATCGGCTGGTCCAGGCCGATCTGCTGGGCAAAGGCAGCCCTTTGCGCCTCCGTCGAGCTCAGCGGAAGCATCAGCGCAACCGGATCGCCCACCAGCCGGGTCACGACGAAGACGGTCGCTGTCACCCCGAAGACGACGAGCACCCCCTGGAACAGGCGGCGGAGGATGAATTCCAGCATATGAGACATTCCTGTTGTCGGGGCGACTCTTGCCGCAGAACTGGTCCGCGGCAAGGGTCAAGCCACCTGCGGGCGACGCTATTCGGTGACCTTCATCTCGCTCACCATCAACTTCGCGTCGACACGCGGCTGCCATTCCATGCGTTCCGACATTCCGTAGATGTCCTGGAGATTGAACAGCGGCACCGTGTAGTTCAGGTCGTGCCCCTTTTTCTGGATATCGTCATACAGCGCCTTGCGTTTTGCGGTATCCGTTTCGACGCGTGCCGCTTCGATCATGGTGGCCATCTCGGCATCCGAGTTCGATGCCGCTGCACCGTCCTTGTGGTAGATGAAGGACATTTCCCGGTCGGCATCGAGCAGTTCGTTGGAATTGGCGATGAAGATCGCGTCGGGACGCGGCCCGTCGCCCATCAGGCTGTCGAGATACTGCGAGAATTCCTGGATGTCGGTCGTGACGTTCAGCCCGGTCTCGGCCCAGTAACCCGCGACCGCCTCGATCTGCTCACGGTCCTTCAGCCAGCGGCCGGATTCGCCGACGATCACGAGGGGTTTGCCCTCGGCCCCTGCCTCCTTGATCAGAGCCCGCGCCTTCTCGATGTCATAAGGATAGTGCTCCAGCTTCTCGTTGAAGCCGAAGGCGGCCGGATTGATGTGCGACCCCTTGGCGATCGTCGCATAGCCCATGAAAAGGCCCTCGACCATGGCCTTGCGGTCGATTGCGAGGTTGAGCGCCTCGCGCACCTTCGGGTCCTTTGTAACTTCATTGTCCGTACCCAGGACGAAGACAGACGTCTCGAGACCGGGAACGGCAGCGAACTTCGGCACATTCGTCGTGAACTCCGGCAGGAGGTTTGTGATCACGTCGAATTCGCCGGAAAGCAGGCCGGAAAGGCGTGTGCCCGGCTCCGTCACGAAGCGGTAGGTGACGTCGTCGATCCCAGGTTCCCCGCCCCAGTAGTCCGCGTTTGCGACGAGCTTCAGGTCCGTCCCGCGGTTCCAGCTGTCGAACTTGTACGGACCGGTTCCGACCGGCGCACCGGCAAGATCGCCGTCCTTGGCATAGCCAGGCGCGATCATCTTCATCCAGTACATGCGCGAAGGGAGGATCGGATCCGGACCTGTGGTCATGAGGTTGACTGTCAGGTCATCGACCTTTTCGGCCGCCTTGATCGTACCGAAATACGCCATCTGCTCGGAATTGTTGGCAGGATCGATGACCCGCGAGACGGATGCAACCACGGCATCGGCATTGAAAGGTTCGCCATTGTGGAACTTGACGCCGTCCCGCAATTTGAACTGCCAGGTCGTGGCGTCGATCTGCTTCGGAGGCTGCGCGGCCAGACCCGGCACGAGTTCGCCGGTCGGCGTCCTTGCCATCAGCGTCTCATAGATGTTGTCGTTGACCTGGCGCTCGCCGCCGTCATCCCTAAGCTGCGGATCGAGCGTCGAAGGCTCCGACCCGATGGCGATGGTGATGGATTGTGCCCATGCTGGCGAACAGGCAAGTGTGGACGCGAGTAACATCAGGGCACCCGCAGACAGTCTCTGTATCTTCCTCATTCACGTTCCCCTTTTTTTGTTTCAGGTCTCAATGGCTTCAGCCGGCAGTTTCCTTTCCCGTATCCCGGTGTCGCCGCTCATGCGGGCTTTTGCGAGCGACGACAGGGGTACGGGCCGCAACGGCCAACGGCAAGCGCCCATTTCGGCAAAGCTCGCCGGAGCGGCTGCGGGGCGCAGTTCGGACATCAGTGAAAGCGTCCATTCTGTGCAGAAGCGTCCCTGGCAGGCACCCATGCCGAACCGTCCGTTGAGGCGCAATTCTCGTGCCGAAACAGCGTCCGGCCCTGACATTTGCGCCTTCAGATGGCCGATTGTCCGGTTCTCGCAACGACAGATCACCGTTTCGTCCGGACAATCGCCAAGGATTGGCGCATCGTGGACGGGCGCGAAAAGGCGGGAGAGGCTGGTCTGCAGAGAGCGCAGGCGTCGAATCCCGCTCCGGCCACTGCGCGGAGCGCGCCCTGCCAGCCGGGCCGCAGCCTCGCGGCCCGCTTCGGCTCCATCCGCCTCGGCGGCGTGCGCGCCGAGCACTTCACGAACGTCTCCGGCCCTAAGGATGACGAGGCCTGCCGCCGCATCATTGGTCGGCAGGCCGAAATCGTTCGGACGCAGCCCGTCATGGAGACCGATGCGGTCTACCTCGATCCGCTCCTCCCGCCCATTTGACGCGAGGAGGCATGCGGTGAGCATATCGCCGGATCGGGTGATCTCAGTCAGACGCGTGCCGCGGCGCCACACGACGCGGCGGAGCAGGACAGGCACCATCAAGGCAGCCATGTCCGCAAGGATGGACGGATGAGCCAGCAGACGGACAGCAGCCAGGGGCCGCGAAGCAGGATCTCCCTCCTCGATGACGGCCACCGGCGGATTGCCGGCTGCCGTCATTTGTGCGGCCAAAGCGAGCAGCAGCGGGCCGCTTCCCGCAAGCAGGATGCGTCCCCCCGGCACGCGGCCCTCCTTCAGCATCACCTGGAGACCGCCTGCTGCAGCGACGCCAGGCAAATGCCAGCCCGGACGCGGTCTTACCCGCTCCACGGCCCCGCAGCTTAAAATCAAGGCGCGCGGCCGGCATACTTCGACCTTGCCGGCTGCCCGGTCTTCGATCAGCACGGCGCCTGTGCTGTCGATGCCGACGAATGCCCGGCGGGTCCGAACATCCACGCTCGAGGCGGAAAGCTCCGCAGACAGGGCCTGCCAGCGGCCCCTAAGCGACGGTAAGACGGCAATGGGGGCCACGCCTTCGGCCGGCTGGCGATGGATGGCGCCGCCGAGCGCATGTCTCTGCTCGCAAAGCATCACCGAGAGCCCCGATTTCGCAGCTTCGATCGCCGCCGAAACGCCGGCCGGTCCCCCGCCGACGACCATGACGTCAGCCTCTCGCATCGTCATCCTCCAGCGCCATCACGACCATACCGTCATAGACCGGTTCGAGGCAGGCCTCAGTTGCGCGCCCATCCACGCGGACGAGGCAACACTGACAGGCACCGATGCCGCAGAAATACCGGGTTTGTGACCCGGCGGGATCCTTTCCGAATCCATGAATGTTCGAACCGGCAAGGGCGGCTGCAATGCTTTCGCCTGCTCGGAACGGCACCTCGGCGCCCCGCCAGAAGAAAATCCCGACGGTGGTCATGCCGCGATGCTCCTACCGGCGAACCGCCCCGGATCGAACGGCGAAACATCGACCTCCGGCTCCTCCCCCCGGACAAGATCCGCAACGATCCGGCCGGTCAGCGGCCCAAGACAGATACCGTCCCCTTCAAACCCGGCTGCGACGAAGAGATTGTCGACGCCAGGCATCCTGCCGACCATCGGCAGGCCGTCGCATATGGCAGTGCGGATGCCGGCAAAGCACCGAAGGATGCGCAAGCGCCCTAGCGCGGGCACCATATCCCCGGCGGAGGCCGCCAGGTGAGCAACCGCTTCGATATCATTTTCAGGGATGGTGCGGCCCTCCTCCCGTGTCGAGCCGATCAGGAACTGGCCGGTATCGAGCGGATCGATGACGACGCCGTATCCCCGGGCATCCACCTGCGTGCCCTGGTGCTTCTTGCTGAGGAGATAGCTGCAGGAGAGAAGCGAACCCGGCAGGCCGGCATTGAGAGCGGGTGCCCGCTCGGTCACCAGTTGCTGCCCCCTGCGTGGACGCGACACATCGGGAAGTCCTATGAGCTTGCCCGCGCCGCCACCTGCGGCGACGACCACCGCCGAGGCTTCGATCACCGCTTCCCCGACACGAACGCCGCTGACCCGGCCGGATCGTCCGTCGTATTCCAGCGCCGCAACGGGGGAATTGCGCTCCACCTTCAACCCTGCGGCGGAAATCAGACGCGAGACTATGCTGTAGCCGATCGCGTGCCCCTCGTCTTCGACTTCCAGCACTGCCACCGTTTTTCGGGAGAGCAGGGCCAATCTGTCTGCAACCATATCCCGGGTGAGCCAACGCACCGGCGCACCGACCTCGGCGAGAGCTTTCGAGTGGTCGGAAAGGACCTCGGCCTCCGCGTCGCTCGTCGCAACGAGGAAGGTGGGCCGCCGGTGGAACAGGCCCTGGAACAATCCCTCCTGCGCGAGTTCGCGATACAGCGCCGCTCCGGCCCGGGCCATGGTCATCATCGGGCCCGGGCGCTTGCTCGCCACCGACACGGCACCATCCGCAGCGCCGGTCGCCCCGCTGGCCGGCGTCGAAGCGTCGAGCAGACGAACGGGCGTACCCGCGAG
This sequence comes from Sinorhizobium sp. P24N7, assembly GCF_042436655.1. NCBI lineage: Bacteria > Pseudomonadati > Pseudomonadota > Alphaproteobacteria > Hyphomicrobiales > Rhizobiaceae > Sinorhizobium > Sinorhizobium sp. P24N7. The sequence continues at coordinate 11,852 of NZ_JBHMIW010000009.1, read as the reverse complement.
TGCGAGAAACGACGCGGTAGAGGCGCCGACAATGCCCGCTCCGATAACGATGACTGGTAGTGAAAAATGCTGCTCGCGCACCTGATCCGAACGCCTTGCAAGGAGGTTTCGGGACAGATCGTAGCGCGCCCGGCAAAACCGCGTCGATAAAAGAACAAGGGGACGAGTTATGAAAAAACTTACAACTCGCCGGCTCTGCGCCTTGCGGCCCTGCCCCTGCTCACCGTAACGTCCTCGGCGCGAATGCCCACGAGCCGCAGGAACCGCCACTTGCCCAGCATCAGCCTCTCACTCGTCCAGACGTTCTACCAGCTCGGACGGACCGGCTCCTATTCCGCCGCGGCCAGGGAACTCAATCTCAGCCATCCATCCGTGGCGAACCATATCCGGCGGCTGGAACACCTCCTCGGCGAGCGGCTGGTCGTCGCCGAGCGCGGGGCACGGCGTGTGGGACTGACACCTCGGGGACTTGCGCTTTACGAGCTGATCCGTCCGGAATTCGACATCATGCTGACACGTCTGACGCGACTGATGGAGAGCCAGCGTCCGGTGCTGCGGATCGGCATGCCGCAGGGAATCTTCCATGATCTCTTTCCCCGGGTCGTCCGGAAATTCCATGAAAGCCGCCCTGACGTGGAGCTTGTCGTATACGAGCGCGACACCGCCCTATCGGATCTCGTCCGCAAGGGCAGCCTCGACATATTCATTGCGGAGCGGCACTTTGGCGACTCCGTCGTGATCCAGCAGTTGATCGGCCGTTACAGCCTTTCGCTCGTCTATCCCCGAACCTGGGGACCCGCTCCCGCCGAGGGCAGTATCCCCGAATGGGCCTGCGGCCGTCCTTTCGTTTCGCATGAACCGGGACAGATAATAAGGGACATCGCCACCGGTTTCCTCAGCAGCAAGGGTGCGGTTGTCGAGCCGCTGATCTCGGTGTCGTCAAGCGTCAGCATCAGGCGCTACGTCAGCGAAGGCCTCGGCTTTTCCATCTTGCCGACCTGGTCCGTCGGACCGGACGATGACACGATAACCCGGGTGGAGCTGCTGAGCCTCACGCCTGTTCCCATCTATTTCGGGACGGCGCACTTCCTGAAGGACAACGAGACGGTCCGGGCCTTCTTCAGCCACTGCCAGTTCGAGCTCTCCGGCAGATCCTGATTGCCGTGCTCGCCTCGAAGCGCCTTTCGAATTCCGGCAGGACGTCGAAGAGATCGGCGACGTTTCTAAAAGTTGTACCCTGCACTGCAACTGCTCGTCATGAGAACTCAAGGAGGCGCTTGACCAAATCGATTCCGCGACCTATTAGGAAATGAACGTTTCCTAATAGGTCGATCAGATGAGTTTCGAAAGCATCTCTCCTCGCCCCGTCGGGCGGCCGCGCGAATTCGACATGCACCAGGCTCTGGATGCGGCGATCCGCATATTTTCCGAGAAGGGCTATCACGGGACCTCGATCGCCGAGCTCAAGGCGGAAATGGGACTGACCGCCGGCAGCATATACAAGGCGTTTCGTGACAAGCGTGACGTCTTCGTCGCCGCCTACGACCGCTATAAGCAAATCCGGGCCGATCTTCTGGATGAGGCGCTGTCCTCAGCCTCCACCGGTCGCGAAAAGATCGCCCGCGTCGTCGGTTTCTATGCCATCTCCGCCTGCGGCGAAACCGGCAGGCGTGGATGCCTGGCCATTGGCGCTGCCGTGGAACTGGTTCTGTCGGACGCCGAGATCGCCGAAAAGGTGGCCGGACACAATCGCCATTTCGTCTCCCGGCTCGAAGGTTTCATCCGCGAAGGCCACGAAGACGGTTCAATCCGCCAGAACGTCGATCCTGCGGGGACCGCGCTTGCGCTGTTTTCCTATCTTCAGGGCGTCCGCATCGCCGGCAAAACCGGAGAGCTGGAAAACCAGATGCTCGCTTCCGCCGAAGCCGTCCTGCGCATTCTCGACTGATTGAACCGTCCGCCTCCTGCCTCCCAAGGAACTCTTCAATGACAGCTCCCGTATCCATCGCCCAGACGCAGCATCCGGCCGGGCTTTCTGCCGGCATGACATTTCTGATGGCCGCCGCCTGCGGCCTGATTGCCGCCAACCTTTACTATACCCAGCCGCTCGCCGGCCCGATCGCACTCGACATCGGCCTGCCGGCAGAGGCGACCGGCCTGATCGTTACCCTGACCCAGATCGGCTATGGCATCGGATTGCTGCTGCTCGTGCCGCTGGGCGATCTCCTGGAAAATCGTCGGCTGATCGTGACGATGATCGGACTGGTCACTCTTGCCCTGATCGCGGCCGGTCTCTCGACCACACCCGGGCCTTTCCTCACAGCTTCGCTTGCCATCGGTCTAGGCTCCGTCGCAGTCCAGATGATCGTACCCTTCGCTGCCAACCTTGCTCCGGATGCGGCTCGGGGCCGCGTCGTCGGCAATGTCATGAGCGGGCTGATGGTCGGGATCATGATGGCGCGGCCGATTTCCGGGCTGATCGCCGGCCTCAGCTCCTGGCATGCCGTTTTCTATGTTTCGGCCGTCGTCATGGTCGGGCTGGGCAGCCTGCTGTGGGTGCAGCTGCCGACCCGCCGACCGGCGGCCCGGATGACTTACGGCCAGCTCATCAAGTCGATGGGCAAGCTCCTCGCGACGCAGCCGGTCCTGCAGCGCCGCGCCGCCTATCAGGCCTGTCAGTTCGCTGCGTTCAGCCTCTTCTGGACCGTCACGCCGCTCTATCTTGCCGGCCCGCGCTTCGGGCTTGGTCATAATGGCATTGCGCTTTTTGCCCTGGCCGGTGTCGCGGGCGCAATTGCTTCCCCCATCGCCGGGCGCCTCGCGGATAAGGGCTTGATCCGGCCGGCGACGGCATTCGGCCTTGTCGGTGTAGGAGCCGCTTTCCTGATGACGCAGGTCGCTACCGAAGGGTCCACTGCCGCGCTCACGCTTCTGACGCTGGCGGCGATCCTGCTCGACTTCGGCGTGACCATGACCTTGGTGACTGGGCAGCGCTCGATCTACGAACTCGGCGCGGAGTTGCGCAGCCGGCTCAACGGCCTGTTCATGGCCATATTCTTCACGGGCGGCGCTATCGGCTCTGCCCTGGGCGCCTGGGCATTTGCCTCTGGCGGGTGGTGGCTCGCCTCCATGATCGGGCTTGCGCTGCCCGCTACGGCGTTCGCCATCTTCCTGACCGAGAAAATCGATCAGGAAAGAGCCCTGAAGCACTGATCGAATTCAGATTTTACGGCCACGCCCTGCGCGTCAAGCGCGAACGGCGTGGCCGGATGACGACCGGTCTACTCCTCCACCGGTCCGTAGAGACCGAGCCGGTCGAGCAGCGCCCGCTGACGATCGACACTTTCGACGAGCAGGCCGGTATAGCGATCGACGATCCGGCCGCGGTGATCCGGGTCGGCAACGGCGGCGAGCGCGCCCAGGATTGCCGCAACCCTTTCCGACGTCTGCCGCAGCTCCACCAGGAGTTCCGCCTTGCCACCGACCTCGGCGACCAGCCGCTTCGTTACGCGGCCGATGCCGGTGGGCGTGCGGCTGCCGGCCGATACGTAGCCCTCGGGCAGATCCCCCTTGAGATTGGTGACCGACTTGAAGCGGATGACATCGAAGATCTGGTCCACCGCCTGTTTCGCGCCGGTCACGCGCGAAGGATGATCCGTGTCGGCTGCCGCGTGAGGCAGGAGTTCCAGCCGGCCCTTATGGCGTTCCTCGAGTGCCAGGTAAGGAAGCATCGGCCCGCTGAGCTTGCCGGTTGCGACGTCCTTGAAGAGGTCGGCATCGATCGCCGCGTGCGCGATCTTGCCTGTCGACAGCGCCTCGTCAAGCGCGGCGGTATCGACCACCTCGCCCCGGTCGTAGTTGACCAGCACGGCGCCATCCTTCATAGCGCCGAGCACCTTCTGATCGACGGTCCCGGCGTTGGAATAGAGACCGGTCACCGGATCCAGGCGTCCGAGACCGATATGGATGGAGAGCACGTCGGCGCCGGTTGCCGCGGCTACGGCACTTTCGGCATATTCGAAGCCCTCTGTCTCGATCCAGTGCTTGTGGTGGTGGCGGGCGTAGATCGCGACATGCATACCGAAGGCCTTGGCGAGCTTGGCGACTTCACGGCCGATATTGCCGTAGCCGAGAATGGCGATCCTGCGGCCCTCGAGCTTGGCGGTCGGGAAATCCTTGAGCTGACGGCCGGTATCGAAGTCGCCCTCTGCGACCATCCGGTGCAGCGTGTCTACCGGCAGGTCTGGAACGACCTTCAGTATCGCCTTCATCGCCATCTGGGCGGTCGCGCGGCTGTTTATGCCCGGCGTGTTCATCAGCGGCGCCTGGCCGCCCTCGCCATTGCCGCCGCCCCAGGAGGCCGAGCCCATGTTGCCGGTGCCGGCGCCAATGCGCACGCCGCCGAGCGGGAATACGGAAGCTTTCGGAATGAAGGTCGCCGCCGCAATCAGCGCGTCGTACTGGCCCTTGTCGGTCTGCGGCAGAATTTCCGCCTCGGTGCTCAGGTCCGGCTGGTAGAAGAAGTGGACGCGGCCCTTCTCCAGGGCAGACCGGTCGCCGATCGGTCCCAAGTGGAACACGCCGCCCTTTTCCTCGATATATGCCTTCACCTCGCCGTGATCCGGCCGGCCATCGGCACCGAAGCGCAGTCCGACCAGGTCGGCGATGAGCACGGTGTAGGCACGGTCGGGATCGTCCTTGCGGACGGCCTGGCCGGCTTTGGCAGGGGCTTCGAACGTGACGCCCTTCTTCGCCAGTTCCTCTTCGAGGACGACGATCTTGGCGCGCAGATAGGCGTATTGCAGGTTCTCCAGCAGTGCGACGACGTCGTCTGGCTCGCGGATGCCGCCGACCCAGGCGCGATAGTCCCCGGGTGTGCCGGGGAAGGCATTGACATAGCGGGCCGCGTCGAGGCCGGGCTCGTATTCGCCATTCGGATGGGTGATGCCCTCATAGCCGAGCAGCTGCTTCGAACGTGCAATGATGCGGGCGTGGATGTCTGTATCTGTGATGTCTTCGTCGACCACCTTCAGGAGCGTCACTGCCGCACCGCGGCGCTCCGGATCGGCAACGGTCAGCTTCAGGAGCGGATGCGTCTCCACCCACTCGTCGATCACCTTGCGATTGGCGGCGGAGCGCCGGTTGAGCTCGACAACGGAGCCGACGCGCGCCTCGGACTGCAAGAGACCGAAGGTGGTCTCGGCGAACGCGAGCGCGCTGTAAGTATTTATGACGCCGCCGAGCATGCGGTCTTCGGCGGCATCATAGAACGGGCCGGCGTCGACAGAGCGCTTGGCCGAAAATGGCTGCCTCGGGTCGACCGGCGGCGCGATCTTCAGCTGGCGCGGGATAGCCCAGGCAGGGTCTTGCTGGTTCTTCTCGATCAACGTCAGGGCATGCGGCGTGAAGGAGGCGACGAAATAACCGGAGACCCCGCCGATCGCCTTCTGGAAGGGCATGAACAGGCAGCACTTCGCCATCACGGCGCTGACCAGTTCCGGCTCCCACGGCATGGCGCCGAGCATCGAGGTGGCATCGAAAACCGCATGCCGGTTGGCCGGATCACCGTCGATCCACTTCAACAGTTCGCAGATTTCCCCGCTGGTATAGGCATTGGCGCCGGTCGTCTCGTGGCCGACGCCGACGAAGATCGACACGCCGTGGGCGGAAAGCTCTTCTGCCGTCGGAATCACGCCTTCGGAGGCTGCGAAATGAATTCGGCTCTCGCAGCCCTTCTCGGCGAACCGCTGCATTTCGACGAGCTGGGTCGCCCAGGACTGGCGGAAGAAGCCCGCGGCTCTCGAAGGATCGCTCTCTGGCCGCGGCGTATCGACATAGACGCGTTGGGAGGCGTCGTTGGCGTTCATCAGGTGCTGGACGCAGACAGTGAAACCGCTGTGGCCGCCGCCGAGACCCACTGCCATACGGTTCGCCTTCGGAAAACCGAAATAGCGATGGATCGCCCGCATCATGTCGGTCAAAATCTTGTCGGCCGGATAGCCGCGATGCATGCTGCGGGAGATTTCCGCCGTGGTAAAGCCGCCGATATCATTGCCGCTGTCGTCGAACTTGCGATAGGTCTTCTCGATCCAGGCGTCGAAGGCGATCCGCCGCAAGCGGCTGTCCACCTCATCGGTGGTCGCGTCAGTGATCGGGCCGACGCCGAAGAAAGGATTGGACGGCAGCTTCGGCGCGCCATTCCTCGTCAGTTCGAGTGCCTTCAATCGCTGTTCCTGCATCTGCGCGCTGTTCGTCATGATCTGCCATCCGTTGTCGAGGCCTGAGGATGCGCGATAGTGGATCGAATGGAGCATAAACAAGACCTCATCTGCGCCGATCAGCACGCGGAATGCGTCATGCCCGTGCTCGGGAGGACTCCGTACTGTTATTCGTAGGCTGCGGTGATGGCTCGAGCCGCGGCCGCGATGACGGCAGCACGTTCGGCCTGACCGGCGCGAGACTCTGCAACGAACGCGGCCACGGCAATGCGCCTCCCGTCTGGCGCCGTCAGAATACCGACATCATTGGTCACACCATTGATGCCGCCACGGGTTTGGCTCGTGCCTGTCTTGTGCCCGATATCCCATTCTGGAGGGATGCCGGCGCGCAGGCGATCGGGAAAGGTGGTCGTTTGGCTCATGACCGTCAAAAGGAATTCCGTCGAGCCCGCAGTCAGGAGGCTGCCTGACGCAAGGCTGTACAGGAAAGCAGCCATGCCGCGGGGCGTCGCGGTGTCGCGCGGGTCCTTGATGTAGGCCTCGAAGGCGGTTTGGCGGGCTTCCGCGGGGACTTCCCTGCGCGCCTGCTCCAGCCTCTGCGGAAAGACGAACTCTGGCTGCCACGTCAACCCATCGGTCTCAGTTTGAAGCTCGCGCTCGGTTCGGTCGATTCGGACGCCCGTCAGTCCCGCCTTTTCGAGGAAGGCCTGTATCGCCTTCGTCCCACCCAGGCGTGCGATCAACACGTCCGTAGCCGCACTGTCACTTGCGACGACCGCCCGGCGCACAAGATCCCGAACACTCGTCTCAAAGGAGCCATGCCTGGCGACGATATCGGCGATGGGCTGGATGTTCACGCTCAGGTCTTCGCGCCTGATGGTGATTTGGTCGTCCAACCGGATACGCTGCTCGTCGACCGCCTGCATGACGGCTGCAGCGACGACCAATTTCATGACACTCTGCAGAGAGAAGCGTTGAGCGCCGTTCACACAAACAGGCGACTTAGGCTGGTCCTGCACGCAAATGCCGACGCGGCCGGGATGCGCGTCGGCGAGTTTCTCGAGCTCCAGACGGAGGCGGTCCGTTTGGGTGATCTCGCCTGCGAATATTCGAGAAGAAAAGAGGTTTATGAGAATTGCGACCGCAGCGGTCATATAGATGTTTCTTGGCATGCTCTCACCAATCAAAGGATGTGCTTCGAGCAAGTTGTTGCCATAGGACGCAAACTGAGCCAAATGATAGAATCTCAGCGTAACCTGAATGAGATTCACTTTATGAACTGGTGCAAGGTCGACCTTAACCTCTTGAAGGTGCTGGCGGTCATGTTGGAAGAGCGGAGCGTTGCCCGCTGCGCCGATCGTCTTTTTGTCTCTCCCTCTGCAGTCAGCCATGCACTCGCCCGGCTGAGAACAATGTTCTCGGATCCTCTCTTTGTACGCAGCGGCGGGGCGATGTTGCCTACAATTCGCGCGCAGAGCCTGGAACGCTCGCTTTCGCTCCTGAGTACGGTTTTGAACGCCGAGCTCGAAAAGACGCGAGGGAGCCAATGCACCACGGCGTTCCATCCGGCCGAGTCGGTGAGAGATGTTAAGATCGTTTCACCCGGGGCATTGGAGCTTACGCTGGTGCCGGCCGTTATAGCCATATTGCACGAGCAAGCTCCCAACTGGACACTGACAGTGGAGCCGTTTGAACGGCGCAGCTATGAATCAGATCTCGCGACCGGTCGCGTCGACTTCGTGTTTTCCATCGGTGGAACCACGCCTGTCGGAGCATTGGTGGACGGAATCACCTTGTGGGAGGACGAACTCGTTGTCCTCGCCGGTCCGCGTTCGGATCTCTACGATTGTGCCGATCGAATTTCGACCGAGCTTTTTCTAGCCCATCGGCACGTTTATCCGCTTCCGTGGCCAATTTCCCAGAACTACCTTGATGTGGAGTTGGCGCGGCGCGGGCAGCACCGCAACATTGCCGTCTCGCTACCGAGCTATGCCGCACTTGGCCATCTGCTGGAAACCACCGACCTGGTTTCGTCGCTGCCGGACCGTTCCGCCCGCGCGCTGATGCGCAGCCATGCTGACCTAAAACTGCTTCGCCTTGAACCAGCGCGACGATCGGAGCTCTCGCTCCTCTGGGGGATCGCGGCTGCTCAAGAACCGGCGATCGCGTGGGTACGGGACATCATTCAACGTGCCGCGGGCGAGCTAGAGAGCTTCCCGGACAAACGCGTTGCCGGTGACCGGCGCCCCAGCCGGCCGACCGTCGCTTAGGCCTATTCGATAGGCCTGTCGTTTCATCGGGTTTGCATCCGAGTCTGCGCATTCGTTGAAGACCCAACGAGGGCCGAAGCGTCTTCCGCGCTTGCACTCAAAGGCGAGATCTCGAAAAGAGTGGCAGCGCCGCACCCTCCGTCGACGCCGCCACTTCTGTGCAGGAACTCCGTCTGCATTCTGCAGGAGCTATTGCTGTCCGCCGCCCGAGGGAGCTGGCGTCGCCGTGCCGCCTGAAGGCGCCGATGTTTCTCCACCAGACGGTGCCTGAGGCGCTTCGACGTTCGGCACGTTCACGTCGACATCGGTATTCCCGCCGCCTCCGCCGCCGTTGAACAGGTCGCCGCCGAACAGGAACAAGGCTCCGACGATCAGCAGAACCACGATCACTGCGACGGCCCAACCAGCACCGTTGCCTCCGGTATTCACAACTGTTGGTCCTCTATCAGCCATGTTGTTTCTCCTTGTCGTACTTTCCTTCATCGAAACCATCACAAAAGATTTAAGTTCCCTGAAGCTAGGTAAAAGAAGAAGACGGCGACAACAGTTCCGACAAGGAATCGGTGATCGCGTTCGCCTCGGAGCCAACAGTCGGATGGCGCAGGTTTGTCGCGAGATATCTACTTAAAGACACCTTCGCAGGTGCATTGAGTCAGCAATGTCTCCGAGAAACCAGTGTGATCCTCATATATCGACGGGAAATGGCAGTAGTATATATCGGACCTTAGTCCCATGGACCCTGACAAAAGTCTTACGGCAGTTGCCGAAGATTTTACCCGACACATATCCCGATGAACGCCATGGCGGATCTCGTCACCTGCTATTGCGTTTGAGGCTCCGGAACTAGTCATGTCGTCCTTGAAGGCAGTTCCGGGGCCTCATGGTCCCCTAAGGAGGCGACAATGGCCGGCAGACTGCCGAGAAAAGCTTCGTAAACTCAGCTCAGCGGCTCGGCATCGCACACCGTAATTGCCACTCTGCCTTCCACCCCCCACGCTTTCACCAGCTCAATCAACCCGGCTGCGTTGGGTCAGGTTTTCTGCAGCGAGATCGGCTGCTTCACCGTTGCCAGATCAGGGCCGCGGACGACCCGATACCGCGCTTCAATAAGGTTATAGATGCCGAAAGCAGCAATACCGGCAGCCACGGCGATGTACAGGATCGAGCCGAACGGCAGTTGTCGAAGCCACTCCAGGGCATCGCTCATGCTGCCAGCCTGTTCCGGGTCAACCCGGAATCCGGCATACGCGAACAGGATGCCGATAATCACGAAGACAGCGCCACGCGCGACGAGGCCGTAAATGCAGATTGAGGTAAGGACGCGGTTCCGGTCGGGAATGCGGACATATCGCTCGAACTTTCGTGTGAGGCCTTTGTACGCGGTGACGACCCCACCGACGACGAAGCCGATCCCGACCGCGATCGCCAGGTACGAGCCGAACGGCTTCGACAGAATCCATTCCGCCAGCCCTTTCTCGCCAGATTCCTGGTTTCCACCCGCAAGAAATAGTGCATGTCCGAGGGAGTAGCCGGCCAGCCCAAGGTATACTACGGCGCTGCCGAACAATGCACTGCGCACAGTGAGACCCTTGCGATCGGATCCGTGGCCGTCACTATCCGCAAGGGACTGGGCCAGTCTCCAGGCGACGAACCCGAGCAGGCCGAGCCCGATCAATCCGACCCAGATCCGGCCGAAGGGCTGTCCGAGCAGCGTCAAGAGCGCTGACTTCATTTCGGGCCGACCGCCTGTCACTCCGGAGAAAAGAGCGAGTCCGGCAACGAGAAGGAACACTACACCACGGGCCGTGTAGCCTGCTTTCGCAAGTAGGCCGAAACGAAATCTTGAGGGCATCGTGCTCTCCGGGCTCCAATTTATTTCGTCTACTAACGCACGACCTGCCGGAAGGTTGTCGCGGTTCGACCCAAGCTCTCGGCCGGCACAGACAAGCACCCGTTACAAGATGCTTTCGATGCCCGGGCCTTGCCCGAACAGCCGCTTGTCTTGTGAATTCTAAGGGTGTTGCCGTGCGGCCCTCCCCACTCTCTGTTCCTTGCCATCAATGGCTGAGACATGCCATCAAGTGTGAGACGCAAGCGGCCGCGAAGACCTTTGCAGCTCAACAGACATTGCAAGGCGCACAGCAGAGGTACGCTCGGGCGCACTTTCGTCAGGCAGGCCCACACACTTCAGGAGAACTCATGTTTGACCATGTCAAATTCGGCGTCAGCGACTACGCAGCGAGCAAAGCGTTCTTCCTCAAGGCACTCGAACCACTCGGCGTGGCCGTAGTCTCGGAGGGACTGCAGACGTACGGTGTCGAGCTTAGCCCAAAGGGCAAGGCTTCATTGTGCCTGTACCAAACCGAGGAGAAGCCAGCGCATCTCCACTTGGCGTTCACAGCCGAGAATCGCCAGCAAGTCGAAGCTTTCTATCGCGCGGCTCTCGAGGCGGGTGGCAAAGACAATGGTGCCCCTGGTCTGCGCCCGAACTACCACGCGAACTACTATGCAGCTTTCGTCATTGGTCCGGACGGGCACAATATCGAAGTCGTTTGCCACGAACCTGAGGCCTAATCCTGCCACCGAGAGGCATCGGCAAAAGGCATCGCCTACCTGCGGCCGCCCGCATACCAAACATTGAGCATCGGTTTCCGGCCCGCAATGCCGATACGCTGGATGAATGCCCTGACTCGGTTAGACCCTCGGTCAAACTCTCGAGTGAGGCCCAAAGTAAAAGCTCTTGAACAGATCCGAACCGCAGGCCCGCTCATTGTGCAACTCTTTGCTTTGGCAGGCATCAATGCACCTCAGCGACGGCGTCTAGAACAAGCTTTGCCGGCTTGAGCGATACCGCCTCCACCAATGTTCGTGCCGCGTTGTGGCCGCCGCTCGACAGGCGCCGTGTAGTGATGGCCAAGAACCACAGCGAGACGTCAACGGCGGGCGTTCAAGGCCCAAGCGCGCTCCTTTGGACGGACTTCGAGGCGAACTTCGATCCAACCCCGTAACCCACTGTTACATTCACCGGGAAGGAGGCTCCCTCAAAGCCAAAAGACTGACTGAAGGCGGCGCACCAAAAGTCCGGCGGAAATCATTGCTGAAATGCGCTTGATCGTAAGCGCTCATTTCCATGCGCGTTGACGCGGCCCGTTTGACCGGGGTCGCTGTGCGACGGCTGCATTGGATCAGACAGCGGCTGCTTTGGTGAAGTTGAAGGGCAAGAGATCGGTGATGTCCGTATCTGTTGCGCGCTGTGGCAATTCACTAAGCACGTGGCGCAAGTAGGCCAAGGGCTCGACGCCGCAGGCGCGACAGGTCAGCATGATGCTGTAGACGACAGCACTGGCCCTGGCTCCGTCCACGG